>NZ_JBGSRV010000011.1:0-90644 GCF_041737375.1 Vampirovibrio sp.
CAAACCCTGAAATTCTAACCCAAAGTTACCGTATTGGCTCAAACAAGATAAACAATGGGTAGAATGAAAAGAATCAAAATTTCTAACCTTAATTTGATATTTTTAATCGTAGCCAACCATTGTTCCAAAATCAATGGTTAAGAATCCTTACAGGACAGCGCACCATCCTCTTTAATAGTAGTCATAGGGTTCTCGATTATGTGATGTCTGAATTGGGCTCAAGAGAGGTAATTCAAGACGTTTTTTTAATTGACTGACCGCTCCGTGCAAGGCGTCTGGACCATCGTCATGGGTAGTGGGAAACAGATGCATTTGGGTGATAAATAATTCAGGCAATGTATTTGAGAATAGGAGGTAGCCATTGGAGATGAGAGGCTCTAAGGTAGAAATTCGCTTTGCCTTATTTTGAGTTTGGGTGACCGGAATGACGGATAAGCTTTGTTGTGGATATTCCAGGGCTTTGTCTTTGTAATTCATTTGCAAAATCCCTTGAAAGTTATTGGTTTCTAGATATAAGCGTTGAAATCCCCACTTGGCCTGTAAATGATAAGCTTGTTCCAATTGTCTGGACACCGGTACTTTTTCGAGGTAAGCGTCTAAACAGTATAAATATTCTTCTTTATCCAGGCCCACTACCACAATGGCCGCATAATCAGAGTCTTTGCTGGATGCCATTGCCGGATCATGGAAAGCTACGATTTGTTCAAAATCTTTGAAAAGTACTTGTCGGTTTGAGCCATCTTGCCAGCAAACCCCAACAGGGAATCCTTGTTCATAAAGGAAGGTAAACCGCTTGGCTTGGGGCATATTAAAAATCTGACGCTCTGGATCAAAGGGTTCGTTTTGCTTTTCAGATTGAAAGCTGGCCTTACCTTCATCTATTTGCATACAAAACAGCTTTTCATAAGAATCACTCTCAGGCCACAGAACTTTGACGCCTTGCATCATGGTCATTTCATGATTTTTAAAATATAGATGTGCTGTTTCTTTTCGGTGGAGATCGCTCAAATTGGTGTATCGGCTCTTATAGTCATTCCAAAGGCTTTGATGATCGGCGAAGTGTTCAACGGCCTGATAAAAATGGCTATTCCATCCCGGGTTTTTTAATAAGAATGAGAGCAGAGACTCTGGATGAAGAACTGTGCCGACCACCGTGATATTGGTACTGTTGTTGGATTGCCCTAATTTTAAAATGTCTTTTTGAAACCAGTCCAACGTTTTTTCTCGTTGCTTTAATTCGTAGACCCCTTCTAACGATTCGACATCATCGCAAATGATCAAAGAGGGACGATCTGCACCGTGTCGCATGCCTCGTGATGATTGCCCTCGGGATATGGCAACGACTCGACAGCCATTTTGTGCTGTGAAGTCAGAAGTTCCCCAGCGGGCACGCCCCAAATAACGGCCGGGCTTGGGGGCCAGCGCCCCAAAGACTTCATGTAACAGCAGATTATGAGTGAGCTCATCTAGTATGTCTTTGACTTTTTGAACGGCTTGAGGGCGTGAATAACTGGCAATCACGACAAAAGGCTCATAGCCATAAACAATGGCATGCACGACTTTAAATAGCGTTTTGAAGGTGGTTTTGGCATGACCACGAGGGGCGGCAATTACATCCCTACGCTGTCGAGCGTATGGATTCTGCTCGGCTTGGCAAAAATCCAGATGCATTCTAGAAAAAGGAAATTCGCAATAATGTGCAAAGAAATAGCGGACAAAAAACTCGAAATCATATAAGCCCCGGGCCTGAATGACTGCTTTAAGCTCGTCAGAAGTAAGCTGCTTACTGGTTATTTGTAGTTTCTCCAAAAAGCTTGGTAAGGCCATCGACAAGAGCTTTTGGGTTAGAAGCTTCTCGGCTGACATGATTTTTTTCTTCCTCTTTCTTGATGGATTGATAAATTTTATATTCTTCAACAAGGGCAGCGCGTGCGGCATTTAGATCGGGATTCACTTGTTGAAGCGCTAGACGATACAAATAACTGGTTTTGGAAAGTGTTTCGTATAAATACTCATCAGCTGAAAGTGACTTTATATCCAGACTTCGTTCTTTACGCACTAGCTGGATATCCCGATAAACTTGTCGATCAGAAATTGCAAATAATGGCTTTATCGTTTTTACAATCTCGGAGGTGCGAATGCCAATATCCAAGAGCTTATGAATGTAGGTTTTACGCTTTTCCTGGTCTATATCTTTGAAGGCTTTAGGCATGTTTCTTCTCCAAATGTTGATGACATAATTGAATGAACTGTTGCGTTTTCTCACCTTGATAGAGTGCCAGTGCTTCTTCAACGACTTTGGCGTCTGATTCAAAGAGCATAAAGGTGTAGGGAATGGGTAGCAGAGCCTTTTCAGCTTCTATCTGGGCTTTCACCGCTTTTTCCAGCTCTGCTTCATCCAGTTTCAAAATTGCCAGTAAATCTTGGATTTGGGTTTCGGTTTCTGGCAACAGATTTGCCAAATTAGTCATTCCATAATCTTGTTGCAGGATGTTAACTAGTTCTGCCCGTTTTCGGATATCGTCGGTACCCCGGAGCGTGTTGAGAGTAGCCAGGGCCAAGGTCGCATCTTGCTCATCCATTTCCCAGACCTGGCAGTCTACCTGGGTATGATTTAGTTTCCTCAGGATCTCAAGCCGATGATGTCCGTCGATAATGAGGTACTCCCCTGGGCGCTGCGGGTGGGGTCGTACAATCAAAACCGGATAGCAGTGAGTGCGCTTAATGTGGGTTTCAATTTTGGCCAGTCGATCTGGCGGACAAACATTACTGTTTCTGGGGTCGGGGTGAAGTTGCTGAATATCAATTTGCATAGGAAATTACCTTTCGTTCAGTGCTTGCAATAATTAGTAACTCTTGATTGTGGTTGGACTTGGAAACGTGTGCCAAGTGCTTATAGGCCTTGGCGAACCCCTGGACTTTGCGGGATCCCGCATGGCGTTGTACTAAGGCGATCAATGCATTTAAGTCCAGGACCTGATTCCCGTAAGAAAGCATCCAGGTGGGAAGATGCCGGACACTGTCAAACAGAGTGTCCAGACTTTCGGTACTTTTTGAGAAACTTGAGGGGGTGACCTGTTTGTGGCCGGTTAGAAGATGATCAATAACGGCAAAGGTCTTTTCATAGGCACTGGTGTGAGCGTAAGGTGGATCTGCATATAAGATGTCGCCTTGAAGGTTGGGTAAAATATTAAGTGCATCCGCCTGATGAAAGCTGATAGGTGCGCCTGAGAAGAGGCCCTGATTAACGGTTTTTATCTCTTTGGTCAGCCAATCACAGCTGGGAATCAGGAGACTATCCAGGCTGCCATCGATAAAACGCTTTGGGTTTAAGCTGTCCCAGCTTCTGATTCCATCTAATGCTTCGGCGAAAGGTCGGTTTGAAGTGTTTACACTGGTGGGAATGCAGATAAAACGGTAAATACAACGCCAGATTACCAATTTCATTAAAGCTTTCAGTGTTGTATTTTGCACCTGGTTTGCCCAATAGAGCCATTGGTCAAGAATCTGGGCGTGTCGACAGCTAAAAACAGAAGGTGAGTACATTGATTCGACTAGTCCAGGCTTTTGGTTAGTAGGAATCGGTTGGCTGAGATAAAGCAAATGCGATCTTTGCAGGCGCAGGGTTCCGTTCATTAGCGCTGCTTCCGCAACAATTTTTGAGCGGCCTGCGCAATCAACGGCACAGATTTTTTTGAAGCCTTGAGTTTTGGCAAACAATGAAATGGAGCCACCCCCCATAAAGAGATCAATGAACTCGGATTGATCCCACTCTTTTTGAGGAATGGCGTGTTGTAGGGTGTTGAAGATCCATGGCGCTAAGGTGCGCTTGCCTCCAAAGTAGGCAGGTAGTATCGATAAAAAACGGGATGAAACAGTTGTCATTACTGGCCTCGCTTGCTGTTTTTTTTAGAATGACATCAAACGGACGGGAGTATAATGATCAATACTGTCTTATTTCAGACAGCAACAAATGGCATTAGTCAACAAATAAGAGAATTGTCAATTATGCCTCAACCGACCATTCGAAGTACGCTGAATGCGTTTATACACGGCAAACTTCAAGACAGTGATGGGAAAGTCAGTAATTTTTCTCCATTGATATCAAAAGGAAATGCCATTTTGGTAGAGCCTGAAAGCCAAGAGCTACTTGCTGGCTTGGGGCTGAGAAAGCTGGAATTTGCAGAGCGTTATATTAAGCCATTTAGATCCTTTAGCCCAAAAGAACTCATGCAAATAGCAGAAGTTTTGAAGCACACTGTTTTTGATGATGCCCATCTTCTGTTGGACGTAAAACCAATCCGCATTTTTGAAGTGCTTAGATGGACCATTGCACAGGTGCATTTGTTATTGCCAAACGAAAACATTGTTGCACCTGAATGGGACGGTAACATTCTCATAGAGAACCCCTTGGAGCGAAGAGATCTAGGCGAAGGCTTTTGGGAATTTGTTTATTCTGACCATTATTCTAAGGACTATGACCTTATTAAATTGCTAGCCCCTGCAGAAGCGTTTATAGTCCCAATATTCCAATGCTGGATTTGTGGACAAATGGATCGCGATAAACGAGGAAAGCCTTTTCGAAAGAACTCAAAGACTTGCCATGTTGAAGGCTGTAATAGTTTTAGTTCGGATATGAGTGATCATAAGCAGGGTTGCTGCTTTTTGGCTTGGCGGAAGTTGAAAAAAACATTTTATTCGAGTCAGGAATATTACAAAAATAACTCTGAAAAATCCTTAAAAAAATTCAATGATATTTGCGAGAAGCAATATCTCAATAATCTCAACATCCTTCACCCAATCCGGGCAGCTGAAGAAAGGGATGAGAGTAGTAAATTTTTTCATGAAAAGAAGCCTCAGTAGCTGTTTAAACCCTGATCATAAAAATCTTAAGCTATGGGGTGTAGGATCGTCAGAATTGGGTGCTTTTTGTGTCAGTAAGCTGTCATCAACACGCTGTTGGGTTGTGCGTTTGATACAGAGTACGCTTTAGAATCTGGATTCTCTGTTTTCGCTGAGAGGGCAAGCTCCCGACAGACTTTTCCCCGTCTTTTCACCGGATACCTGGCTGCGTATGGACGCAATAATCTGCTCTTCTGTAAAACTGGAGATCTTCCTTGTTTAAGGTTCCTTTCTTTCTATGAATAAAAACCTTAAGTTTTAAATGATTCCCTATTATGGAGTGCAGATCAGTCTGGCCATCATGCCCAGCTCAAACCCATCTAGCAATGTTAGAAGGTGGTTCAGGTCTGATCACTAGGTGGGTAATGATCTGAATGAGGTTGTCAGTTTAGGGGGTAGCAATCCTTTGAGGGCTTACGGAGTCAAGGACTAATAAATTGGCTATTATTTGGCCCCAGCGGCATGAAGTGCTTCGGCAATTTCCGTATGCCCGTTTTCAACTGCTAATTGTAGAGGTGTATGTTTTGATTTTGAAGGAATATTAAGTTCAGCGCCAGCATTGATGATCAGTTTAGCTATTTCGGTATGCCCCCTGGAGGAAGCAATCCACAAAGGGGTTCGATTGTGCTTTACTTCCGAGGTATTTAGGTTGGCGCCAGCATTGATGAGCAGTTTAGCGATATCGGTATGCCCACAGCAGGAGGCTGCCCACAAAGGTGTTTGATTGCCCTCTACTTCAGGGGTATTTAGGTTGGCGCCAGCATTGATGAGGAGTTTAGCGATATCGGTATGCCCATTGCGGGAGGCCACCCACAATGGCGTTTGATTAACTGTTGTCGACCCTTTTTCCACAGTGGCACCCATCTGAACCAGGAATTCTGCGGCCTGCAGTTTCCCTTTTTGAGCGGCCCGGTACAAAGGGGTGCAATCATTTGAATCCAGCGCATCAAAATCCACACCCTGTTTTACCAATTTTTTTAGAGCCTGAATATTATCGTTGCTAATTGCCCCACAAAGTTTATCCACGCTTTGGGGGGAACGATCCAAGGGGCCCGGTAGCCGTTGTGAAAAAGGGGCTGTAAGTTTTTTAGGGAGACTGGGTTGGCTATCAAGCCCCAGTGCCTTCACGCTGAGCAAATCTCGAACAATATCGCTGTGGCCAAAAGCCTGTGCTACTCTCAGTGGTGTAACCCCATTCTCATCCGCCATATTAAATGCGGCGCCACTGTCTATAAGAATATTAACCACCTCGGTGTGCCCATTTTGGGCCGCAATCCAAAGGGGAGAACGATTTTGTAGTGGGAAGCCAAGCTGTAAATCTGCCCCATGCTCAATTAAGAATTGAGCGGCATTCACTTGGCCATGTTCCGCAGCCCGGTAAAGCGCACTGCAGTTCTGCTCATCCAGGCGGTTAATAGAGGCTTTTCTGCTGATCAATTGCTTGAGTTTATGAACATCCCCTTCCTGGGCGGCCTTCGCCAATGCATTCGCGCTGGCCTGGCTCCGGTCGTTGGCTTTTCCAAGGCTACTGCTCAACCCATAAGTGCCCCACCCCATCATGCCAACGCCTGCTGTGGTTACAGCGGTACTTTTTGCGGGTGTAGTGACATAAGGCAGCACATAATAGCCTGTAGCAGCCATGCCTGCCCCATAGCCTATTTGCCTTAAGGGCTCAAAATTTTGAAGTATCAGTCTGCGTCCATTGCGAACCGCATTGTTAATCAGTCTTGAGGCTGTATTTTCGGTGGCTGTTACCGCTGCCAAACTTACTGGCTCGTGCAATTGATTAACAGCCTGACTGGCAGACTCAGACGCAAAGAAACCCAAGTGCTTTGCCGCTTGTGGCGTCAATATTTGAAATCTGGCCTGGTCAGCGGTTTGGCCTGCCCAGTTGGCGATATGTTGGGCAGTTTGCGGCACAAAGAGCTGATTTCCGATGTGGAGTACCGTATTTGCGCCAAAATCAGCTAACTTTTTGGATTCGTCTTCTGTAAGAGTCAAATTGAGCGTTTTTTTCACAAAGTCTGCCAGATTTTGTGAATTCTCTGAATTCAGTACGGTTACTTTTAAGTCCTCCATGGCTGGGGCCATTAAGGTTTGAGCCAATGTGGGTTTCTTGTGGTAACCGAATATCCCTAGGAAGCCATTTCCCATTTTTGTAAAAAAGCCTGGGTTGCTGTCATTTCCGCTAAATTTGGGTGCAGTAGCACTAGAAGGCTTGTGGACTGCCGTCTGTATGGGGTAAGTTTGTCTGACAGGTTGCGTGGAGGTAGGTGGATGCAGTGGTTGAGTAGGGACAGTGAGCATAGCGGGAACCTTTTAAAAACGGGAGAGTGAACTTCAGAAGTTTATACATATTTAAATTCAAACTTGCTGATTTCGCAACTCCTATTGATGCTGAATCTTAAAAAATAATGCTTAAATTTACAGAGCGGTGCTTTTTTAGAGGTGACCTGAGTGTCGGTTTGGGAAGAATTCGAAATGAAACAGAGTACCCTTTAGGGCATCCATATGTAAGCCCTAAAGGGCAACGGCTTTGGGTAAATGGAAACAGAAATACGGTGGCATGTGCATTTAATGAAGCCCGGCGGCTGAAAGAGCTGGAGCATGCAAACACATGTTTAAAGCGGATTGTGGCGAATCTAACGCTGGATAAAGAGGTCCTGCAAGAAATTGCATACGCAGTCGTTGCCTGATAAGGCTTACGAATGTGGATGCCGCTCACGGTAAAAATGTGAAAGCTTCAATGGGAGACTTCGGGATGAATGCCTGAATATGGAGCAGTTTGACACCCTTAAAGAGGCTCAAGTCGTTATTGGAGCTAACACAACTCTTTTCGCTCCCATTGTGCATCATCCCCTTGGGGAAAGCGCTGTAGGCTACCATCCTTCCGACCAGTTTCGCCCATTACCGGCATGCTACGCATTCCAGCCATCCCCTAGGGGAGGTGATAGAATCCCAAACACGCTACTTTCTCATACTACCCAAAGTAAACCCTAATTACATGAAAATTTAAATTGGAATCCGGGCGCCTTCTAAATGGCACTGATCCAACAATTCATCAATTGTTATCCGTTCTACAAGCCTTTGAGTGTCCTCCGGGTTGACCTTGATCACTGAGTCTGGGTCTTCTGAATCAAACCGCAAGGAATACCAATGATTACCACCGTTCTTCTTAAGGGCGCTCCAGGTATCCACATTGCCAAATTCCCGAGTGTGGGGCAATTGTGCCACATATTCCTTAAATTGCTTGGCTCTTTTACGGAAAGAAAATTGAATACCCCCAATAAATTGCTTAGCACCGGGATTATTTTGCAGCTTGATGGCTTCTGTCTTGGATTGTTGCCAGCCAAAAATACGCTCTATGGCAGAGGTTGGATTGTCAGTTAGAAGAGTAGCACCCGGTGTTTTTAAATAAGCCTTTTCAATCAAGCGTATCCCCAATGGCCCCTCAGCCATACGGTCTGCCAATTCGGCATTCGATACCGGAATAGGGTTGGGCTGACCCGGGAATTTGACATCGTAGCCATTGGCTGTTCTGTAAACTTGAATCTTTTCTAATGCTTGACGACCGGCTGGATGCTGCATCAAGCTATCCAGGGCGGCTAGCAAATAACATGATAATGTCCCGGACTTTTGCTTGAAAAAGATTTGCCGGATGTCATTGGTTCCGTATAATGCCTCAAAGCTCAACGCGTCCTGATTTTGAGGGACTGCTGGCGCTGATACAGGCGATGCCGCTTCGGACCCTTGAGAGGGAGCGGTGGGTGGATGAGACTCCGGCTGATCTTCAGATAGAGGAGTTGCGGAGTCCGCTGTAATTTCTGGGGTTGGCGGGGTTGCGTTATCCGAAGGCCCATCGGGTTGAGCATTAGAAGCTGAGGAATCCTGTGGGTCATCAGACGGGGGCTTGGAATTGGATTGTTTATACGCCTGCACACCACCCCAACCCATCAACAACGCCCCAACCATACCCAGCCCTAATCCAACTGGAACCAATATGGGAGCCGCCAGAACAGTTGCTAGCGCAAATGCCTTAATGGCAAGCCCTGCCGCCAAGAGTACGGTACCCACAACCAGCTTAGGCACAGGCCCCTGTGTGACTTTTTCAAAAAAACTTTTAGCTTGTTGAGGAGATTGAGTGGGAGAGCCTTTAAATCTTGCTTGAAACAAATCCTGTGGAAGCGTTGTGTTATTAAAAATATTCAACTGCCTAGACGGTTTAACTTGCGTCAATACGTAGGAGTGGTAATTTTGCCCTTCGACCTTCAATTGAATCACTCCTATGCTTTACAAAACGTCTTGAGAGAGCCCTATCCATTGCCAGCTTTATAAAAACGCGGCGAATCGATTTGTTGCTATCTCTTCAGTGTTAACGAGGAGTGGCTTTAGTAAACAATGTCAGAAAGGAGGCTAATCCTGGTATACGTAAAAAGCCTCTTCTGGCACTGCCAGCCCAAGCAGTCCTTGCAGTTCGTCGGGGGCTTATCCATCTTCAATGAGATCGGCGGGTAAAAACAGCTACAAGGTTCCCATTGGATACCGTTCGCCCAAGGCGCCCGGTAAGGCATCAGGATCTTCAAACTGAAAGGTTATCTCGGTCTGCCCGCTTTGTTTGCGGGGTTTGACATACATCCCGTAGTACAGTGGGAAATCGACATAGGCCAAGGGTTTTTGGTTTTTTTGAGGTTGAGATACTTTGCTTATGAAAAAAAGCTTCGGTAGTTGTTTAAACGCTGATCATAAAAATCTTAAGATATGGGGTGCGGGATCGTCAGAATTGGGTTCTTTTTGTATCAGTAAGTTGTCATCAACACGCTGTTGGGTAGTGCATGTGATACAGAGTACGCTTTAGAATCTGGCTTCTCTGTTTTAAGAGATGGCAGTAAAATGGCTTTCTCTGATGACATTTTTGTGACCTTGAAAATTTAAAATGCCTTAAAAGGCAACTATATTAAGGTTTCTGACCACCGCTACGAACCATGAGGTCGGGAGTTCGAATCTCTCCGAGCGCACCATTTTTTTATATAAAAAGGCCTCGTCATTATTAAAATGAGGCTTTTTTAATATCTATAGATGTTTATGATCAAAGTTAAAGATACAAAACGCTGTAAGATAAAAAGCAGAATAGTTCAGATTGAGGGTGTGAGAGCACTGTGCAAACTTCTTGATGAACAAAAAACTTCTGACGAGGGTCAATTCAATTTAAGCTTTTCTATAACCTATAAAGATGATTCCCGCACGGAAAGCTCAGATAAAGCAATTTTCGGGGATGGTACTATTACGAACTCACAGCCAATATCTTCGATAAGACTTTACCTTCATGAGTTTTATACTGGAAAAAAAGTTGAAATTTATTTTGCAAGTGATTGTTATAGCGAAAGTTATTTTAGCGTGTCAGGTGATGATGATATTTGGGTTCGAGGCCTTTTTGATAAGATTCAGCAAATAATTCAATCATTCCCTCCTCAGTCGCCTTTGTGTAGTATTAATTATTTTTTTGCACAAATTGCTATGATGCTAGTGATTTCTATTTTTATATTGTTATTTTTTTACTACTTTACGGCTGCTTTTGTTACCACGGATTTGCTTAAAATACTTACTTTGCCTGCCCTTATTTTGAGCTTTTGGGCTGTGACTTTAGTACAAAAACTATTTCCTGTTGTTGAAATTCAAGTTGGGGCGCAACATGCTTGGAGAGAAAGAAATTGGAGAGCTCTGTTTGGGGTAATATTTTCAATGGTCATTTTACCTTTCGTTATAACGTTTATATATGATAGGATTTTCTCGAAATAAATATATGATTTCCAACTCTACGAATCATGAGGTCGGAAGTTCGAATTTCTCCGAGCGCACCCTGTATTATGCAAAAGCATCCATTGCGGGTGCTTTGCTTGCGTTATGGGGTATCTATGGGCATTACCCATGAGTTGCAATTACGGTGCTTGGTATTTCCCTTTTAACTTTTTGAAGAGAGGAATAAGAGTTTATGAAAAAGTTACTGGTTCTGGTGTATATGGCTCTAGCGGCGGCGGCGGCCTGGAATTTTTATAATCATCCCAATCCAGACCCCACCACCAATTTCATCAGTTTTTTACTGTGCGGATGGTTATTTGTGGATAAAGTGCAGGATATGACGGTAGAGGAAGATATTCGTTATCCCAGAAGAAGATTTTAAGGGTGAGTGAATGAGCGGCCCTACTCTCCCGCAAAATAACAAAAGTTTTTAGTTCTCTTGCAATTCAGTGGTCACTAAATGGTTGATTTTGGAGAGTGACCGGGTCCCTTTTTCAGATCCACTTGGCGTAGAGATTTTGGAAAATATTAGCACAAGTGAGACTGAGCATTTAATTTCTTTTTCCCTAAATGCTAAATCCAGCAGAAATCCGGATGTGTCAAGGAAATTGCGGCAGGCTAAAGTTGCTTGCTAGTGAGCAAGTTTCCTTGATACATCCGGATTGGCGCGTATAATATGCAGTGGGGAAAGGATTAAGCAGGGGTTGCTATTAGGTAGGGTGGTGCAGTCGCCCATTGCTGGGCAAATTCGTGTGGGGTCAATAATTTCAGAGCCCGGTGAGGTCGGAACGTGTTGTATTCTTTCCGCCACATCTCGATCAGGACTTTGGCTTCCCGCAACGTTCTGAACCAAGTGGCATTCAGGCATTCGGTTCTCAATTTGCCATTGAAACTTTCACATTTCCCGTTCTGCCAAGGAGAGCCTGGGTCAATGAAAATGGAGTCAATTCCTTTTTCTCTCAGCCATTTCTGAAGTGACTTTTCAATGAATTCAGACCCATTGTCACTGCGTAAATAGCAAGGATAACCTCGTTCTTTAGCCACTTGAGCCAGGGTTTCTTGCACATCTTTGGCTTTCAGGGAACGTTCCACCCGAATGGTCAGGCATTCTCGCGTAAACTCGTCCACCAATGTAAGCATTCTCAGCCGCCCCCCATGGCCCAGACGGTCCGCCACAAAGTCTAATGACCATACATGATTGGGAGCCATTGCCTGACAAGGATACTGCTCGACACAAGGGCCTCTTCGCCGTTGTTTAGGTTTACGTTGAGGTACTTGTAAGTGGTTCAATTTCCACAGACGTTTGACGCGCTTTAAACTGACGTCCCAGTGTTCACGCTTCAATAAGGCCCAGATCCGTCGATACCCGTAGTGAATATGCTCAAAAGCCAGCTCCTTCATACTAGCTACCAACGCCTCGTTAGGATTCCTGGCCACGTATTTGTCCACACTGCGGGAAATGCCTGCTAAATGGCAAGCTTGGCGGTGGGAGAGTCCTTTCTCCTGGAGCATTCCCACCACCTCGCGACGCTCACTGGGCCTTAAAGCTTTTTTAAAACTTCCTTAATGGCTTCATTTTCCAGCATGAGATTGGCTACGATCCGCTTCAATTGAGTGTTTTCTTGTTCCATTTCCCTCAACCTCCTGACTTCGCTTACGCCCAAGCCACCATATTTCCGCTTCCAGATGTACCAGGTGGCATTGCTCACGCCCAATTCACGCTGCTGGTCCACAGCCTTCTTGCCACCGGTTTCCACTGCTTGCAAGGCTTTGACGATCTGCTCTTCGGTAAACTGTCCAGAGCCGTTGCCTGTTAAGGCTTACGGATATGGATGCCCTTTAGGGTGCTCTTCTTCATTTCGAGATTCTCCTGCTTTCAATTTTAATGGAAAATCTCTACACTCCACTGGCTCTAATTTTCGGACGCCTGTCAGCATAGGTTTGCATCATTGTTTTGTGATGAATGAAATAGCTAGAGAGTCTATTTTTTGATCGATTTGATTTCATGTTTCTTTTGAACCAATGCTCTTTAATGTGCCGGTAACATTCTAACCCTTGAGATTCATATCGGTGGCGATTTTGGGTTGCAACGATAATCGAAGTGCGTTGAGAATCGCAATGAAATCAATTATCTCTTGAGCAATAGCACCCTGTACGGGCGAAAGATACCCAGCTGCCGCAAGCCCCATGCCGATGAAACTTAAAATCATCCCACCCAGCGCACATTGTAAAACGATGCGGCGGAGTGCAAGACTGATATGCATCAGTTCATCTACTTTTAACAAGGTATTTTCAAGAATAACAGCTCCAGCAGCTTCACTAGTAACGCTGCTATGCTGCCCAAAGGCCAGTCCAACCGTGGCAGCTGCTAGTGCGGGAGCGTCATTAATGCCGTCCCCCATAAAAAGCGTTGCTGCCTGAGCTGTTTCAGCACGTACAATGGCCACCTTTTGCTCAGGAGATTGTTCTGCCAACGTATCCTGAATCCCAAGCACTTGAGCCAAATAAGACACTTCTGAAGCTCTGTCGCCTGACAATAACAGAATTTTGTTAAACTGGTGCGCAGGACCTAGATGATGAATGAAGGGTTTACCATCCGTGCGAGGCGCATCCCGCAGGTGAAAGAGACCCGCATACTGTTCATTGCAGAGCAGGATACATTCCAAACCAACAGCAACTGAAGGTAAACCCCTTACCAGATCGGGCCATTTTTGTGCGACTTTATGGCGACTGGTTAGATTCCACTGGCGACCATTAACCATGCCATATAACCCTTCTCCAGGCTTTTCAGACACTTCAGTGGCTTTTGGCAAAGGAAGCTTCTCTTGGGCGGCAGCGTCCAAAATAGCGCTAGCCAAAGGGTGTTTTGAATAACGCTCTAAACTAGCGGCGGCTTGTAGGATTTCGCTCCTTTGAAACTCGGCTGCACATAATATTTCTGTTACTTGAGGTTTTCCATAGGTGAGTGTCCCCGTTTTATCGAAGATGGCGGTACGGCAAGTTGGTAAGCGTTCCAGTACCACCGGATCACGGATGATAATCCCCTCTTTGGCCGCTCGAGAAATCGCGCTGATTATGGCAATCGGGATAGCAATGAGCAATGGACAAGGCGTTGCAACAACTAAAACGGCCAAGAAGCGTGTGACATCTCCCGTAATTCCCCACGCTGACAATGCAAGTAAAAAGGCGATAGGAGCAAAGTACATCCCGATTTGATCACCCAAACGGCGCATCGTCGGACGTTTCTGCTCTGCCTCTTGCATTACGGTCATGATGGTGGCATAACGCGAATCTGCCGCCACTTTAGTGGCTCTGATGACTAAAGCGGCTTCCCCGTTGATGGCACCTGACAAAACGGAAGCGCCGGGTGCCTTTTCCACGTGGTAAGGTTCGCCTGTCAGGTAGGATTCATCCATCGTGCCATTCCCTTCCAAAACGGTTCCATCTGCGGGTGCCGTTTCATGGGGGAATATAACGAGTTGGTCACCGATTTTAATATCGGCCAGCGAAATCTCTTTGATTTGGCCTGCAAGCTGATGATGGGCGCTGACAGGCATTCGTTTTGCTAAAGCATCCAATACGGATGAGGCTTTCCGCAGAGCAAACTTCTCAAGAGATTGCCCGCTTGCCATCATTAAAACGACTAAAACAGCGGCCAGATACTCTTGTAATATCACGCTGGTGATTAAGGCGAGAACTGCCAGAATATCGGCGCCAAAGTCTTTCTGAAGTGCTTTTTTAAAAACTTGCAGACAGAGCGGGATAATCCCCACACCTAAAACAAAGTACAGAGGCCAACAGGAATAGCCTGGAGCGAGGAAAAAGAGCGCGCCGTATAGTAGGAGCCCAAGCAAAGCAATCGTTGTGAGCAATTCCGGCCATTTTTTTAAGCTTTTCATAAACGCATTGTATGACTAAAAACAGCATTAGCACAAAGTAGAACCAGGAGGGTGACATTTATTGATCAAAAAAGAGTGCCGTTTCCAAATCAAACTCACAGCTTTTTGATGACAAAGGACAGCGCCTTTACCTTACTGAGATTGAACGGGACGCTTTCTTGGCGGCTGCCGATCAGGATTTGAGAGGTGTACGGACGTTATGCCTGACCTTAGCCTATATAGGGTGGCGGGTTTCGGAGACCTTGGCGTTAACCCATCTTGCGTTTGTCTGGCCAGTGAAGCACCCATCCCCTGGCAGAATGCCCTGGACTTTAAATCTACGACATTCTGCCAGGGAATGGGTGGCGGTGCTGAAGGGGTTACTTTACTGGTTTCCCTTGTTTTTCAGGCATTGGCGGAAGCGGTAGCTATCGCCGTTCATTTCCAGGAGGTGGCGGTGGTGGGTCAGCCGGTCTACCAGAGCGGCGGTTATGGCAGTGTCCTTGAAGATGGTATTGACCTGAGTGTCGTTTTGGGAAGGGTTTGAAAGTAGAGATTTCCGTTTACAGCCTGGGTCCAGCCATAGATGACCGGCAAAACAATCAAGGTCAAAAAGGTAGAGGTGAACACCCCACCGATGACCACGGTAGCCAGTGGCTTCTGCACCTCCGCGCCTGCACCGTGTGATAAAGCCATCGGCATAAAACCCAAAATAGCCACCAGCGCTGTCATCAGAACTGGTCTCAATCGGGTTTCAGCCGCAAGTTGTATTGCCTGAGATAAAGGATGACCCTCTTTCAGGTACTGGTTGATGGTTGAAACCAGAACCAGGCCATTTAAGACGGCCACCCCGAATAGCGCGATAAAGCCGATAAAGGCTGGTACGTTCAGGTACATGCCTCTGAGCCATAAGGCGATCACACCCCCAATCAGGGCAAACGGAACATTTAGCATCACTAACAGGGAATGGCGCACCGAAGAGAAGGTAGCCATCAAGAGCAGGAAGATCACCACAATAGACAACGGAACCACCATCATGAGCTTTTGCATGGCCCGTTGCTGATTTTCAAACTGGCCGCCCCATTCAATGTAATAACCCGGAGGTAGCTGGACGAGTTCCTTGATCTTTTGCTGGCCTTCTCGCACAAAAGAGCCGATATCACGGTCATCCACGTTGCACATCACCACAATTCGGCGCTGAGCGGATTCCCGGTTGATCACCTCAAGCCCTTCTTCCGTCCGGATGGTGGCTACTTGCCCCAGCGGAATGCGCTGGCCCGTGCTTGTATCCAACAGCAGGGATTGTAATAAAAGCGGATTTGTCTGACTGCCCCCTGGGAACTTGACCCGCATCGTAAAGCGCTTGCGGCCTTCCAGCACTTCGGAAACAGGCTCTCCCAAAACAGCCGTGCCTACCAACGCTTTCATGTCAGAAATTTGAACGCCATAACGCGCCATTTTTGTCCGATCTGGCGTGATGACAATTTGAGAACTGCCTTCCAGTTTTTCAGTTTGCAAGTCCCGTTGGCCTTTTACCGATCGCATGACACGCTCTATGTCCTGCGCTTTTTCCGCCAACACCTTAAAATCCTCGCCAAATAGCTTGATGGCGATATCGGAGCGCACCCCGGATACCAGCTCATCGACGCGCATGGCAATCGGCTGGGTGAAATTGAAATGCGTGCCAGGAATATCCCGATTTAAACGGCGGTCAATTTCGGCAATTAATTTCTCTTTGGTGATACCACTTCGCCAAGTTTGCTTTGGGTTCAGCATCACATAGACGTCCGCCTGATAGACACCCATGGGGTCTGTGGCCAGGTCTGGACGGCCCAGTTTGGAGACGGCCGTTTCAATTTCAGGAATATCACCAATAGATTGCTCAACTTGCGTGGTCACTTTCAGTTTTTCGGCCAGTGAAATACTGGGCAGGTTGACGGTTTCAATCAGGATGTCACCTTCATCCAGTTGGGGCACAAATTCCGTCCCCAAGAAGGGCACGCTGGCCACTGTGACTATAAACAGGGCAACGGTAATGGAAACGGTCATGTTACGGTGCGCCAGTGCCTTTTTCAGCAGATTCAGGTAAGCCGGGCGAATTTTTTGAATGAAAAAACTTTCCCGTTCTTTGACTTTTCCCTTGAGAAAAAACGTGCACAATACCGGTACCAGCGTTAAGGCACAGATTAGAGAGCCCAACAATGCGAAACAAACCGCAAACACCATGGGCGAAAACATTTTGTATTCCATGCCCTCTAAAGCCAAAATGGGCATATAGACCACCGTAATAATCAAAATCCCAAACAGAATCGGTCGGGCCATTTCTTTCAGAGATTGTTGCACCACGGCCTCGGTGTTGTGGGTAACACCCGGTTCCGCATGGGCCAGCTTGCGCACGGTATTTTCAACCATGACAATGGCCCCATCCACAATCATTCCAAAGTCAATCGCCCCCAGGCTCATGATGTTGGCGGTCAAGCCCAATGCTTTCATCCCCATCAGGGAAAACATCATGGAAATAGGAATGACTACCGCTACAATCAGGGCAGCTCTCAGATTTCCCAGCAACAGCAGCAAAACCGCGATCACCAACATGCTCCCTTCTAGCAGGTTGGTTTGAACCGTGTGAATGGTTTGCTCCACCAAGCGGGTTTGATCATAGAAGGGTTTCAATTGGATGCCTTCAGGCAGGCTTTTGCGGATTTGTCGGACTTTCTCCTTGACCCGTTCAATTACTTCACGGCTATTTTCGCCCTTCAGCATCATAACCAGTCCGGTGACAACTTCTCCCTGACCATCTTTGGTCACAGCCCCTTGCCGTAAAGCATTCCCAAAACCAATTTGGGCAATGTTTTTCAGGGTAACAGGCATTGTCCCTTTACGGGAAACCACAATATTGCCAATATCGTCCAGAGTTTCCACCCGCCCCAGACCTCGAATGATATACTGCTCGGCGCCATGCTCGATAATGCCGCCACTGTAGTTCTCGTTGTTGTTTTTCAGTGCGGCAAATACGTTCTGTAACGTCAGGTCATACTGGGTCAGCCGCTCTGGAAAAAGCGTAATCACGTATTCCTGGGTCTGTCCGCCCCAGGTATTGACCTCATTAACCCCTGGCACGGTTCTCAGTTGATATTTAATATCCCAGTCATGCAGGGTTTTTAACTCCCTGGCTGTATAGCCTTTGCCTTCCACCACATACTGGTAAATTTCCCCCATGCCGGTGGTGATAGGCCCCAACTGCGGGCTGATTCCATCTGGCAGTCGGGAGCGGGCGCTTTGAAGCCGCTCATTAACCAATTGCCGGGCAAAGTAGGTATTTACATTGTCCTGAAAAACAACCGTGACAATGGAAAGTCCAAACTTGCTGACTGAGCGAACCTGCTCCACCTTGGGCAAGCCGTTCAGGATAGACTCAATGGGAACTGTCACCAATTGCTCCGCTTCAATCGGTGGCATGCCAGGGGCTTCGGTAATGACCTGCACCTGAACGTTGGTCAGATCGGGAAACGCATCAATGGGCAAATTGCAGTAAGCAAACACGCCGCCAATAATGACAAAAACAAAGGCCAGGCAAATCAAAAGCCGCTGCTTGATCAGGTTGGCAAGAAACTGTTCCATCTTATTCCTCCCCGAACTGATTTTTTAATAATTCGCCCTTCAGGGTAAAACTCCCGTGGGTCACCACAAGTGTTCCTGCTTTTAGGCCATTGCGAATCAAATACCCCGCCGAATCATGACTTTCAATCTCCACGGGCTGTTTGCGGTATCTGCCCTCTTTCATCGGAATAAACACAAAGGTTTCCCGTCCATATTTTTGCAGTGCGCTTTCCGGGATAAACGGCTTACTGCCCTTTGGGGCGGAATCAATTTCTGCCTGCCCAAACATGCCAGGCTTGAGGCTGTAATCCGGGTTACTCAAAAAGGCCCGAACCATAAACATTGGGCTTCGGGCATTGGTGCTGGCCGGAATGTAATTGATGCGCCCGGAGAACACTTTATTGGGGAGACTGTCGCTGGTAAAGCGAATGATCTGGCCTAACTTCAGCCCGGCCAGTTCTGGGGGATAAACCGTCATATCCAACCAAACCCGGGACAAGTCAGCCACTTCATACAAAATTTGGTCAGCACTCACTGTATCGCCCAAGGTAATGGTTTTTCGGGTGATCACCCCGCTTCGAGGGGCCAGGATGGGGCTACCGGTTTGTAAATGTTCGGACTGACTGTTGAAATCCACCCCATAAGTGCCCAGCAATGCTTTCGCCTCGGAAGTCACATGGGTCTCATGCTCCTGATAGCCGCTTAAAGTGGATTGGGCTAATTCCATCTCAGACTGGGCCTGTAGCAGATCTTTGTGGGGGGAAACCCCTTCGGCGTAAAGCGCTTTTTCCCGCTGATAATTTTGGCAGGCCAATTTAAGGCGGGTTTTTGCCTGTTGAATGGCGATTTCATTGTTATGAAGCTCATGAATCGATGCCGCTTGGGCTTTAACTACTTCCTGGTTGCGTATGATGGCCACGGTCTGCCCTTGCCGGATCGTATCGCCCAAGTTAGCCTTATCACTGATGACGCGACCACCCACAATAGAGCTGAGATGAAACACTTGGTTATCATCGGCCTTGACCTCCGCAATAGTCGTAATGTGGCTACTGTGAGAACGATCAGTGACTACTGCCACCTGAATACCACTTTTTTGAATGGCTTCTGGCGTTAAGCGAACGATATCGGATGATGCGGCCTGTTTCTCGGTTTGTGGCAATTCAGTTTGGGAGGCCCCGCAACCAGCCAGAAAAACTAGTCCGGTCAAGATCAAGCCACTGAAAGAGGGTAATGGATGAGAGATCTTCATAATCCGGTTCCTATCGCCTTTTCTAAATCACTAATCGCATCTTGATGATCGCTCATGGCTTGCAAATACCCCAGGCGGGTATTGATGAAGGCCTGTTGAGCGTTAATTGGCGTCAATATGGAGGACTTCCCTTCCCGGAAGCTTAACTGGGCCAGTTTGACAATCTGCTCCGCATCAGGGAGTAGTTCTGCCTCATAGCGCTTTAGCCGTTCCTGGCTGGCTATAAAAGCCGTATGGGCGTTGATGACTTCATAAGTTATCTGGGTTTTTAAAGCCTGTTGTGTAATCTGGAGCTGTCGTTGTCGGGCAGATTCCTCCTCGATAGGGCCTTGTTGCCGGTTAAAAACAGGGATATCCACTGCTCCAATCACATAGAGGTTCAAACGCCTTTGACCGGGTTCAGCAACCAAGTCTGGGCCAGCCGAAAGACTGAGGTTGGGAATTCGGTTACTCTTGGCCACAGCCAACCGCTGTATAGTTAAAATCTCGTTCAGCCTGTTTTCCTGAAGCTCAGGTCGAATTTTAAAGGCCTGTTCAATCAGAATACTCAGATTCAGCGCTGATTCGGTCAGCGATGCTTGCAAGGGCTGGCTAGGCTCCTGCTTCTGGGGCGTCAGCAACGCTTCTTGGGCAAAATTTGGTGGGGCTGCCAACAGCTGTTCTTGGGAGAGGGGCTGGAACAGCAAGGCGCTCAGTCGGTTTCTGGCAGAAACTACCTGATAAAAAGCGGTTTGATGGTCACTTCTTGAATTGGTAAATGCAATTTGAGCACTCAGAACATCCACCTTGGGAATATCGCCCACCTTCTCTCTTTTTTTGGCGATGGCCAGCAGGTGCTGTGTGGTTTCAACGATTTCTTCATAAGCTTTTTGGCGCTCTAAAGCGGTATACAGTTCCGTGTATGTTTTTCTGACACCCATCCTGAGTTCTAAAAGCTTGGCACTCGTTAGGATGTCCGTGAGTTGGCTTTGGGTTTCAGCGACCGCAATACGTTTTTTTCGTTTTCCACCCAACTCCAGTGTTTGTTGCAGGCCCAGGCGATAGGTTTTTTCGGCGATGCCGTTATCGGAAATCAACAAGGGATTCAAGCGTGCTTTGGCTGTTGTGATCTGGGCCTGACTGATGTCTTTTTGCGCCAATGCGGCTTGATAATTCAGGTTATTATGGGCGGCAATTTCAATCGCGGCCTCTAATGTAAAGACTGGGGGCGTGTCTGCCCAGCTCCAATAAGGCATCGTTACAGCCAGAGTGAGCAGCAATGCGTTTAGTAGTGGGGAACGCAAACGAGAATCTCCTTAATCCTTTTTATTGGCACGCTCAAGCAAGCTTCAGCCTGATTGCAGCAAAATGAAAGCAGATTAAGGTGATTTAAATAAGTAAGGCAATAGTTTGACGGAAACGCAAAGTCTGATTGGGCGGCGGTGGATGGGCATATAAATGGTGAAGGGACGTTTTTTGACCCGTCAAGGGGTTGGACATCAGGAGAAATCCAATGAGAACCGAGCCCAGAGGCTCAAAGGAAAGCGGAAGTCGATTTTCATTGGCGATAAAAGTTTTAAAATCTGCTTTAGACAGCAAAATCTTGTGGTCTGGCTTATCGGGATGATGATGGTGAAAACTGGTTTCCGCCGCGTTTGAGGCTTGCAGGCCATGGTGGTGAAGTACCAGGGCTTTGTTTCCCTTGGCATCAGCTTGAATTGATAGGGCATGAGGCCCATCCACAATAAGGGTGATGGCAGCCAGGGCTTCAGGTGTGAACACGCTCAAAGCCACATAAACAATTAGCCCCATCAGGGTATGCCATCGCTTTTGGTTGAATACCATTGCTTTCAAGTGTTTGTATTCCGGATTTTAGCTTGTGGTGGATCTTGTCTCTCTATTATGCCAGAGGCACGTGTAATGATCTATGCCCTGAAGACTCCTCCAAGCACAGTCAAATAATTCGGCTGCGTGGTGCAAATGGCAATCAAAAACTGAGCCAGTGGGGCCAGATCCTAAAAATGGGGGGACTGACTGGGGTTCAATTTGGGTCGCATGAGAAAATAGAGTGTTTGGTATTATACCACCTCCCGCAGGGCATGACTGGCATGCTACGCATCCCAGCAATTGTCAAATTGGTCGGGAGTTATGGGGTCTAAACGATTGTATTCACCCCGCCAGTAAGTAAGATAGATAGTTGTATTAAGGAAAGAGCCAGTTCCCAATCATGAGGCCAGCAGCGAGTGAGCCGATAACGAGAACGAGCCCCCCGCCGATCTGAGCATATAAAGCCGCAGCGCGGATTTTAAACAGTTCATTTTCGCATTGGGTTTTAAATTGCTTTTCCCAGCTCTGGATACGTCTTTCCAGGTGATCATCAAACTTATCCAGGAGGTGTTGGGTCTGTGCTTCAGCCTGCTTGGCGGCTTGCTGGCCCAGTGTGGTGGTTTCCAGATGGGCTTCCCGAAGTTTAGTTTGGAGCGCTTCCACATAGCGCTCCAAGATGACTTGATTCAGAAGGACATTGGCCAGAATGGGATCGTCCTTGTGGACTTTTTGATTGGCTTTCAGGTGTTTATTCACCTCCGCCAGTAGTGGCTCCATTTCCAGAGTGGTCATGACTAACTGACCACCGTCAACTGGTCATAGATGCCGCGCCGGTACATGGTAATGCGTTGCTTGGACATGATGCGGAACACGTCGCTTTCCAGGGCTTCGCTGAAGGTCAGACGTTCGGCGATCAATTGCTCGATGGTCTGGCCAAAGGTGTCTTCATTTTGGCGGGGGAGCTTGACGATGGCATGAACCCGGTCCTTGTACTTCTGGTAGGCTTTGGATTGTTCAAAGGTTTTGCCGTCGGACTCGATTTTGCCAAAGTGTTCATTCAGCCAGACAATGATCTGAGCCTCTTCCGGCATTTGCTCAGCGAGCTGGGTGAAATCGCTGAGGTGACTGAGTCCCTCGGCCGGTACCATGCAAAGCTAGAGTTTCAGAATATTTGGTCTTGACCCTAGAAGCGTACCAGTTCAAGTGAGAAAAAGGGGAGTTAAATAGCCTGGCACGCTAGCTATTTGCGGCGGCGAAGGAATGAGGTGCAATGTCTCCTAAAGCGCTATGCAGGCGAGGGACTCAGTCAACATGGGTCTAATTGGCGACGAAGGCACCAAAAACTTGCTCAACAATGCCACTTGGCTACACGACTCGCCAGGAACCAACTTAAATTACAGCTGCAGTAATAGAGTGGAAAAAAATAATACTTATGTTAATCTAACTGCTCAGTTTACTGTTAAAGAAGACTGCAGTCGCAGTAGGTGCTTCGGCGATCGCCTCAGGCTGCTATAGATTGGTCTATGGGTATATCTCAGTTGGGTGCAAATTCAGGTTCTATATCACTCCAAAATGGTAAAGCAATGATTACATCTGCTAATTTACCTCGCGGGACCGCTGTCTTAAAGGTCGGTGTATTTGCTTTGCCTGGTATCGCCCTAGATTGGGCGTATCAAGCTGGTCAGGCGACCCGGTCACATAACGAGAGCAACAATTGAAGATCGAAATGGGATTTAGGTCAAAGCGATGAAAAAACTTACATTTAAAGTCTTAAAAAAAAATAGTGAAACTGGGTTAATTTTCTTTTTACTTGGAGGCACGTATACGATCGCCTGGGCAATCGTAGGTGGAGCCGGCATGATCCTAGTATTATTGGGCTTGATTTCATTGATTCGAAGCTTGGGAGATGCAATAGTGCCTCCTGATCAAGACATCATTATTGCGGTAAGGGAAGCGCTTAAAATTATATTTCTTGCTCCTTGTGCAGGATTTCTAATGGCATTTTTTTCATGGATTTTAACAAAAAAGAGCATGAACCTTTTCGGGACAAGTAAGGGTGTTTACCTATTTATAGAATGCAACGTGCTGTTATAGAAAGTAATTTGGCGTTAAAGAAACTATACGAACTTTGTCTGAATAGCCTGCCTCAAATAGGGCCTGCAAGTGTAACAGTAATAGAATCGGATTTGAGTTCAAGTAAAAAAAAGCGCTTGTAAAAGGTTATAAGAAAAGGTTTTACCGAGGCGAAACAGTTGAGTTCTATTTTGTAAATTTATCCTCTGAGGAAATCCAGATTAATATTAAAAGTTACAGTAATGTCTTGGTTAAAGGAATGGACGGCGCTCAAAACATTAAAAACCTTCACGGTATTTGTGATTATCTGAAAAAAGAAAAGGAAAGTGGATAATGCCTGAATGGCAAATGTTTAAAAAAAAACTTATAATTTCTTTAACATACTTTTTATTACTCCCTGTTTATTTACTTTCGTTATTTGCTAGTTTTTTGCTTTATCCACACATGCATGGTGTTTTTTTACTAAGCACTAAGCCATATGAAGTAGTAGCGCCTAAAATACTTTTTCTGGGATTTGCCTTTAGTGTTTATTTATGTGCTCAGGTTTTTTATCAGAAACTACTAAAACAAAAAGAAGTGGTCGCTTTGGGTTATGACATTTTTGTTGTGGCATTTATTTGCTTGATTCTTCAAATTCAAGCAATAGTCAGTTTTTTATTTTAATTTAGCAATTTAGCGAGAGGTGCAATATGGCAAATACACAAAGTGATCTTGATTTGCTTTTACCTTCATTTGGTGAATTTTTTTTGAATCAATTACCAATGGCTTTCATGCGCTGTTTTCTGTGGACAGCAACCGTGATGATGCTATTACAAGTAGTGATTCTATCTGGAGTCAGTTGAGTGTTTGGGTCGACGCAGATCACGATGCCGATGTTGATTCTGGTGAATTGAAAACCCTTGCTGAATTGGGGGGGCTTAATCTTGTCAAGAATGTGACTGGGTCCCTTTTTCAGATCCAATTAGGGCAGAGATTGGGAAATTTTAGCACAAGGGTAATTAACCATTTCATGTCCTTTTTCCTAAACCGCCCCATTCAGCAGAAATCTATAGGCGTCCAGGTGATCTGAACCCCGTATCGGGATCCGTTTAAAGTAATGGGTCTTGTTTTTTGTCTTGCCACTAAAAGGTGATCCCTTCGCTGGCGCATAATAGAGGCACTGGCCGTGGGTATCAAAAAAGGGAGAGGGTGGGTGGGGCTAGTCGTTCCAGTCATCAGCATCAGAGGCATCCACGGTCAGGGGGGGCGGCTCAGGCTAGCCCAGTTCCTACTGGCGCAGCTTGTTCTGGTTGCAGTCCAGCCAATTGGCGGTAGGCGTTCTCCATATCCTGCCCGGCCAGAATGAGCGTCCAACAGTTACCCAAAGCTTATACTATGAGCCGTTAAAGCATGAATTGATAAAATCGCGGGGTTTAAATTGATAAAATCGCGGGACTTTTAATGCTAAAATAGCGGAGCATCAATTGTAAAAATCGCGGAAGTAAACCATGTATACACGCTGGCAAGAGTCTGTTCTTCAAGAGGCGCTTAAGTCTCGCCGGGTTATTTTGCTCACTGGGCCTCGTCAGTGTGGGAAAACCACCTTGGTCAAAACCCAAATGGGCGATAACACAACATATCGCACGTTGGATGACCAGAACTTACTGCAAACAGCTCAATTAGACCCCCATGGCTTTGTGAAGCATGAAGGCCAGCGGATGATCATCGATGAAGTGCAATTAGCGCCAGCTTTACTCTCAGCTATTAAAAAAGTAGTTGATGAAGATACCCGTCCTGGACAGTATCTGCTAACAGGTTCAGCCAATATCCAATCTCTGCCTAGCGTGAAAGAATCTCTAGCGGGGAGAGTGCGTAAAATTAGGCTTCGTCCGTTTGCCCAGGGCGAATTAGCCCAAAAAGCGCCCTCCTTTTTGGAAAAAGCATTTAAACAAGACTTTCCTTTGGAAATTACCGATGCCGATGACCGGGAGGCTATCCTACAAAGAGCTTATAACGGTGGATTTCCCGAAGTCCTTACCCTAAAAGAAGCTGAGCGGCGGCAATGGTATAACGATTATATCGAAGCCCTCATGGATAGGGACTTAACCGAGCTAATCAATATCCGTAGACGTGACGCTATGGTAGAACTGCTACGAATTTTGGCGGCCTGGTCCAGTAAGTTTATGGATATCACTGCCATTGGAAGCGGTTTAGGCCTTCAAAGAGCAACACTAGAGAGCTATATCAATGCTTTAGAAGCTCTTTATTTAGTAGAGCGCCTCTCCCCCTGGACTCGCACGGATTACGAGCGGGTTGGCAAACAACCCAAGCTATTTATGGCTGACTGTGGCTTGATGCGTTCTATTTTAGGCTGGCAGTTTGATCAAATCTGCTTAGACTCAGATCGTTCCGGCAAATTGTTAGAAACTTTTATCTTTCATGAACTCTCTTCTCAAGTGGATGCCAGTGAAGGCCTATACTCACTTTTCCATTACCGGGACCGTGAAAAACGGGAAATAGATTTCCTTTTGGAGCGCGAAGGCGGCGGACTGATAGGTATTGAGGTCAAGGCAGGAACAACGATAGGAGAGAATGCATTTAAACATTTGGAATGGTTTAAAACCCACTTGGCCAAGGCACAGTCGTTTGTTGGAATTGTGCTCTATACCGGTAAAACAACCATTTCGTTTGGTGAAGGACTGTGGGCAGTACCAATTTCCATATTATGGCAATGCGGCTGAAGGTGATGAACCAGCAACAAAAAACGGCCTATTTTACTCTGTTTTATGTCCGATATGTGTCCAGTTATGTCATCAATCATTTGTTGATTATGGTTTAAAACGCAAATGCTATCAGCATTTTTAGCCTTGGCTTTTGAAAGTGCGTCACTAAAACGGTATGTAAAGTGACATAAAATTTGAAAAATTTTTGGTTTTTGCTCTGAATTGACTGATAAAACCTGGAAAGCCAATCAGTATGGGTCATCCCTACGAACCATGAGGTCGGGAGTTCGAATCTCTCCGAGCGCACCACTTTTAAAGCCTCTCAAAACACCCCTTCTCGGGTGTTTTTTGCATTTTGGCCGGTTTTAGATATGCTTTTCAAGAGGATCAGTAATTAAAGACTCATCCCATAAGGATTTCAGCTGAACCGGGCATATAAATTATTCAGGTTTAAAAAAGGAATATGGGAATGTCTGAAACTCAGTTTGACTTAGATGATATTTCTAGGATTGCACTTACTGGAATCAACAGGGCCTATGTGTTTTTAGGGCTTGGTATTAATCTGGTTAATGATGATATGCAGCACCCTTTTCACTTGTCTGGCGGCCATCATATGATGTTGGTTCCAGAAGAAGTCTCGGATGAGACATACGCAGATTTTAAGACTGGCTTCGGGCAATGGATTGTAGGTAATGGCCTGAGAGAGCTTATAGAAAATTTTGAAGTCTATTTAGATAATATGTATTGTGTTTTGATGAAAGTGGAATCTTGGGCTATAGCGCAGCAAAATAATGGCTGTGACGGGAAAGCTCAAACAGCTAAGTTCAAAAGTTTTAAACATTTAGGCGTAACGAGTAAGTTTCAGAGATTAAAGGCGGAATTTTCGATCGAGTCAGAATTTGAAGAGGAATTGGATTCGATTAAACGTGCTAGAAATTGTATAACACATAGGCTAGGGATAGTCGGAGTTGAGGATTTGAAACAAAATCAAGCTAAACAAATTATAGAGCAGCAGTTAATTGTAAAGTGGCGTGCTGCTGAGTTGTATGGCCATCATCCTGATGGCTCGGAGTATATTTCTCCTGATTATAATATGCCAATTGCCTTTCCTCTGGGAAGTTCAATAAAAATGAGATTTCCACAGAAGCAGCGGGCTTTTAATGTCGGAGAGATATTATTGCTAAGTCCTGCTGAGCTGCATGAAATTTGCTTCTGTTTTCGTATGGTGGTTGGACAGATGCATAAATCTATAATCAAAGCGCTAGAGCTATTAGGGGTTGTTATCGATATAAAAGAGCCTATCACTACGGTTGAAGTGCCAGAAGCCGTAATTCGCCGAGCGGCAAAGATTAATTCAGAGGCTAAAATAATTTCAATTAAACTGGATTTTTGATTATGCGTATTCTTGTTGAAAAACAAACATCCGAAATTGAGTTTAAAGCTGGTGATTCTAATTTAGAAATTTTTGAAAAATTGTTGGAACATCAAAAGTACAAACTGTTATTTAAAATTCGTTTGTCTCTTACCGAAACAGAAGCTGAAACGTTGAGACAAAAAGGCACTGGGGTGATATTTTGATTAGGTGCCAGATGTGGAAAGATAGAGAATGAACGTTTTTGAAGAGAGGGATAAGAGGTTATGAAAAAATTACTGGTTCTGGTGTATATGGCTTTAGCGGCGGCGGCGGCCTGGAATTTTTATAATCATCCCAATCCAGACCCCACCACCAATTTCATCAGCTTTTTACTGTGTGGATGGTTATTTGTGGATAAAGTGCAGGATATGACGGTAGAGGAAGATATTCGTTACCCCAGAAGAAGGTTCTGATTTTTAAATAAATGGGGCCTTGTTCTTCCCCAAAAATAATACCCGCTTTTCATCTTTTTGCATTTCAGTCCTCACTGGACGGTTAGTTCTGGATGGCTTTCCAGCTTCTGAAGCCGCTGGACTGAAGCTGGAAATCGTCATTGCCATAAGCGCTATGGGGTCGTTACGGCTTGCCAGATGAGTCTTCGTCAGCAAAGTAAAAAGGCTTATTTTACGAGGGTGTTTACTAGCCAGTTCAGGAGTAGACAAAGCATGAATGGCTTGAAATAATAAACCGCCAAAGGAGACATTTATGAATGTTTTTAAGCCGAGCCAAAAAATAAAAGCAGGCATCTATGGCGGTCTGATAGCTACTTTGTTGATGAGTGTTTGGATGCTGGCCGCGAACACTTTAATACCAACGCGTCAATCTAAGCCCCTACCACCCGAAAAAATAACTGAAGAGCTGGAAATCAAAGCAGGCCTAAAGCCCATCCTTACCAAAAATCAGCATAAAAGCCTGAGCTTGCTCAATCACTTTCTTTATGGCTCAGTACTTGCGATTCCGCTCAGTTTTATCAATGCTCACGTCAAAACAAGGTCATTGGGTAGCGGTTATGGTCTGGGTATATGGCTGAGTCACTACCTTGGCATTTTACCGGGCCTAAAGCTTTACCCGCCCGCCACCCAAGCGTCCCAGCGCATGAATTTCATCATGATTATTGCTCACCTGATTTGGGGAAACACGGCCAATTTTGTGATCCGAAAACAATTAAGCTGAATAAAGTGTGAGACACCAGCTTTATAGGCTGCTGTCTCAATGAAGGCGGAATAGGTTTGTCTGGGCGCTTTTTAACTGGGGTGGTCATCAGTTCGTTTTTTATTGAATGGCAAGCATATCGGATAATGTATTTTGTTTTTCGTGTGGCTTAAATGCGATATTGGGTGAAGGTTGTTCAGTTAATATGGGGTTGATTCCATGTCCTGGTTTGGCCTTTTTCAGGATGTTTAAAATAAAATTTTCATCCTCAAATCGAGTGGAGGCGCCAAACTGTTTCAAGACTGGATCGTGGCCCGTAATACTGGGAATTGCTAATAAAGCACCCATCAGCAATCCCATCCCTTTCCACAGGCTATTTTTCCGGGAGATTCCCCGGTATATTAAGGCAGTTCCAAAAATACCCCGAATGACCCGATCCAAACCGCCTACATTCTGATCAAAACTGGCCGTCGTCATCGTTAAAGTCCTTCTATTTATTACAAGTGCTATTCAGCCTGATAACCGGTGAGTGCGGCTTCACGGCGGTGTGGTACCTGCTGACGCAATAATCCTTGTGGATCAAATACAAATTTTTGGGCAACGCCTTGTTCAAACTGGCTATACGCTTCTTCAGCCTGCTCAAAAGAAATGGGCGTGGTATTGAGGATTCGGCTTAGCTTAACCCGATCAAACAAGATTGCCGTCATCAACTGGCGATTATATCGCATAACCGGTGTTTGGCCGGTTGCGATTGAGAGGCCTTTATCCCAGGCTCTTCCAAATTCAAAGGCAGGGCGGCCTATCTTTCCAGTCAAGCTTGCGCTTTTTGGATCTAACGACAAGTAAACACCCGGCACACCCAAATGACCCCCTGAACGGGTAACGGATACAATCGTATCCAGCGCGTCCGAGGGGACTTCTCGATTGGATTTGTGCCCATGACCATGCGCTTCATACCCAATGGCATCAATGGCACAATCGACTTCTGGCACACGGAGGATTTCGGCGATTTGATCCCGGATAACTTCATGCTCGGTAAGATTAATGGTTTCGCAACCCAGCGTATTTTGGGCGTGCTCTAACCGGTCATTATTGGTATCGCCTATAATGACACAAGCCGCACCCAGTAAGTAACTGGAAATAGCGGCGCATAAACCCACAGGCCCAGCTCCCGCAATATAAACTGTTGCCCCGACGCCGACCCCTGCCGTGATGGCGCCATGAAAGCCCGTGGGAAAGATATCGCTTAACATGGTGAGTTCAATCAGCTTTTCTCGAGCCATTTCTCGATCCGGGAATTTTAATAGATTGAAATCAGCGTAAGGAACAAATATATATTCTGCCTGTCCACCCTGCCAAGGCCCCATCTCTGCAAAGCCATAAGCAGCCCCTGGCTTCAAATCATTCGTGGTTAGGCAGATATGGGTATCTTGCCCTTTGCAGTTACGACATCTGCCACAGGCCACGTTAAAAGGTACGGAAACAATATCCCCGATTTCTAATTGCTCAACATCGTGTCCTTTTTCAATCACCATCCCGGTGATTTCATGACCCAAGGGTGTCTGTGGCTCTATATCGGTTCTGCCTCGGTACATATGAAGATCGCTACCACATATATTGGTGGCTAATATTTGTAAAATCACACCATGGTTCACTGATTTTCCTTTTACTTTCATTTCAGGATAACCAATATCTTCTACCTTGATGGTGTAAGGTCCTTTATAGACCACAGCCTTATTAGCGGACATGCGTAAGACTCCTATCGTAATGTTGTTGGAATATTGTAATGATTAATGCCCACTATCTCTTTTACCTGTCTGGACAGTAATAGGAGTAATCTTTTGCGTGTTCGGATTTTGGGTAATGTTTTAGTTTTAATTTAAAAAATAAGCCTGCTAGGGAGGTGAAACTTTTATGACCCGGCACCCACGAGGTTTTTCGGAAAAGAAAGTTAGAGTTATCCGCTTATATTGCAGCGGGATTCGTTTTCGGCAAATCATCTTTTGGCGACTTTACCTGCGAATCCAGCAGCAGTTTCACTTCAAACTCTATTGTACCGACCACTGGGAGGCTTACCGCCAAGTGACTCCTTGAAGAGCGGCTGATTCAAAGCAAGGAGGGTTATAGGGCCTGTCAGTTCGCCCCAGTTTCAGGCGTAAACTATCCCTGGTATATCGTTTTAGTCTCTATTGCACTTCTGCAGGGAAAAATGACCTAAGCACTCAATTGGTTGTACTTCTCAGACAGCCTCTTACCCGGTCGCTCTTCGCAGAAGTTTTTGTGGAGGGCTTTATTGTTTGCCAGATTTCCTGGGCCAGATCATTGGATTGCTGGTCTACCGAGGTGCCGTGGCCTTTTAGGGTGACTTGCGCCAGCATGGATGGATTCAATCCGCACAGCAGGGGATGGTTGGGTTTATTTTCGATATGAGTGGGAAGGAGCATGGGTAAATCGTTTTCAGCATTTCCGGCTGTCACCAGTTTTTGAATGCCGGGTAACGCATTTATTAGAAAGCGGACGGGCGATGCCTTATCCCGCCGGGCTGGCATGAAACTATAGCATCGTGTTTGCAGTTCTCTGGAACCGTTTTTTTTATCCTCGGTGTCACAATGAGCCTGAATCCCTGATTTTTGTAGGGAGAGGATGATGCGATTGCTTAGCGCTTGTCCAAAAGAAGCAACGGTTTCTGGTGAGCCTTCTAGCCGATATTCCGGCTCATTGGGCCACGGTCGAACCAATTTAACCACTTTTCCGGTCGGCAAGGTTTTGGGGTTTTCCGTAAATTCCGCATTCAAAACCTCGTTTACGATGTGAGCTGTTTTGGGCGCCTGCCAGCCGGTCTCCTGAAAAACCTGGGCCCGCCACTCCGGCTGCTCATCTTCCTCGCAAAGCCCGCCTAGCCATTCAGGGGTGGCTTGCCCCCGCAGGTTTTCAAACAGCATAGAACCGTTCATTAAGCTTAGAAACTGCAGGGGTAGAGTTAATTGAGGCGCGATGCTTTGGACGCTACTCAGTGTGCGACCCGTATTCATATGCAAAACGAATCGGTCCCGGTGAGTCTCGGCTAGTTTGGTGACTGAAGGCAAGTGGCGAGATAACGTCCCATCGTAATCGAGGCTGATCAGGGTGCGCGGATCGTTTTTTGGGGAGGCCTTCATCCTCACGGCAGAGTTGCCTACCCCGAAACGGGGTAAAAGGGAAGCTTTGGTTGCGCTATAAGGGGACAATGTTGACTGAATCATTTTTTTAATCTCTTTTTGCCTGTAATCTTTTTTTGGAGAGGCGGGGATAATGAATTGGAGAGAGGCTTCCCTACTCGCCAATTCTGGATTGGGTAGCAGGCGGCTTGATATAATCGCTGAGCTTGATCAGCGCAGAGTGAAGTCCCGGCTCCTCGGGTTCGATAGGTCGCAAGGTCAGTTGAGGCGGTTTGGGTATCGCGGTAATCACCTTGGGATCAAGCACCATGATTTCCCCTTCTTTTAACCCTCTATACCCGGATGAGAGGGCCTTAATGCCCGCCTGCTCCATGATGCTGCAATAGACGATTTTTTTGGCCTTCATTCGGTACTCTGCCTTTACGTTGTAAAAGAGAGGGAATTGCTCGGCCAGTTTGTCCAGCTTTTCGCTAAATTGATGCTTGATTTCATCGTAACTAAGCAGGGGGTGGGGAATATTTAAAATGCAGCAAACCACACACATCTCATCGTCAGCAGAATTGCCCGCTGCTGAAGGTTGCCCTGTTTGGCCTAATCTGGCGCTCATCAGGTTATTAATGACTTCTCGGGACGGTGTTAAGAACGCTGCCGCCCCTGATGAGGCGAAATATTTGCTGAACCCTTGCGATTCGATCTGTTCCTTACTTTGCCTGGAAGTCAGGTGATACAGAATTTTTTTGAACTTGCTGGTGGCGGCCCACTCTTTTGCCTCAGTCAGCGGCATGCTGGGCTTCCACTGTTCAACAACGTGCGCCTTCACCGGATACTTTTTTCGCAAGTTATGGAGAAATTCCTGAATGGTGGATAGGTACTCCGGGGATAATTCGTTGAATTTGGCCTGCGTGTAGGCTTCTATGGCTTGAGCGTGATCTTGCTCAAAAGTGGGAATCTGGCCTGGTTTGAGCTTCCAAAAAGCTTTCATTTCATAAATTGAAAAAGTTTTGATGATTTCCCTCAGCGCTTTTTCCGCCTCTTTTTTTTCTTTAGGGTTCTGGCCAAAGCGAATGACCACTTTTTCCTGGGTCAATGGAGAGGGTAGCGCATACAGGGGTGGTTTTGCCGACTGGCCATTGGGTGCAGCCGATTGCTTTGGTTGCGAATGCGTTAAGGTAAAAGAGGCAATGTTATTGAGCATCGTTGGTGGCTTTCTGTTGAGGCGAGTTTTTGGGTAACAGCAGCGTTACTAGTTTCGGGTCGGTCAGCATCACTTCACGGTCTTTACGATAAGCCGCGTAAACGGCTCTTAATCCCGCTTGATGAAGAACATGATTCCAGATAATACGGCGCCGGTGCTTTTGGTCTGGCGGGATTCGAAGGGGGTAATCGCTCAGATGCTTTTCAATTTCAGTAATTCGGTCTCCAAATTGTGCTTCCAGCGCCGCCAAATCAGCCATGGGATACGGGATATTGAGTTTCAGCCTGCAAATATGGGGCCGCATGTCTTTTTCGGCTAATTTTAGAAAATATGACGGTTTTTCCGGGTTCAACAGGTCGTTGAGGACTGCTTTGTCGGGGGTTACAAACAGGTTAAATCCATAGCGGGAAAACATGGCGCCAAATCCCTTTTCCCGCAAAGGCACACTGTTTTTTTGGGTGGTTAAGTGATACATGGGCCCTTGATAGTGACTTTTTTGGGCCCAGGCATTGGCTTCATCTTCTGTCATGGCTGGTTTCCAGCCTGCCACGGAACGGGTTTCCGTGGGGTATTGCTTCTGGATATCGTTAATCAGTGTGGTCAGCGTTTTAGTGAATGGAACATTCTGGCGAACGCGTTCAGTCACTAACCGTTCAATCTCCGTCCGGTTCTGGTCAAGATAGTGGGAGATGGCCTGAGGGTTGTAATCACGATGGCTGGTATCAAAGCGCTGGTGCAAAACGACGGTTTCAAAAATAGCGCGCAACGCTGTTTCTCCGGCAGAAGCTTTGTTTTGCCGGGAAAATTGCACGATATCCAGCCTGGCTGGGGTAGGCCGAACCGGATTTGGCTCAGGGGCCTTGCAATCAGGGGCGGAGGTTGAGGCTGGTGAGCTTGAATGAACAGGGCGGATCATCATGGTGGGTTGTTGAAGACTCAGGGATTCATGGGTCATGTTTTATATTAATGCAAATCTAAATTTAAAATTAGCAGTTTCAGAGGCAGTGGTGACAATTCGTTACACCTGCAACGCCCATTGAGTGAGCCACTGGGGGCCTCAATTACCAAACGCTTGGCACCCCTTTGCAACCGGTGAAGATCCTGATGCCAATGAACGTTGGTCCCTTGCTCAATTAGGGGATATATTTTGAGTGACCGCTTTGCTATTTTGAGTTGCTGAATTGGCAATGAGGCTACCATGGTTTTATTTGACAAGCTGGACAATCTCCAGGAGTTAAAACGGCTGGAGCATTTACAGGAGCTGAAAAAGCTGGATCAGCTTGACCATCTCAATAGTCTCGAACATTTAAAAAAACTTGAATATCTTGACAAGCTGGATAAGTTAGACAAGCTTGACGGTCTGAATCAACTTCAACAGCTGCATTTATTAGAGCCTTTGAATAAACTGAACCAGATCCAGCACTTGCAAGAGCTGGATAGGCTTAAATATTTGGAGCAATTGACTCATATGCAAGCGTTAAACAAGCTTCAGAATTTGACGATGCTGAAGCAAATGAATCAGCTCGAGCATCTTCATCACCTGGACCGCGTACAGCAGTTACAGATACTTCAAAGACTGGAAAAGCTGGAGCATCTCAATCAATTGCCTCAATTACAAGCGTTAAACAACCTGAATCAATTGTCCAGTACAGATAGTCTCTATCAATTAAGCCATTTGAAACAACTGGCTCAACTGCATCCACTAAACGAACTGAGCGCCATTGACCGTGTATGGGACTTTAACTATGCCTCTCTCCTTTATTTGGCCAGTGTTATTGTGCCGGGTCTTGTTTTTCAGGAGGCAATTACTCTTTTTTCAAAAAAAAAGCTTGGGGTGAGGCGGGCCATTGTATGGATGTCCATTTATAATGTGTTCACTTTATTTCTTTGTATTGGTTATGTTTACAACCGTTTAACCCTAACCCTTTTAAGCTCAGATCCCGTGTATTACTACTTTGTCTGGTTTTGTATCATTTTGTTTTTCCCTTTTATCTTTGGGCGTTTGGTTGCCTTTTTGCTGAATCGGTCTATTTTAAAGATTAATCCCAAAAAAGTTTTGGCGCCTGAATCCAGACTTTCTATTGCAAATGGCTGGGGGGCGTTTTTAACAAAAGCCAAAAGTTATCAGGTGATTATTACCCTAAAAAACGATACAAAAATTATGGGCACTTATAGCAACGAGATGCCGATGCCTGAAGCCTCTAATCCCAATGATATTTATGTCAAAGAAACCTCACATTTTGATCCTTTGACTCAAAGCTGGAAAGCCTTGGAGCAGCCCAGAAGTGTTTGGGTGAAAGGCACTGAAATTAAAATGGTGGAAATCACGCCTCAGGCTTGAGGTGCTTCAACTGGTGAGCGGGGTTCATTGGGGGGTGGCCTGTTGAATTTCTCAAGAATCTTTACCCACTACTATTGTTCCCCTATCCCTGACTTGCTGGTGAGAGAGCAGACCCGTCATGGTTAGTGCTGCCTACGGTGCCAAGGGTGATGTAACCCGGCTCAAAAGGGTGCTTAAAGTCAAAACCCACCAGGGAAGGCCCGTACGTTTCTCGGTGGGCCAGTCGAAGCTTGGCTTCTTCCAATGTGGGGAGGCTGCCCGCTGGAATCCACCACAGAACATAATTGGGGGTATTCATGCTCCCGAACCACTCCCGGCGTCGTTGCATCATTTGGGCATGAGCGCCTTTATACGTATATTCTTTTAACGCTTCCACCGATTCCCAAACCGATAAATTGAATAGCAAGCCCGGAACACCGTATAAAGCCAGATCGGCGGGGTTGTTAATATCAATTTTCAGGTGCCACACAAATCCGGGACTGCTGTAAGCCAGTTCGTTAATTCTTTCCAGATTTTCCACAAAGCCTGACATTTCAGGAGCTGAGAGGGGCGCATTGGCGGGACCAATATTTAAATGGCAAAGATGATACTGGGGGATAGTCATTGCGTTTAATCCTTATCAATCAACATCAATCAACAAAAGCTGATTCAACCCACAAAAATTTAATCGAGTCAGAAAAAGTTTAACTTAGCGTTATTGTATTGTATAACTATTTATACAGACTGGCTCAACATTGCCTCTGAAAATAAATCAAAAACCCGAGAGAAATATTAAGGATATACTTATAAATTCAGATTTTGACAAATTAACAGGTTTTATTCTTTCAAAGAGTGGGTAGAAACAATTAGAAGCATTTAATTGTTACTGAAATCGTTGTTAAAGCGAAAAGTCGAGGACCGTCTGGCCAATGGTACCCAAAAATCTTGTCAATGGGCGTTTAGCCTCCCCAGACGTCTCCTTGCCCATTCATGCATTTATCAGCACGGCATCGCCCAGCCAGAAACCCATTGCGGAAGCGCTGGTAAAGCTGATTCAGAACCGGGCCAGGGGCTTCAATCCGCCCGATACCTTTGGGAGCAGCCAGAATGTTCAGGCTCTGGGTCATGAGTCCTTATTACCGGCTTTGGTTAAATCTAAATCCATGGCAGAATCGCCCCCAAAAATAACCATTGGAAGCCGACAATGTCAAAAGCCCTATCCTGCATCCTACCTCAATGCCTCCGCCCTTAGTTTTGGCCCTATGGGCAAGCCTTTTATACTGGCCTTGAATCAGGCCGCCCGTCAGGGAGGGTTTTATCAAAATACCGGGGAGGCTGGATTAAGCCCCTTCCATTTGGGGCGGGATGTCAACATCGAAGACCCTGATTTCAACGCCAATGCGTTTTTTGCCACGCTAACCCCGGAACAACTGGAGGAAACCGGCGATCTGGTTTGGCAACTGGGAAATGGGTACTTTGGTTGCCGAAACCCGGATGGATCTTTTGCCCCTGATTTGTTTGAGCAAAAAGCCCTCCTGTCCCCGGTTAAAATGATTGAAATCAAGCTGTCTCAAGGGGTAGAGCCTGCGGCCCACATGCCTGTAAAAGAAGTTACTTTGGGAATGACCCGACTGATGGGCATAGAGCAAGGCGCTCACGCCAAGCTGGAAAGCGCTCATTCCGCTTTTTCAACGCCGGTGGAGCTTTTGCGGTTTGTGAAGACCTTAAGGGCATTATCTGGCGGAAAACCCATTGGGGTTAAAATGGGTGTTAGTCACCGTCATTACGTTTTTGCCCTGTGTAAGGCCATGCGTAAAACGGGTATTTTGCTGGATTTTATTACAGTGGATGGCATGGAAGCTGGCACCGCCGCCGCCGGGGCAGGAACGCTGGGCTTTACAGGCACGGCTTTGCATGATGCTGTTTTATTTGTGCATAACGCTTTAACGGGTTGTCATTTGCGCTGCGAGGTAAAGATTATTGCCTCCGGGCAAGTGTTTACGGAGCATCAAATGGTGTCGCTACTGGCCCGTGGCGCCGACAGTTTTGCCACCGCCAGAGCCATGCTGCTGGCCGTAGGCTGTGATCAGCAACTGGAATGCCAAAAAGGAAACTGCACCCGGGGAATCGCCACCCAGGAACCTCACTTATTGAGTAAGTTTAATATTGAGCAAAATGTGAAAGCCCTTTATCAGTTTCACCGTTTAACCATTGAAAGCCTGCAAGGCCTGATTGCAATCGCGGGTCTGGAACATCCACAGGCGCTTCAGCCTTTTCATCTTCAAAAACGGGTCAGTATCAGCGAGGTGCTGCTGCTGGATGAAATTTATCACTTTATAAAGCCCGGTTCCCTGCTTAGCTGGGTGCCTTGGCGATTTCCACGTGAGTATGCCCGAGCCTGGCGCAAGGCGAACCCCGTAGACCCGTTTACGGCTCCCCGGCTTTAGCGCCCAGCAGTGAGATAACCGGATACCCCTGAGCCAGAAAAGCGGTAAACCCCTCTCGTTGTTCAATCTCAATGGACTCAAACCCTGGAATGGCTGAATGATTGGCCGAAACAGGAATGCATTGCCATCCGGCCTCTTTTAAACGAACGCCCCACATTTCACCCGTTTCAAACTGCTCAATGCGTGCCTGATCTTTGCCGATGACATCCATAATTTCTCGCCCAAAGAAAACGGTTTTTAGCAGGTTACGACTTTCCAGCGGGGCTTCAATTTGATCGATGGCCCAGAAGGCCAGTCCATAATGACGCCAAGCGTGTTGAAATCTGTCTTTCAGGCTGGGTGTCAAAAAATCGGCGTAAGGCTCAATAAACCCAAATATAGCGGGTTTTAAGGTCTGAATTTTCTTGAAAAATACGGTTCTGGTTGTGGTGGGGTGAATGTGGTGCAATGCAAAAGAAGCGTTGGCAATCCATTTCCCGGAAAAATCAGCGGTTAGCGCGGCGATTTCGGCCCAGTCCGTTGGCTGAAGGGCCTCAACCGTTTTGGCGATTCCTTTAAAACGCAATGAAACCCCCGCGGCATCACAAAATGCCTGTAGGGCCTTCTCCGCTTCTGTCAAGCTCTCCCCAGAAGGCTCTAGACCAATGATTGTAATTTCCTCAGGTCCAGCAGCGTTGGCTTCCTGAATTAAAGCTTGCAGCAATCGCACGATTTGCTGGCCGTTGCCCATTCCGATATCCCACAGCAAAATGCGGGTTTCTCCTCGCAACACCTGAAGATGCCATTGGTTCATCAGTTCCTGGGCATAGCGCACCACTGGAAATTGCTGCGCCATAAACGTGAACATTTGAATTTGTTGCCCTTCATCGGGCAGTAAATACAGGTTGTCATCCAGAGCGGGTGAGCCAGACAGCCTTTGCTCAAGCGCTTTTAGAAAAAAGGAGGTGTGAATAGACTCGGCATCAGATTGCTGGGCGGGCAAACTTTCTGAAATGGCTTGCAGTAAGGCGCCCGCCTCCGCAAGTTGATGATGCTCTATGGCCTGAATGACCCGTTCAAACTGCTCAAACCGTGATTGATGAATTTGGCCAGCCATGGTTTGCATTCCAATTCCCCACACACATTAATATTAATGATCAGTATAGAGGACTTCAGCCAGTAAGGTTAGTTTTGGATTAAGGGTAATTCCACATAAAAAGTTGCACCCTGACCAGGGCTGCTTTTGGCGGTTATTCGCCCATGATGTCTCTGCACAATGCGCTCGCAAAGTGCCAAACCAATGCCGGTACCCGCATAAGCCTGACTACTTTGCAAACGTTCAAAAGGCTTGAACAAATGGGGCAAATATTTCTCGTCAAAGCCAATGCCATTGTCAGTGACTGTAATCAGGCATTGTTGAAAGGCGGTAATAACGGCTGTTACTTGTACTTTCGGCACGTTGTCTGTTGCTTGAAACTTGAGGGCGTTGCTAAACAGATTAATCAATAACTGTCTCAGTTGAAAAGAATCGGCCATGAGTTCTTGTTCAACCCCCAGTAACTCGAAATGCTCTATCAGACTTTTGGGACCGGGGCTGACTTCCTGAATGGCCTCCTCAATCAAGTGCTTTAGGTGGACCATTCGATATTGAGGCCGTGTCTGGGTTACCCGAGACAAGCTCAGTAAGTCTGTAATCAGCGCACTCATTTTTTTGGAGGTTTTTTGTATACGCAGTAAATAATCTTGAGCCTCTGGGGTGAGCGATGGGCTTTCTCTATCTAACTCGTTGGCAAAAAATATGATTTTCCTGAGAGGGGCTTGCAAGTCATGAGAAACCACAGAGGTAAATTGCTCCAGGTCTTGATTGCTTCGCTTTAAGGCTTGCTCTGCCAGCTTGGTTGCCGTGATGTCTCGAACGACATTGATAATACCCAGCGTTTCGCCCATTTCAGAAACGTAAGCGCATTTCATGGCTTGAAAATAGCGCTCCTCGCCATTGAGAGGGCGTAAAAAATCCTCAAAAATCTGGGTTTGACCCGAATCAATGACACGTTGGTCACTTTCCGCAATAAATCCGGCTGTTTCTTGCGTAAAAAGCTCAAAGTCGGTTTTGCCAACCACCTCAGAGATTTCTCTTCCCAGAAAGGCCGTCCCAGCGGCGTTAATCGTGAGATATCGACCCGACAAATCCTTTACGGCAATGCAATCGCTAGCCTGTGCCAAAAGAGCGTTCAGCACACTATTGGCAAAGCCACTGCTGAGTGACCTGGGTTCAAGTAGTGGTGTTTTCAGTGATTCCTGGACGAGAGGAGTGGCAATGCTCATACAAAACCCTTTTGGAAGCGCTCTGGAGGCACGCTAACAAGCTAAGACTTTTTTAAGTGATTTAAATTGTAATGGTAACACCCTTGCGTTGCAATATTAAGCATGCCGTTTCCACACAAAGATTAACCCAGAACACATAAAGAGATGGGATACAGGAGCGTCAATATATTTGGTGCTTTTTTTAGTTGCCTAGGGAATTGTAGAGTAGAGCATCTTGCTTTATTTTAAGCTAAGCAGGGAGGAAATTATGTATTTGTTGCAGGCCTCTGTCACCAATCACGCATTGCAAACAGTCCAGAAGATGGTGAAAAGCCTGTATGATCATTTGCCGTATTTAGTTGCGGGGCTGATCGTCTTTCTCTGTTTTTTGATTGGGGCTAATATTGCCAAGCGAATACTCGTTAAAATTGGTGAGAGGACCCGTTTGGACGTTACGCTGGCTTGTTTGCTAGGGCGGCTTGCGTCCGCCGGAATTGTCATTCTTGGCATTTTAGTCGCTGCGGTCATTATTTTTCCAACATTCAAGCCCGTGGATCTCATGGCTGGTCTTGGTTTAACCTCGGTTGCCATTGGCTTTGCCTTTAAAGATATTCTTCAAAATTTCTTTGCAGGCATTTTCATCTTGTGGCGTAAGCCTTTTCGCATTGGGGATCAAATCAATGCCAATGGTTTTGAAGGAACCGTGGAGGATTTAAATATTCGCTCTACCCATATTCGAACATATGATGGCACAGTGGTGGTCATTCCCAATGGGGCGCTCTACTCCAGGCCGGTTCAGGTAAAAACAGCCTATGAGCACCGTCGGGTTATGGTTAGCGTTGGCATCGGGTATCTTCATTCCATTGAAGAAGCCAGAAGTCGAATTCAAAAGATTTTGACTGAGAATGAAGGCGTGGAAAACGATCCGGGGCCGTGGATTTATGTGGCTGAACTGGCGCCCTCTTCTGTCAATTTTAATATTTATTTCTGGACCGGATCGGATCAGGCGACTGTTCTGAAAGTGACGGATCAGGTTATGACCGCCATTAAGCGGACTTTGGATGAGGGCGGCATTGATATTCCTTACCCACATCAGGTGGTTCTGTTTCATGATGCCACTGGCACCCGTCAGGACGATATTCAGCGCTCGGCTTATCTCGCCTCTTTAACCGGAGGCAACGGGGGAGATGGGTCGGGATGATTTTTGCGTGATATTTCCATGGCTTTCTGAACCAGATGAAATCTCTTTCGGATGACGGAACGGTCATATTCCTCGGGAAATGCCTCCTGGCTTCCCCGCTCAATCATCTCCGCTTGTTGATAGAGCGCTATTCTAACCGCTTCAGTTCTGGCATCCAGGGTAATTTGAGAGAGGGCTTCCATTAAATGAACCATGACCGGAACGCTGGTGCGCCCATACTGACGAATTTGATTGAAGGCCGTACCAATCACCTCCGGGGCCGTAACATTTCGGTGAATCACTCGCAAATTGCCACGGTCGTCCAAATGCTCATCGGATGGGAGATGTCGCCTGAACAGCAGGGCCAGCGCGTTTGCCAAATGATCAATGCAGGTGATTGCGGAAAAAGGATCGTTAATACCGGGAGATAATGCCCGAATGGCGATTTCAACCAACTGATTAATTGAAAATTCAACATCCTGAGTGGGTGTTTGCCGGGAGCCCAAAATAAAACCGTTGTTCACAGCACCGGTGAGTTCTTCCATCTTATCCGTTTTAGGCTGGTTAGTTGCAGAATCGATGAACAGCAGAGCGTGCTCATGAATAATATAATCGCCGGGCCGCAAAGAAACATGAAAGCAAGTATCAAACTCAACGGCCGCATTCACGAGAGCCGGATAATCAATGGCTTGTAAATAACCATCATTCATTGATTTAACCGCAATTTGCTCAGGCCGCGATGGCTCAGCCTCAAATTTTGGTAGCGGGGTTTTTTGGGGCCATTTGTTGATTGCCGCTTTCTCTGGGTAGAGTCGGCAGATAATTCCTTGTAATTCCTGGCTGATATCCGCCACGATGGTGTTTACCTGGATGGTGGACACCACGTGATCAATGAAGTAGATGAGAACCCCAATACTTGCCAGCAGAAATACGATGGCAAGACTGATGGAAATTTGTGGCACAAACGAATTATTTTCTAACCCTTTGACCGCACGTAAAACATTCAGGCAAAAGATATAAGTCGCCAGAAAGGTTCCCAGCACGATTTGGTTGCCTGTATCCTTGATGAAGTTACGCAGGATTCGTGGGCCAAATTGGGAGGACGCTAAGGTGAGCGCCACGAGCGTCATGGAAAAAGCCAAAGCGGCTACGGTGATAATTGAACTGGCAATGGTGGAAAGAATCTGACGAGCCGCTTCCGGGCTGCCTGTAAAGACCCAGGAGTAGGTGGTTAACGATTTTTCAAGCAGTAGTTGATCCAGGTACAAGGCCCCCAAAGATAATCCGATAGACCCTAACACCATAACGGTTGGTATAAACCAAAGGCTGGTCTGCAGGGTTTCCCATAAATTGAGTAATCGATCATTTAGACTGAAAATCATTAGTTTTTGGGGTTTGTATCAATGACTTGTTTCCAGGCACTGTCTTTTTTTGCGGTGGGAGGCGCATGTTCCCCTTTTACCAAGGTGGCTCGTCCACCCGTATTCATATCCTCGTAAATGCCTGAGTCTGGAACAATTTCTCCGGGCTTGACTGTAATCTGTGTGGTCATTTGGGATATGAACCCTCATTTTTCTATCACCAGACTATTGTAAGGCAAGGATGATCTCTTTAAAAGTCCCCCGATGGCTTGATCCAATTAACTCCCGCCCTGATTTCTGAAGTGGTCACAAATTTTTTCCCTTGGCAGGTTTTATTTTTTGAGTTAGTTGAGGCGAAAGGTTTGTTGCAGGGGTGGGGTTATTTTTCTTTGGACAACCACGTTTTTCAAATGATCAGAGGGCACCCAGTTGCAAAAAAAACAACAAACTTCCTCTTGCCGGACCTCAATAAAATCGTTTTTTCGATTTGACATTTGTACCCGTATTTCAACCTCAATGGTCATAAAGTGAGAAGAGGCACACTCAGGGCAATGAGAAATCCGCATGGTTTTATCTCCTCTTCAAAAAAGTGCGGTTTAGGGTCGCTGTCAATGTGTATTAATCTCTCATCTATAAAAATTGCTTGAGCTTCATTCTTCAGAAAGGCTACTAATGAGCGCTACAAATTTACCGTTGGGCCCTCTTTCAATAAAATCCACTTCCAGAATGTCTACCTCTAATTGAGGCGAAACATAGTCCTTGACTCTTGTGGTCAGTAATTTTTTGGTGTGCGCCGAATAATTTTTGGAGGGTATGATTTTAATTTGAAGGGAATGTTTGTTGTCCTGATAAAATTGCGCTTCGGTTATTTCTTTAATGCCTTTCAAAATATTGGCGGGCGCATTTCCAATCAAGTCCCCTTCCGGGGTTACAATATAGCTTGGCTTTCGGCCAATTACTTTTTTAACCATTCGGAATGGACTGCCACAACTGCATGGGCCTTCATTTTCTGCCAGTTCTATCAAGTCGTGTGTTCTATAGCGTAGCAAGGGCATGGCGTAATTATTTAAATGGGTGCCTATAATTTCATAGAGACGCTGGTTATGGGGCGTATGATTAGCGGCAGGAACCAGCTCTACAATGGAATAACTTTCGTTGATGTGGTAGTGCCCTGAGGCGCATTTAAAAATGGAGGCCACTCTTTCGGCTTGCCCATACCAGTCAAAAACCTGACAACCAAACGTGGTTTCCATTAACTCCAGTTCCGCCGGATTCAGCATTTCAGAGGATGTAAAAATAGATTGAAACGAATAGTGAAACCCTTTTTCTTGAAGCAACTTGGCCAGTAACGCGCCGGTGGAAGGGTAGCAGTATAAAACGTCTGGTTGAAACGCCTGCATTTGATGCATATAGTGATCAATATTTTTAGCGGATAAATGATAAGAGGACATCACCAGCTCATTATTTTCCCCGTTATAGGTCCAGAAGGGTGGATTGCTTTGACTCACTGGTTTGAGCATCTCTCCCCGCAAAGTCATTCTGCGATAATTGTGATCGCCAGCCTGATGCCAATAGTGCCAAATAGCCGCATTTTCAAAGTTGATGGCATTATAATCTCTTAAAAATTTAACTGGCGTACCGGTAGTACCACTGGTATAAGCCTCTTTGTTTAAAAGGGAGAGAAAGTTCTTTTTGTTAAAGGCTTGCCAGTGCTTTTTGATGGTATGTTTGTCAATAATGGGTAGCTGTTTTAAGTCGTTCAGCGTATTTATTTCCCGATAGTTTATGTTTCGCGCATCAAACTGTTCTCTGTAATAAGGAATGTTTTTATAACAGAATTCTATCAGTTTTTTTAATTCTTTTTCCTGACTGCTTTGTAACTCTGGTATCGGGGTTTGGCTGAGGCGTTGAAAGTAATTGTAATGCTGCTCAAAGCGTCTGCCATGACGGTAGTGCTTTTTGATTTTATTTCTTATGCTGGCAATAAGCATAAAATTATCTCCCAAAGAATTCAGGGTGGTAATTTTATTGTTTTAGAGAAGTGATTTCGAAATGAGGTTGAGGATTCAGTAGGAGCCTACAAAAAAATAAAAAAGATTACGAATTGACCGTTGGTTGCATTTTTGAAACTGAAAAATAGTCCATCCACTTTATCGAAACAAGCGTTGATCGTTTTTTTAAAGTTGTTTGCAAAATGGACGCACGTTGAATGAATGAATTTCGCGGGAAATGCATTCTGTGTTTGTAGTCTCACAGTAACGCTCCAGAGCGCTAAGCGTTCAGCACTTCATGAGTGCAGGCAGTAAATTCGCCCAAAGAAGAGTTTTTGGTTTCATGAAAGCTGAATGAGATATTGGTGTCTAAACAAGCAGCCTCAGGCCCTATCCTGATTCTTGAGGATAAGAGCTTGCATTGCCGGTTTAAGCACCCCCCTTGAAGCCCATTGATTCTTGACTTTAAGAAGCGCGTAAACGGTCAGGACATTGCCCGTTAAATATTTCTTAACCGGAAATCAATGCCTTTTTTCGCTCTTTTAAGGCCAACATTTTTTCTGTAATTTCTTGCACCTTATCTTGCTGAATCCATTTTTCAGCTTTGGGCAACACTTCTTTTTCTTCCTCTTCAATATGATGTTCAATTGCCAGCTGAAGCATTTCCAGTTTTACCTTGTATTCGGTTTCATCCAAGTTTTTTTCCAGCATGGCTTTAATCAGCTTTTTGGCCTCAGAATGCTCAAGCGTTGCCTCTTTAGAGAGTTCCTTGGTTGTTTTATGCTCCTGCATCACCGGATAAAAATACTTTTCTTCCATCTCCATATGCACTAACAACTTTTGACATAGCACTTCAGCTTTTTGCGGGTCAATCTCGGTTTCCTGAAATAGTTCTCTAAAGGTGCCTTGGGCCTCTTTGTGCTCATCTTTCAGCAGGGTGAAAAAATCCATGTGAAATCCTCCTATTTCCGTCGATACATCAGTGTAGAAATTTTGAGAGAAAAGCGATACTCCACACGAGGCGAATCTTTTATAGACGGATGAACTAGCCCACCCTGCTAATATCAATTCGCTGAAAAGCTTAACTTCAAGGTGTGGCTATTGTGTCGGTTGGAGTGATTGCCTGCGAGTTTAAAAAACGATTCAATGAAGTTTGATAGTCGGAAATGGAAAGGAATGTTAGATGTCTTCTTCAGCAACCAAAGAAAATCTTCAACAGCGTCCGGCACAGCACCAGAGCCAAAAGCCGGGACTGGATTCGCTCTTGACACCACAGCCTTTAATTGATGATCCACACTATAAGTCGGCTGGTAAGCTTCAAGGCAAAGTCGCTTTAATTACCGGGGGGGATAGTGGCATTGGCAGCGCAATTGCTGTGGTTTTCGCCAAAGAAGGGGCTGATGTGGCCGTCCTTTATTTAAATGAGCATGAGGACGCCAAAAAAACGCAGCAATTGGTAGAGCAGTATGGCCAGCAATGCCTCTTGATATCGGGAGACTTGCGCGATCAGCGTTTTTGCCAGCAGGCGGTTCATCAAGTGATTCAGGCTTATGGAAAGCTGGATATTTTAATTAATAACGCGGGAGAGCATTGGGAAGAAGAGTCTATTGAAAATTTGAATATGGCGCATATGGAGCAAACCTTTCAGATTAATATTTTTTCCATGTTTTATCTGACGCAGGCAGCGGTTCCTTTCTTACCGGAGGAGGGCGCTATTATCAACACAACCTCAGTAACCGCTTATAAAGGTTCCGCTCATTTGCTGGATTACTCTAGCACCAAGGGGGCCATTGAGACGTTTACTTATTCTCTGGCCCAACAGTTGGCCCCTAAAAAAATTCGAGTCAATGGCGTTGCGCCTGGACCTATTTGGACGCCCTTGATTGCATCGACATTTTCGGAAACAGAGGTTCAGCAATTTGGATCCGATGTGCTGATGAAGCGAGCTGGCCAACCTTGCGAAGTGGCCACGTGCTATGTATTTCTTGCTTCATCAGACGCCTCTTATATGACAGGCCAAATTCTGCATCCCAACGGTGGAACCATTGTGCATTCATAGCATCAGTCCATTCATGATTTCATGTGCAAGCGCAACGGCTTAAAGTCGTTTAATGCGGGAGTTTAATGTTTTTCTCCCGTTCCCACAGGCGTAGCTTTTTACAGGCGTTTACAAATTTTGTAGCATCTTCCGGCTGCCGTAACAGGAGGATGCCTTTATCTCCTGATGCCTCAACCCCGGCTTTTTCCAGTAATGGGGTGGCAGTGTTGTTGTAGGCAATAAATTTTAAATGCGCATAAGCGTCGGAAATAAAGTCTTTTGCGGTCGCTTCTTTCTGAAGCGCTTTGGCGCCATCTTTAGACGTTAAAATGGCCACTGCGTCAAACAATACAGAGGGGCCGCCGTTGATGCGGTGATTGGCGGCAATCAGGGTTCCATCATTGGCTGTAACACCCTGAATGGTTGGCGCGATAATTTCCATAGTCGCCCCTTCTCGCAGAATGGATGCTTTTAGAGAGGCCAGTAATTGGGCATCCACCCCATCAGAAACCAGTACGCCAATTTTTCTGCCTTTAATACTCTCTGGCCCGTTTTTAATAATACTGAGGGCAGGAGATGGTTTGAGATCGTTTCGGGTAGGACGCGCGGCAGGTGCCGGAGAGGGCAGCGTTTTCATTCCCAAGCCATTGGCCACATTTTTGGCGAGTTGTGAATCAATATTGAGCAAGTGAGATACCATTCGTTCTCGAATGGCGAGATTTTCCACTTTAGAAAGCTCAAAGACCAGCGCATCCCCAATATGTTCTTGTTCAATGGGGGTTTGGCTAATATAAAATTGTCTGGCCTGACTATAGTGATCGGCAAATGATTCAGGCCGAATGCGAAGCTTCGGGCCACTTTCTTGCGCTGGGTAGGTTTTAAATCCTTTTTCCGGATTTTCGCGAGGGCCTGTTTTCCATGAATTAGGCTCATAATTGACCCGGCTTTTGGGATTGGCAAATGCCATATGGCCATCTTGCTGAAAATGGCTAATGGGGCAGACCGGCGCATTAATAGGTAGTTGTGTAAAGTTAGGCGATCCCAGGCGTTTTAATTGCGTATCCAAATAAGAAAAATTGCGGGCTTGCAACAGCGGATCATTGGTAAAATCAATGCCGGGAACAATGTTTTGCGTGCAGTAGGCCACTTGCTCTGTTTCGGCAAAGAAATTATCCACCATTCGGTTTAAAACCAGTCGGCCCACTGGGCGCACGGGTACCAGCTCTTCTGGGATGATTTTGGTGGGATCCAGCACGTCAAAATCAAATCTTTTCGCAAAGTCTTCATCAAATAGTTGCATGCCCAATTCCCATTCGGGATAGTCTTCTTTTTGAATGGCGTTCCATAAGTCTCGTCTGTGGAAATCGGGATCCGCACCATTGATTTTAACGGCTTCGTTCCATAACACCGATTGCAGCCCTTGTTTTGGCTTCCAGTGAAATTTAACAAACGTGCTTTTTCCCTGATTGTTCACCAGCCGGAAGGTATGCACTCCAAAGCCTTCCATAAAGCGGAACGATCTTGGAATGGTTCGATCCGACATAATCCACATCACCATGTGCATGGATTCGGGTGTTAAAGCAATAAAATCCCAAAAGTTATCATGGGCCGTTTGGGCTTGCGGAAAGGCACGATCCGGCTCATCCTTGGCCGCGTGTATGATGTCTGGAAACTTGATGCCATCCTGAATAAAAAATACAGGAATATTATTGCCGACTAAATCCCAATTTCCCTCCTTGGTGTAAAGCTTGACGGCAAACCCACGCACATCACGGGCCAAATCAAACGACCCCTTATTGCCCGCCACTGTGGAAAACCGAACGAAAACCGGTGTTTTCTCACCCGGCCGTTGAAATAGGTCAGCCTTGGTAAGCTCTGCAAGAGACTGGTAGGTTTCAAAATAGCCATGGGCGCCATATCCTCGGGCATGAACAACCCGCTCTGGAATGCGTTCATGGTCAAAATGGAATATTTTTTCCCTGAAATGGAAATCCTCCAGGAGCAGAGGACCTTTGGGCCCTATTTTAAGTGAGTTCTGGTCATCAGAAACGGGGATGCCTTGTTGGGTGGTCAGGGTTGGTAAATTGCTACCGGCGGTTTGATGCAGTTCTCCGCCAGTCCCAATGATGGTTTGTGGTGAGCCAGAGGCTGGAGAGCCATTATTGGTAGGCTTGATTTTATGGGCGCTGTTATTGTGGAACTCTTCTGCCGGAGGGGCTGGTTTGGCATTGGGTTCGTTGGCAACGGATACCGTTGAACGCAACTCGTGCCCGGAAAGCAGATCGTTTTTTGGGGCTGCGGCGTTCAAAACACTGGACTGTTTTTGATTGTCAGCGGCATCTGGATTCTGATTGGCCGCCCCAGCGAATGAACCGCTGGTCAGGTGAATTGAAGCGGCGATTAGCGCTGTGCTGATTAAAAATGCAATGCGTGGCTTTAAGTTTGCGTTTGCTTTCATGGTCCCCTCATCGGTAGTTTAGAATCATTTTTAGACTTAGAAAAGTCAGGTGATATGCCTTGGTTTGATTCTTTTTCTGGATACTTTTAGTTCAACCATTATTATTGAAAGCAGCGCCTTTTCTTGTCAATTACTCTTGTTTCTAGTCTGTCTGCCCAGTTGGCTTGCTAGCATTTAGCGCATTCGGGAACCTACAAGAAAGAAACCATGGATTTCTCAGCCCGCTTTTCAGAATAATTTAACCGTTTTCGCGGAAAGTGCTTTCGGCAGGGACCAAAATTTGAATAACCCTTGCTATGCGCTGTTGGCTCAAGAAGCGTTCTTGCAATCGGATCAGCCTGGTGCGTTTTTACGGTGGTTAATCGACCCTGAAGGGCAACGTATTATTAGCACCTTTGGGCAGGCGGAATTCGGGGCCTCTGTGGTGCGTCCTAAATCGGCGCTTGAATAACTGAATGATGCGGATAACGCTGTGGTTTGGCTCTTAAGTTTGCGTCAGTTTAATCAGGACGCATTGCCCTGTCATGAGCGCTAATTTAGCAAACTGCGCGGCATGTTGATGGGCGTACTCATCCACCGCCCGTTTGGCGCCTGGGCAGGAAGAAAATCCGTAGTCATCCACTAAAATAATGGCGCCCGGTTTCATCCGAGGACCGAAAAAATCCAGCGCAAACTGGGTTGGCTGATAAATGTCCATATCCAGGTGGACAAAATCAAAACTCAGCGCCCCCATGGTTTCAGTGGCGCAATCCTGAATGCGGCTTTGAATCACCTTGACGAATGGAAAAGGCTCCAGGTAGGCGCGAACCGATTCGTAACTGGTCTGGTTGAATCCAGCCGCGCTATGTTCGCCATCCTCGCCCGTTGTAATATCTCGCTCGTCATGGCCCTCAAACGTATCGATTGAAAACATGGCAACCCGGTTTTTAAACCATTCGCTGGCCAGGCTTGCTAAAAAATAGCTTCCGCCCCCTTTGTAAACCCCAACTTCAGCAATAGTCACCGTTTGATCTGAGGGTATTTGGGAAAGTCTATTTTCCAGGGCTTGATACAGAAAAAACAGGCGATCGTAATAGAGGAGTGTTCGTTTGTGACCCCGAACGGCGGTTGCTTTTTCGGAAAAGGCCGGATTGTCTCGGATGTCAATCAGCTTGTGACTGGACTTGCCATAAATATCAGGCACATAGTGATACCCTTTTTGGGGTGTAATCAGGTCTCGGTTTTTGACAAGCGTGTACCCAAAAAGATGGGCAACCTGATTAAATAGCCGTTTAATCAGGTTAAAAGATGCTATCAGGAATGCCTCCTCAGCTGCGGCAGTGGCAGCAGGTATAGGTTTTCGGGCTGCCTGAACGATACGTTCTGGTTTTGTCTCAATTAAACTTTAAGCGATTTGCCTGTAAATGGCAATCAAAGTAGTAGTCCAGGGTATTTTGGATAGGGGATTACTTTGTGGTGGCGGTTCCGGCATTGATATAGTAAGATTTGAAAACGGAGGAGGTTAAACCGTCAGATGGAATACTATGAATCGAAGCACCCTCTTGGTTTTATAGAGGCTTTTCCCAAGCCTTCAGAAAATGAACTGAGTGCTCATTATGAGAGTAAATATTATCAAAATCCCAGCGGCTCCTATTCAAAACAGTATAGTGCAGAAGAGCGGCAATATTTTTATAACATTGCCAGTGTGGCTAATAAAACTTGCGAAAAGCTGGCCCTTAAAAAAACACTTTTGGATATTGGTTGCGGCGAAGGATATTTTGCAAAGGATTTTCTGGATTTTGGATGGGATGTATTGTGCTCGGACTATTCGCAGTTTGGCATGGAAAGCCATAATCCAGCATTATTGCCTTTTTTTCGTTCCGGCGGTATTGATGAAACGCTTGGCTTTTTTGAATTAAATCATCATAAATTTGGATTGGTTAATCTTCAAAATGTTTTAGAACATGTCCTTAACCCTGCTGAATTGCTAAATGGCTTGAAAGCGATTTTAGAGCCAGCGAATTCTGCCGTGCGTATTAAAATACCCAACGATTATTCCGGGTTTCAATCGCAACTTTTAGAAAGTGGTTTTACAACCAATACTTGGTTTGCGCCGCCTGAGCATTTATCATATTTTAATATAGAGAGCCTTCAGCGTTTGCTAGCGCATTGTGGTTACAAGCTGCTGTCTTTGCAGGCGGATTTTGCCATTGAAATTTTTCTTGCGAATTCTAATTCCAATTACTGCCATAATAAAGCCTTGGGCAAAGAGGCTCATTTGGCCCGTGTTTTTGTCGAGAATTTTTTGATCTCTAAAAATATCGATGATTATATCGCTTATGCAGAGGCGTGTGGCAAGCTTGGCTTTGGAAGATGTTTGATTGCCTACGCAGCCCCTGTATAGGCTTCAATCAATGTGGTTCATGACGGGTAAAAACAACCATTGTGCGGCCTTCAAAGTTGAGCTATTTCTCCTTGATCCTGTTTTATTTTTGGATTATTATTTTGAAATATGAAAATTACTTTTATTTCAAACGCCTGTTGTATTTATGAGAGTGGCGATTATAAGTTATTGACGGACCCCTGGTTGGTTGATGGGGTTTTTGAAGGGGCCTGGTTTCATGCGCCTGCTTTGAAAACAAGTCCTCAGGATTTGGTTGGCGTGGACGCGCTTTATATTAGTCATATCCATCCGGATCATTATGATCTCAATACGTTGAAGTTCTTTCCCTTCGATATTGCAATTTTTGTGCTGGACCATCCCCCTAATTTTTTGTTGAATAATCTGAAAAATCTGGGCTTTACCAATATTATTCCAATCAAGCCTGAAACCAATTATTCTTTTGGTCCTTTTGAATTAACGCTTTTTCAGCCTTTTGAAAAGCATGTTTATCACGAAGCGCAAATCGGGAATCTGATTGATAGTTCTATATTGGTTAGGGCTGATGGGTGTAGTATTTTTAACGCCAACGACAATGTGTTGTCCGTGGAGGCCGCCCAAGCGCTTCACGCACGCTATGGCAACTTGACCCTTGCTCAACTTAACTATAATGCGGCAGGCCCTTTTCCCAGTTGTTTCAATCACTTCAATGAAGCTGAAAAGCTGGAGAAGCATGGCCTGGTTTTAAAGCGAAATTTGGCGCACATGCTTAAAATTGCGGAAATTTTGCAGGCGGATTACACCATGCCGTTTGCGGGCGCTTATGTTATTGGGGGTAAGTTCTGGCAAAAAAATCAATACTTGGGAACCACTTCCTGGGATGAGGCCGCCACTTATATTCAAGAGAATGGCAACGGCCAAACCAGGCCCTTGGTGCTTCAGGAAGGGCTGACCTTTGATCTAAAGACTCATCAAATCACCAACGGCACTTACCAGCCGGTTGATACGCAAGCGCAGTGGGCTTATATTACGCAAGTTCTTGCCGATAAAAAGTATCCTTATGAACTGGATGCTACTTTGAATCAGTTCTCAAACGAAGCGCTTTCCTCGTTGCTTAAGTCTTTTTTGCCGTATGCCCGAATGAATTTATGGAAAGCACAAGCGCGTTTTGACCATTATAATACCTGGACAATTGCCATTCGTTTAACCGACTGTGTGTTTCAATTTCGATTTGACCAACCGGGCTTCCAGTTTTTGCTGAACGATCAGGCGCTTCAGGAGCCTTATCTGCTTTGTGATATGGACATTCGGTTGCTCGCCCAGATTTTGCAAAGAAAAGCTCACTGGAACAGCGCTGAAATTGGCTGCCACATTGATTTCATTCGTCAGCCGGATCAGTATCTGCCCGATATTCATACCTTGATGTCCTTTTTTAATTTGCCCCCTAAAAAAATTGAAGCATTCAACGCACTTCTGGAATCCACTGTACAGGATGAAAATTTGGTTTTGGAGTATTCGTAGCATTTTTGCCATTGTAAGCTTTGGCAGGAGTGAATGTTTTGAGATGGGCGCGTTCGACTAGCCTCTGTTCTGACGTAGGGGGAGATGCCAGGTCCTAAGGGAAGTCGACTGGCTGTTTTGCAATCTCTGCGCCAATGTTAGCTCATTTTTGTATCTAGCTTGGGATCGTAGATGATGAAAGTATTCCGCTTTTCTTTGGCTCGATATAAGGCGGTATCGGCGTGGCGAATTAACACTTCCTCATCCAGTCCGTGTTCTGGAAAAACGGCAATGCCCATGCTGATTCCAATGTAGTATTCTTTGCCCTGTAAGGTAAAGGGTTCCTGAATGGCCGTTAAAATTCGCATACACAGGGTGGCAATGGCTCCCCGATCCTGAAGGCTGGGACAAACGAAGGCGAATTCATCGCCCCCATACCGGGCAATGGTATCGGACTCCCGCATAATATTTTGTAATCGAATCACCACTTGTTTTAGCAGCATATCACCTGCGTCATGGCCCAGGGTATCGTTGATGGGCTTGAATTTATCCAAATCCGCCATCACCACGCAAAAACGAGTTTTATGGCGGGTGGCCAGCTTCATGGTTTGTAGCAATCTATCTCTAAATAAACGGCGATTGGGCAACTGGGTGAGCGGATCGTAAAACGCCTGATTTTCAAACTGGGACATGGTATTTTGTGTTTTTCTGCTGGTGTTTTCGAATTCCTGTTTTAACTGTTTGTAGCGTTGCAGCAGTATTAATAGCGCCCCGAATTCCAGTGCCGCAATGATGAGGGCTGCCCATAGATAGAGGGTTTCAGGGCTTTGTGCCACTACCGCTTCCGCTGCGTTGGCGGTGCCTCCACTCAGGCCCGTTGCCGATAACCCCAGCACGCTGAGGGCCAGTTTTCTGGTTAGAGAGTCCATCAAAATGCCTTTAGATAGGATGATAGGGTCAATGGTCAACACTGTGTCACTGCCTTACCGCCAAGCTGTATCCAAAACAGGCTGGAGGTCGTCTCATTGCCAGTGGCCCTTGGGAATATCCCACAATGAGTAGTCTGGACAAGGCTGACTGGTATCAGTATAACATTTTTTAAGCATAGTTCCTTTTGGGCTTTTGAACGTAACGCCAAGGGCAGAGGGCATTTTTTTAATCAGGTTGGTTAATTTGAGTTGGCTTTGTTTAGACGTTCGTTTGATCAAAATGCTTTAAGGTGAGTCAGAAAAATAACGTCCAACTTGATGAACCACCTGGTGAATGACATCAGCGGGCATTCCTGTCCAAAAGGGCAGACGAATCAGTTGCTCGCTCAGGGCTTCTGTATAAGGCAGTGGCACTGGGGCCTTGCAATATTTTTTACCCGCTGCGGAAAGGTGCAGCGGCGCATAGTGAAACAGGGCGTGAATATGATGGGCCTTTAAAAAGGCGATGAGCCCTTTTTGCACCGCTGGGCTATGGGTGAGTATGTAGTATAAATGGCCGTTATGCTCGCATTGATCGGGAATGGTGGGGCGTGTAATAAGCCCTTGTTGTTCCAGTGGCTCAAATGCCCGGTGGTATTCGTTCCATACCTGCAAGCGGCTTTGTAAAATCAGGTCGCTTTTTTGAAGCTGGGCAAACAGCACTGCCGCGGTTAGCTCACTGGGCAAGTAAGACGAACCGGGCCTGACCCAGGTGTATTTATCCACTTCGCCCCTGAAAAACTGAGCCCGGTTGGTGCCTTTTTCCCAAATGATTTCAGCCGATTGCAGCCAGTGGGGGTGGTTAATAATCAGCGCCCCGCCTTCGCCCGCAATGATATTTTTGGTTTCATGAAAACTGTAAATCCCCAAGTCTCCCCAGGTACCCAGGGCGCGACCCTGATACCGGGAGCCAAAGCTATGGGCGGCATCTTCAATAATACGAAGGCCATGCTGGTTGGCCAGTTCCTGAATGCGTTTCATCTCGCAGGAAACACCAGCGTAATGAACCACCACAATGGCTCGGGTCCTCTCGGTGATGGCGGCTTCTATTTTGGTTTCATCCAGATTGAGCGTATCGGGCCGGATATCCACAAACACCGGAACCGCTCCCGACATTAAAAAAGCGCTGGCGGTAGACACAAAGGTGAAAGATGGCATGATCACTTCATCACCCGGTTTTAACCCCATCACCAGCCCGCTCATTTCAAGCGCCGCAGTTGCGGAGTGGGTTAACAGCACCTTGTGAGCGCTGATCATGGTTTCCATCAGCCGTTGACACTGTTTGGTCAAAGGTCCATTGCCCGAAAGATGATTTTGAGACAGCGCCTGCTGCAGGTAAATCAACTCATCTCCGGTTAAAAACGGTTTGTTAAATGGAATGGTATCAACCATAACGTCCAATGGCACAGTACCCTCAAAAAATCATGAATGGCTGAAGTCTGAAATCCCGGATCACGCAACTGCGCTTTGGATTGGGTCGGCATTTGCTCAGGCATGATGAGCGCTCAATTCAACCCGGCATCACTCTCATCCCTCTGTCAAATTATAGCACCCGATTGCTGAATGATAGGAGACAGGAGGAGGCGCATGGACTGGAGGCAATAGGGCTAACTTAGGGCGGAAAGTTGTGTAGGGAGTGCTTGTGTATGGGCATCAGCAACGTGCGTTCTATAGTATAATAATGATGGTTGGGTGGCCGTGTGGCCTGTTATTTAGAATCGATAAGGATAAGGTTGCCTTGTTGTGATGGGCCTGTGTAACGTTGTTTTTTCAGATGGTTTTTGCTTGTGGGTGATTCGTTTTTGAGATGACTGATTTTGATAAGGCTCATTTTTTATCTGAAATTAACCTGAACGGCTTTTGTGTGCGAGAGCGTGTGATTCCAGCGCCTTTGCTGCTGCGGTTGAAGCGGGACTTGGAAGCGGCCATTGAGAAAGAGGCCGCCTATCATGCTGGCACCGATTATCAGGACTACGGCATGGTTTTGCTTTGTCCCCTTTACGGAGATTCTTTTTTAGAGTTATTGGCTCTGGATGCTTTTATTAAACCCGTGGAAGCGGTGATGGGAGAGCATTGCATTGTTTATTCCTATACTTCTTCTTCCATGCCGCCTGAAGGCAGTAATTATTCGGCTCGCATTCACAATGATTGCGCCATTCATATGCCCTCCGATTATTTAACCCGCTTTGGGGCGCTGATTACCCTGGATGATTTTACCGAGCAAAATGGCGCTACCTGGGTGTTGCCGGGTTCACATCATCTCGAGGAAGCACCGTCAGAGCAGGCGTTTTACGAGCAGGCTGTTCGGCTCAAGGTGCCTGCCGGTAGCGTTTGGTACGCCCATCCCAAAGTGTGGCATTCTGGCAGTTTAAATCGCACTCAGTTGTGGCGACATGCGGTTACCATAGGCTTTTGCAGGGCTTACATGAAGCAGCGTCTGGATATTCCACGGGTTTTGCAAGCTCAGCCGGTAGAGTTAACCCATTGCCAGCCCCGTGTTCTCCAGAAGCTGGGTTTTCATGCTCAGGTTCCGGCTTCTTATAATGAGTACTACGCCCCGCCGGAACATCGTTCCTTCAGGCAGCTTGCCGACTAGTTTACGCACTCCCCTTTCATCGTATAAAAGGACTTGAATTATGACCTCTTTAAAAACAGATCATCACTATCAGGAAGTGATCAACGCCAACATTGAAGTGCATTCCCGCACAGCGGATGAGTATCATACTGAACCCCATTTTCGCCCGGAAAACATTGCCAAAGTAAATGAAAAACTGGGCAATCTGGCTCGCCAGACTCAAGCCCAAAAAATGCTGGATTTGGGGTGCGGTACGGGTTTCATGATCAATATCGCCAAGCAGTATGTGCCTCATATTGATGGGGTTGATGTGACTCAAGCCATGCTGGATCGGGTGGATACTAGCGGTGAGGCCAACATTCGTTTGTTTAACCACGATACGGGTTCGTTTACGGTGGAAAAAAACGCTTACGATCTGGTGACTGCATACTCTTTCTTGCACCATTTGTATGACATTGTGCCTACCCTGAAAACCGCTTATGACGCGCTAAAGCCGGGCGGTAAATTTTATGTGGATCTGGACCCTAATTACTATTTTTGGGCCGGTATCGATCAGCTGGATCGGGATGGCGCATATGATGCCATTGTGAAGCGTGAAATTGAAATGGTGAGCCATATTGATGAGCAGGTGGGGAAGCGTTTTAACATTGATTTTGAGCTGATTAATCTGGCTGAGTATGGCAAAAATGTGAAAGGCGGCTTTAAGGCCGAAGAGTTAGATCCCCTATTGCGGAGTGTGGGCTTTCAGTCGGTGGAGCTCCAGTATTACTGGTATATCGGGCAGGGTTATCTCATTAACCATGAACAGTATTCCCCCGATAAAAGACAGGAGTATGCGGAAGTGACAGAAGACGTTCTGCAAAAACTGCTGCCCCTTTCCAAAGGGTTGTACAAGTATTTGGGCTTTGTGGCCACCAAATAAACCGCCGTGAAGGAGTCAACCATGCCAGAGCCATTAAATGCCTATTTGCCCGCCTATCAGGATGAATTTTTATACGCGCTGGACAATCGTCTGATTCTGAACTGGTACCCCCAGCGCATTATGTCTATGGCTCAAGGGGATTCTCTGCTTGAGCTGGGGGTGGGACACGGGTTTTCCACGCATTTGTTTGCCCAGCATTTTAAGCGGCATGTGGTACTAGAGGGTTCTTCGGCGGTGATTCAGCAGTTTCAGCAAAATTTCCCCGATTGCGGCGCTGAAATTGTGGCCGGTTATTTTGAAACCTTTGAAACCACAGAGCGCTTTGATGTGATTGTGATGGGCTTTGTGCTGGAGCATGTGGATGCGCCTGAGGTCATCTTGTCTCGCTTTAAGTCGTTTTTGAAGCCGGGTGGCTCCATTTATCTAACCGTGCCTAACGCCGAGGCGTTGAATAAGCGGCTGGGGTATGAGGCCGGTTTGCTGCCCTCTTTGTTTCAGCTGGGGGCTGGCGATCTGGCCCTGGGGCATCAGCGGCTTTTTTCTGTGGAAACCTTGAAAACGCTGGTTCAACAATGCGGTTATCGCTGTGAAACATTGGAGGGCATTTTTTTAAAGCCCATTACCACACAGCAAATTCAAACCTTGGCGCTTTCGGAAGCCATTTTACAGGGCATGTTAAAAGTGGGCATCCATTATCCTGAATTATGCGTGGCCCTCTTTATGGAGATTAAAGAGGCCGAAACGATTGCCTAGCCCCTTGAAAATCCTGATTATTGGCGGTCATTCCATGGTGGGAAAGCGCCTTTTGGATCGGCTGGGGCCAAATTTTGAGGTGCGAACCGCAGGCCGTCATCCTGAGGATGATGTCTGGTTTGATTTATTAGAAGAGGGCCTTGCGCCTGAGCTTTCGCAGGCGGCGTTTGATGTGGTGATTCACTGTGCCGCCAGCTTTGCTGATAATTCACCGGAGGGCTTTCTGCTGAATCAAAAAACCAATGCAGGTGGGGCTTTACAAGTAACGCGGCTGTTGCAGGCGGTGGGTTGCAATCGATTGATTTATGTATCGAGCATTTCTATTTTTGATCATCCTGAAAATCAATATTACGGCTCTTATGGCCTCTCCAAGCGCCATGCTCAGGAAATGCTGGAACTGTACGCTCGATTTCACCACATCCGTTTTACGGCTTTGATGTTGTCGCAAATTTATGACGATCGAGGCGAGGCCAAAAAGCATCAGGCTTTTATTTATCACTTGCTGGAAATGGCTCGAACCAATCAGGAATGTGTGTTGTGGGGCCATCAATCTCCCCTGAGAAATTTATTGTTTATTGAGGATGTCACCACCCTCATTGAAAAGGTGATTGAACAAGATTTGGTGGGTAGTTACGTTTGCGCTCACCCCCAAAGCCCAAGCATTTTAGAGATTGCGAAAACAGCTTACGAGGTGTTTGATCATCCGCCCCAAATCCGCATCGATCCCACTCAGCCTAATCCACCTTCTATTTTTGTACCCATCGATTTTTCCATTTATGAGCGACTGAATTATTTCCCACAAACCGATTTGAAAACCGGGTTTTTAAAGTACCGACAGTACGTGGAGGGCCTCAAGTCATGCCCATGACAAGAACGCCTAAAACGGTTATGGTGACTGGGGTGGGAGCCATTATTGGGTATGGGGTTATTCGGGCTTTGCGCCAATGTGGTACTCCGGTTCGCATTATTGGGCTGGATATTTTTTCGGATGCAGTGGGCCAGCACTGGTGCGATGCTTTTCGGCAGGCTCCCCTGACCAGCCATCCCGAGTATTTACCGTTTATTCACGACATGGTGCGGGCCTTTCAAGTGGATTTGATCATTCCGGGCATTGAGCAGGACGTTTCCTTTTGGGCGAATCATGTTTCTGAAATGGCGGACATGAACGCTCAGGTGGTGTTGAACCCCCCGGAACTGATTACTTTGGCCGATGACAAATGGATCACCCATCAGGCGTTGGTTCAAAAGCAGTTTGCCACCATTCCCACGGTGATTGAAGGCACCTTTGAATCACTCAGTCAGCAATGGGGGGTGCCTTTTTTGATCAAGCCACGGCGTTCTTATGCCAGTAAAGGCATTGAGCGGGTTTTCAGTGAAGCTGATTTCAACTATTGGCATCAGCGCCTGGGCGATAATTTTATGGCCCAGCAAAGGGTGGGCAGTGATGAGGATGAGTACACTTGTGCTGTGTTTGGCGATGGCCAAGGGCGCATGCTGGCGCACATCTGCTTTCGGCGAACGCTCAGTGGAGAAGGATCTACGGCCAAGGCAGAAGTGGTTTTTAACACGGATTTAACCGAACGTTTGATTCAGCTGACTCAGGCATTTCAACCCCAAGGCCCTTGCAATTTTCAGTTTAGAAAACATCAGGGTGAGTTTTTGCTGCTGGAAATCAATCCCCGCATTTCCTCCTCAACATCCCTGCGAACTTTGTTTGGATATAATGAAGCGCAATTGTGTCTGGATTTTTATTTGCATCAACGAGAGATTTTCCAGCCCGCCGTTCAGGCTGGAAAAGCGGTGCGTTATATTGAAGATGTGTTGCTCGCATGAAGCTTGGAATTATCGCTGATATTCATGGCAATTACCCGGCGCTTAAGGCGGTGTTGGCCGAGCTGGATGGCCTGGGAGTGCAGGATATTATTTCATTGGGCGATGTGGCTGGGTATTACTCGATGATCAACGAGTGTATTCAAGCGCTTCGAGAACGATCGATTGTGAATATTATGGGAAATCATGATCATTATCTGGCTTTTAATGCCGGTTGCCCCCGTTCAAATGCCGCCAATCAGTGTTTGAATTATCAAAGGCAAGTTATTACCGAGGATCATAAAGCCTGGTTGTCTCGCTCACCGGCTTCTCTCTCTCGGGGAGCGTTGCGTATGGTGCATGGGGGATGGCACGATGTACGGGAAGAGTATCTGGTGCAGCCTTCTGCGTCATACTTTGAAAAGCTGGAAGGCCGGTTTTTCTTTTCCGGGCATGTGCATGTGCAAATTTTGGTGCCACTGGGCGCAAAAACTTACTGTAATCCGGGTTCAGTGGGGCAGCCTCGGGATGGTAAGCCTGAAGCGGGTTTTGCTGTGTTTGAGGACGATGTGATTACCTTGCATCGGGTGGCTTATGATGTGGACGCAACCGCACAGGCCATGAAAAACGCGGGGTTTGCCCCTTACTTTTATGAGAATCTGTATCAAGGTACTCGCATTGGTGGAAACATTTCTACCATTAGGCCCACTGCTTAATCAGAGCTTGTTGTTGATGACCCGAAAAATTGCCATTTTGCAATCCAACTATATTCCCTGGAAGGGGTACTTTGATTTAATGGCTTCGGTCGATGAATTTATCATTTATGATGAGGTGCAATTTACCCGTCAGGATTGGCGAAATCGCAATCGTATCAAAACGGCGGATGGGCCGAAGTGGTTGACGATTCCGGTGGCCCAAAAAGGCCGCATGGAGAAAAATATTTCTGAAATAGAGGTGCTGTACGATTCCAGATGGGCGCATAAGCATTGGGCCACTATCTGCCAGAATTATCTGAAAGCGCCGTTTTTTAAAGCTTTTCAAGCGCCGTTTCAAGCTTTTTATGAGGCATTACCTGAGCGGAAATTATCGTTGTCTGCCATTAATTATGAACTGATCCAAATCATTAACCAGATACTGGGTATTCACACACCTATTTTAAATTCCGCTGATTTTGAGATGCAGGGCGATCGGTGTCAACGCTTGATTCATTTATGCCAGCAACGGTCGGCTTCTCATTACTTATCGGGGCCTGCGGCTCAAAGTTATCTGGATGAATCACTGTTTCAAAAAGCGGGCATTGAGGTTCAGTGGATGGATTATTCTCGATACCCGGAGTACCCTCAACTGTACCCCCCCTTTGATCATGCGGTTAGCGTTGTGGATTTGATTTTTAATGTGGGTCCCGATGCTTTATCCTATTTAAGCGCCTGATTTTAGGAGACTGCTTTGGCATTGTTGTAGTCGCTGCTCAAAGTCGCTTCCTGTTTTTTCGCGCTTTTTTGGGCCAAGCCCACTATAAGTGAATACAGTGTTTGAATGGCATGGTGATTGCTGGGCATGTCTTGCGCAACTGCCGCCATTTTTTTCTGCCAGTCTGCCAACAACAAGGCATCTCTGGACAGGGATAAAGCCAGATGCTCAAAGTCTTGCTGATTTTGGCAGCGCAAGGCGGGGGGGAGGCTTGTGGAGACATCCCCTTCTGCCAGGGTAACCACCGGAATGCTCAGTTTCAGGGCCAGTTGTGCGCTGACATTGCCCCCGCTTCGAAATGGATTCAGGTAAACATCGCACATGGCATAAAACGAGCGTAAATCTTGTTGGAAATCGAAGCTTTTAACGCGCTCGTGGGCAACCAGTCCGGCCTTCTTTAAAACGTCCAATACCTCTTTGTGGTCTCCGACAAAGAACAAGTAATTTTTTTCATGGTCTTCTAACAAGCGGTGGCAAATTTCTAAAAATTGTTTATCCAGCTCTCTGCCCAGTCGGTTGCCAGCCACCACAAATACAAAGGCATCTGCGGGAACCTGATAGGTGGTCTTGTCAAAACTTTCTTCGCCTTTTTCCGGGGTTATATTCAAATTCCAGTTCAAGGCAGGCTCCTGAATGCCCAGTTTATCAATGGCTTCTTTTTCAGCGGGATTCAAAGCATCATGACTGAGCAAATACTGATCGGCCCACGCAATGGGAAGATTACGCGTGGTATTAATACTGAGTATGGGTATTTTTTGATAAAAATAATCAGTGGAAAATAACACGTCACCCAGATTAATTAATACATCAAAGCGCTCTTTTTCAATATAGTCCCAAATATCAACCATGCTGTGCAGATCAAAGGGTTTGGGTGAGCGGCTATACAGTTGAATGGCGGTTTTGCCAAAATCTGGATCTTCATAATTGACGACCTGTTTGCCCACAAAGCCATCATAAAAATTAGGGGTAATGCCGTTAAAATATTCAACCGGATTGCTAAAAGGCATGAGGTTGGTGTTAATAACATGGACTTCCAGCCCATGTTGTTGCATGAGTCCTGAGGCCATTAAGAGCAGGTTTTTGGTAGGGGCATGCAAAATGCTTAAAACCTGACTGACCACGATGGCAACTTTTTTGACTTCACCGTTGGAGTGATAAGTTTCTGTGTCTTGAACGCAATTTAAAATATTGCGCATCATTTGATGGTAAGAGGGGCGCATGCAATCTTCTCGCACATGCCAAACCGTTTTTGGGTTTAAGTTGCCCCCGTTTTGAAATAGATTGTTGAGTATATTCCAGATGAGACAATGATAATGTTCTGGTGCCTGGGTTTGTTTGAATAGCTCACCGGCTATCTCTTTTAGCAGGTTTTCATCTTTAAAAGCGTTAAACAGAAAACTTTTAAATAATAACTGATGATTTCTGGCAATGAGACGCTTATTTTCCACTAGATAGGACAGTAATTTTTTACGGTCCTTGGCATCCAGTTTTGTAATGGTTTCTATCACTTTCATTAACAATCGCATTTTTGAGTCCAGCACTTTGTTACTGGCAAAAATTTGGGTTAATGAGCAGACAATGGATTGTGCTTCAGGCTTCAAGATGGTTCACCCGGTTGGCATGCCTATTTTTTTATTATGACAGAATTGAAGCGCCTTGAGCGCCAGCCCCGGTAACACATCCCTCTTTTGGGGGAGACAATTCCCGATTGAGTAAGGGCCTGACTTTGGGGTGAGTTCGATTGAACTTTTCCTGTTGATCCTTCAAGGTATCGACTGGCTGGGTAGGGTAATTGTAAAAACGCTGCCTTCACCGGGTGTGCTGCGGGCTGTAATGCTGCCTTTATGACGTTTGGCAATGCGTTTGCAAATAGCCAGCCCCATTCCTGAGCCTGAATAATCCTCTATGCCATGGATGCGGTAAAATGCGTCAAATATGTGTTCGGCATGTTGTTGATCAAAGCCAATGCCATTATCGCTTACCGTAATTTGGCAGGTTTGTTTCTGTTGGGTGCTGGAAATTTCAACAACCGGAATGGCCTGTGGTGCCTGATATTTTAAAGCGTTTTCAATCAGATTTTGAAAGAGTTGTTTGAGTTGGCTTTCATCGCCCATCACTGGGGTGAAGGCTCCAATTTTTAATACGGCTTTTTTTTCGGCAATTTGCTGATCCAGTTTTAGCAAAACGTCTTTAAGCAGGGCTGAGAGATCAAGGGGCTTAAATAAACCGGGGTTAGAAACACGAGCCAGCGCCAGCAGATTTTGGGTCAGTTCCCGCATGGTTTGCGCGGATTTTCGGATTCGTTGCAATCGGTCTTTACTGCTGTCGGATAGTGTGTTTTGGGAATCCGCTTCAATCATTTCACTAAATATGCCAATCCGGCGAAGCGGGGCCTGTAAATCATGGGAGGCGATGCTGGCGAAGGCTTCCAGATCCTGGTTAATGATTTCCAGTGAAGTGGCGTAATCCTCTAGCTGTAATGCTGTACTCAGTGCTTTGTCTCTGGCTTTTTCCGCTGCCATACGGGCCTGGTCGCTTTCGGCAATGGCAATCAGGGAGTTTTTTAAGGCGGATTCGGCTTGCGCTTTGGCGGCTTCTGTTTTGCGTTTGATATCATCCGCTCTCACGATATCTTCTGCCTGAGTGTTGTCCGTATGCTCCGCTTGGGCGTTGGTTACTTTTGCCTCCAGTCGTGCTTCTTCCACTTTGTTTCTGGCGCTTTCCGCTGAAAAACGGGCATCTTCCGCCTTGTCTCTGGCCAGCTCCGCTTGACTACGGGCAAGCTCCGCTTGACTACGGGCAAGCTCTGATGCCTCAATGGCTGTTTTGGCCTCCTCAAGTACATGGCCCCGGAGGGTTAGCGGTTTGTCCGGCTGTGCGGGATCGGCTTCGGGTGCCACTGCCGGGCTGATTGTCAGGGCTTCTGCCTTTGTGCCTTTCCGGGGTTCTTTTTGAGGTGTTTGAACCCGAGCTTGCGCCTCCATTTCCGAGGGGTCAGCTTTTTTTGCGGTGTGGGGGGTAATAGCAGGGTCTGACATAATGGAAACGGCACTCTCAGGTTATTAAACAAGGTGATTGAACCTATTGATGGACTGGTTTGAATGGGCGTTGGACGTGTCGTTAAATTAGCATTTTTAGGGATATTAAAAAATTAGCCAGGCTACTTCTGGCAGGAGCGATTCGGTTTGAACCAATGGCTTGGGCGGGTTCTCCGGGGCATGGGGTTGAGCCTTTTTCTTTTGCCTCCCTGCTTGAATGGGCTGCTCAGCTTTGATGGTATAATGCTTCTCTCTAGGTCCAAGGAATACCCGATGAGCTGGTGTTGAAATCTGGATAAGGACGCTTTGCTCGTGTCAAACAAGTTAAAAATACTGGATATTCAGGCCTACTTTAAATTATTAAGCCAGCAATTATCAACGTACCTGCTACTGGCTGTTTTGCTGGTTGGGTTAATCCTGAGCGGCTCTGGTTTTGATGTGTCTGGGCCTCAATCCCAGTGGCCTGAAGAAAGCGGCATGATTGCTCTGGACCTCACGCAATCCGAAGCCTGTCCTTACCCCGAGAATCAGCCGGTTCTCAAAACAGATACCATTACGGATCCGCAAATTCGTTATAAGCGACCACGTTTACTGCATTTTGCCAGCGCCACCGTCAAGCCTAACCCGCAATATGCCCAAGCCAGGAAAATTCGAGATCCGCCAAGCTTCAGCCTGTGCCTGTAGGGTGAAAATGGCCCGAGCGGCTGCTTGATAAGTCGGCGCTTGATGCCAACAGGCGGCTTCCGTAAAATCTGTATTTAATAAGCGAAAAGCGAAGTTTTTAAAGAAAAGAGGACTATCGAATGGAACAAGTTATTTTAGGGGTTAAAAAATTCCAAAAGGAAATTTACCCTGAGAAGCAATCCCTGTTTCAAGCTCTGGCCAAAAAGCAGGACCCTAAAATTCTGTTTATCACCTGTTCGGACTCCCGGATTGACCCTTCCCTGATTACCCAGACCGACCCGGGCAGCATGTTTTTGATTCAAAACGCCGGTAATATTATTCCGCCTCATGGTTCGCCTTATGGTGGTACCGGTGCCTCTATTGAGTATGCTGTTACCGTTTTGAATGTGGAGCATATTATTATTTGTGGTCATACCTGTTGTGGGGCCATGGCAGCCTTGCTCGACGCTCGTTTGGTAGAGGATATTCCGATTATCAGGCAATGGATTTCCTATGCGGATTCCACACGGGCCATTGTACAGGCGGCCCCGGCCAGCTTAAGCAAGGAAGAACGCATGAGCCTGTGCATTAAACAAAATGTTCAGGTGCAGATGAGTCACCTGAAAACCATTCCTTCGGTGGCGGCCCGTTTGTCCGCGGGGCAGTTGTCTCTGCACGGATGGGTTTATCACATTGAATCTGGCAGTATTGATGTGTATTCCACTGGCGACAAGGAGTTTGTTCCCTTTGAGCAAGCTTACCCGGAGCCTGCACTGGTTCATTAGTTACCATGCCGATTGTTTGCCGTTTGCTCATGGTTTAAAACTTTCGCTGCAAGCGGCTTTTAATCGGATAAATCTTTCCTGACCTCTCAACAAAAGTGCCTGATCTTACCATGTAGGATCAGGCACTTTTTAGTTGCGTGGTGGATTTTGGTTTTATTCTGCCACGGTTTCTTCGGATGAAGCCGGGGTGCTCATGCTGGATTCTTCCACGGCGCCAGGGTTTTCGGTGCCGGGGCCTGGAATGACATCCTTGCTTTTTTCAGTGGCGGGGCTTTCAGCGGGTGCCTGAGTAGCCGGAGCCGCTGTGGCTGGAGCTGCGCTGGTTTTGGTTTCATCTACCATGGCCATTACCATCATTTGATTGACGGTACCAAGCAATTTGTTGGCTTGAGCCCCAAAGGTGGAAGGCTCCACTTGCAGTTCGTATTTGCGTACTTTTCTCACGGGTTTCAGGCCAGACATGCCCATTTGGCGAAAGGCCAGGTTGGCGGCCATGCCCAGTGCCTGACTGCCCACGTTTTCTTTTTCAAAACGAACCAGCCCCACCGGGTGAATGTCTTCTACCGCTTTTTTGAGGATGAAGTTTAATTGGTGGGCGGCAGCGTAGGAATCCCGCTTTTGTGCGCCGGAGTGCGTATAGAAGCGCACATGGCTGCCGGGGGTGGCCGATAATCCAAAGGTGGAATCTTTATCACTGCTGCCAAATGGATTGCCGGGTAAAAAGCCACCAATGGCTTTTAGTTTTTTAAAGTCCAGATAATAGGTGGCCGCAATGGGGGTGAAGTCGGAAAAGTCCTGATAGGCTTTGGTGCGGGTTTTGGTTTCACCGGCCTGGGCAAAGCCTGCGCCCAGCCCTTTCATGCCATCCACAAAGCCGGGTTTGGCCCCTGCGAAAATATCGGAGGCGGTGCTGAGGCTTTCCAGCGGAAACCCGGCAGGCACTACCGACCACACCACGTTTTTGCCAAACTTGGTGGCCCGTTGGGTGTTGCTGATTAAATCGGGGTTGTGGCTGCCTTTGCTGAGGGTTTGCTGCAAGTAGTTCTGATAATTGGCGCTGGCCGCCAATTCAGATTGAGGGGCCACTTCAAAGCCCGCTTCCGCCAATTGGGCCTGAAACTGCTGGTACATTTGATCGGTAATTTGCTGGCGAACTTCAGGGGTAATATTTTTGACATCCAGCTCCCAGCGGTTATCAGACCAGTTGCCCTGGGTAATGCCTTTCCAGGTGCTGCCGTCGGTTTGTTCGGACACCACTTCGGAAAAAACCACCTGAAAGCCGACGATGCCCACCCGGTGAACGCCATCCACCGACTCTTTGCGGGAAAACGTGCCCAGTTTGGGGCTTTTGGTTTCTACATAGTTTTTAGTAACCACGGAGGGTTGCTGTTGCAGGGCGTTGAAGTCAAAGGCGGACATCAATTCCTTGGCCTGCACGGGCAGGGAGGACAACAGGATGGTGCTGGCCAGCAGTAAACCGCAAAGCGGAGCGATTCTTGTGTTAAAGCGCATAAAAATAGTTTCCCTATCGGTTTTAATCAAAATGGAGTATTCAAACTCAACCTTTATCATAAAGCACACTGCAAAAACGAGCCAGTTGAATAGAGTTTCTGGCCCGTTTGTTGTATTGCCTAACCTTGTCCATCTGCTTTGGGCTGTTGAGAGGGGCCGTTGAATACCCCGCTTTAAATGCCTATTTTAATGAGGCGTTGCCGCCTGGGTTGAAATGGCGTCTATTTCAGCTTGCAGGGCCTCAAATTCTCCCGGCCCATAGGAGAGCAATTCAATCTCATACCCATCCGGGTCCTCAATAAACGCCATATCGCCACCGCCGGATCTGCCGCTGGGTTCTTCGGTAATGTTAATGCCATCAGCACGCATCTGTACAACGGTTGCGCTCATGTCCTGCACCCGAAAGGCCAGGTGAAAAATGTCTTCGGGCAGTTGAAAATCGGGATCCCAGGGGAGGTAAGCCAGTTCCAGCTCGGTGGGGGAACCGGGCATGGTTAAAAAAGCCAGTTGACTGCCACGGGGCGAGCTTTTTCGCCCTCGGCAAACCATATTGAAGTACCGGGTGTAAAAGGCAATGGAACGTTCCAGATTGCGTACTTTAAGCCGGGTGTGTAAAAACATGGTGGTTGCCTCCCTGTGGTTTACGGCTGAATGATTCAGGTTTGGAATGGATGGACTGCATGGACGGGTTACTTTGCCCCTGTCTTCCTAAAAGCCTTCCGGGTTGGCCAGATTGCTCAGTACCACCTGAGAGTCATCAATAAGGTGTAAAGGTTGTTTCATACGAAGGTTATTAAAGTATGAACACAGCCCGGATGAAAGCTCCCCTACCAGTCTATTCATGATTTATGGGGGGCAACAGGGGTAGGCTTTGGCGTTTGGTGATTTTCAGATTGAACTGATTCTGGGATGATGGGTAGGTAAGGCCCTGAGCGGCAAAGTGAGGACGGTTTGTTGAATAATACGGTGTTGCGGGTCGTGTGGGGTTGCTTGGCCTTTGGCTTGCTGGCCGGGAATATTGCCCAAGCGCAGCAAACCGTTTTTAACGCCCCATCTGCCGATGTCATGCCCTTGGGAGAGACGTTTCTGCAGCACGAGTCCCAGTTTCGAACCTGGCAGCCGGGGCGTTTTATCGTGAACACCGAATATTACGCCCACGGCATTGGTCACAATATTGAGTTGAACGCCACCCTGTTTAACCTGAACGCACCCCCTTCCGATAATATCGCACTGGGTCTGGGGTTTAAAAAAATTGTTCCCCTGCTGCCTAAAAAGTGGCCGCAGCGGGAGTTGAAGCTAACGGTGGGAGAAATCGTGCCGATTTCCTTGCAGGGAGAAGGGGTGGGTAATTGGACCTACGCGCACTTAAGCGGACGGGTGCCTAAGTTGAAAACTCGCTTGTCCGCTGGGGTTAGCACCGGTACCCGGCAAATATTCGGGCGCACCACGGTGGGCTTTGTAGGCACTTACGAGCAACCCATTACCCGCCGTTTACAGCTACAGGGCGACTGGTTTTCCGGCACCCATGCCCTGGGGTTTTTCATCACCGGCTTTAGTTATGCGTTGCCGGGGAATGTCACCCTGTTTGGGGGGTATCAAATTCCTAACAACAAGCGTAGCGGTCGGCAAGGCTTTGTGTTTGAAATGGCCAAATACTTAAAATAAGGGATTCACACCCAAGCGGCTTGTTGTTACGCCTCATGTCATTCCCTGCCTAAAAACAATTCAACCAACCGGCAATGAATTTTTATCTTTCAGGCCGTACAATAAATGCAGTCCATTACTCAGCAGCAATCATTGCATCTCTTGAGGATTGAATGCACGATTATTTTAGCGGTTCAAACCACCTGTCCCGGCGTGAGTTTTTAAAGGCACTGGCCGCAGCCAGTGGCGCTTTGTTGCTACCTTCCTTTTTCTCGAATGACTGGCTTCAAACGGCACTGGCGCAATTGCCAACCCCGCCCTTCTGGTGGTCGTCTCTGCGAGATGGCCATATTTACGGCCCGGAGCAAGCCCACGCCTGCTTCGGGTTGCCCGGTTCCTTAATGAAGCTGGTGGCCGCTTCCGCCTTGCTGGAAGAAGGGTTGATTTCTCCCCATCAGGTGTTGGAATGCCGGGGTACCTGGGTGCTGAAAGGAAAGCGCTATCATTGCCAGCAGGCCCACGGCAAGTTGACCATGGCGCAGGCTTTGGGCGTTTCTTGCAGTATTTACTTCGCTCAGGCGGCAGAAGTACTCAGCAGTCACCGGTTTTTACAATACGCGGAAGCCTTTCAGTTGAACCGGCCCACGCGCTCCGGGGACGGTTATTTATTTCCCACTCAGTCCGCGTTTCGATATTCTTCCCAGCGCTTGGTACTGGGCTTATCAACCGCTATGCAGCCCAGTGCCGCCCAACTGTTGCGAATGACCCGGCATATTGCCAAGCGGGATATTGCCGGTTTTCGGCCCCAAACCTGGCAAGTGCTACAAACGGGTATGCGGTTGGCCGCTACTCGGGGCACCGCTCACAACCTCGATCCTGCCAACCGTCTGCATATTGCGGCCAAAACCGGAACCGCTCCCTCTGGCGGCACCTATCAATCCTGGGTGGTGGGGTATTTTCCGGTTGAAAATCCCAAATACGTGTTTTGCGCCCGTGCCTTGAACGGCACCGCCAAAGATGTGGTGATCCCTACCGCCAGCCGCTATTTGCTCAGCCACTCATGGGCCTGAACCCGGAGATAATACAGGGTGCTGGTTGTCAAAAAAACAAACAGCACCGATCCAGTATTGATCCCTTACCCCTTAAGAATGATCATGCCAGCCCTTTGCCAATCTCCCGGTTTCAACTGGCTTAACTTCCCATTGGCAATGTGCGAATTCCCTCTGCCGGGTCTGGCCATGGCGTGGGCTTGTGTCAGTGTGGCGCCGTGCGAATGTTCTGTCGGTTACCGGGGTTCTTGCGCTGCCCGCCGTTGGGTTTCCTGTATTTTGGTTTCAATCCAGCGCAAGCTTTCGGTAGAAAGCACTTGCGCCCCGCTGGATTGGGCCAGTTGAAACTGTTTGCAGGCCAGTGGCCATTGTTGCCGGGCCTCATAAATCTGGCCCAGCTTCATATAAAAACTGGCTTGCCATAGGGGGGCGCTTTCATGAACGGCCAGCCCCAGTCCTTGCCGGGTTACATTTTCGGCCTGCTCCCAGTTTTTTTGTTGAATGTGCAGGCTGGCCAAGGCTTCCAGGGTATTCCACTGGCCCTCTTTGTTCTGGCTGGCCTGATCATGGCGCAGCGCCCTTAAAAAACAGGCAGCGGCCTTTTGAACTTGCCCCTGTTCCTGATAAAGTCCGGCCAAATTACACAAAGAAGCCGCCGCCGACTGCTGATTGCCTTGCGCCTCGTCCAGCGAGAGCGCTTTTTGGTAATGCTCAATGGCCTCTGTCGCTTGTTGCTGATCATCGTAAGCGGTGGCCAGTTGAAAATGCACTTCCGCCTGACGGGTCACATTGTCCGAGGAGTGGTACCAGCGCAGCGACTGCTGAAAGGCTTCTGTGGCGTCCGGGTATTGCTTTCGGTAGGCGTGTATCTCGCCCAAATCCTGATAAACCTGCCCCAGTCGGTCCAGCCACACCGCCCCCACCGTGTCATCCTCATACATCAGTTTGCGGATAACTTCCGCGGCTTTGGCCAGAGATGATAATGCGGCATTGTGATGGAAGGTTTTTTTGTTGACCGAGCCGTTCAGGCGATATATTTCAGCCACTACTTCTTTGCTGGCTTCGCTTTTCAGGCTAAGCGCCTTTTGCAGGCAATGACCGGCGCTTTCATAACGGCCATGGCTGGCACGGTAGCGGGCCAGTTCCACCAGCTCCTGAGCGATCAGGGCATGGTTTTGAGCGGCCACCGCAGCAGTTAAGCGATTTTGAATGGTTTTTTCCTGGGCATCCTGAGCTTTGGCCAGTTGGGAGGCCGATAGCACATCAACAGCGGCAGACATGGGCTTTTCTGTTTGCAAAACGCTCTGTTCAGCGGGCTGAGCGGGAGCCTCTTTGGAGGCTTGCCGTTTTTGATTTTCCAAATCCAGCCGTTCTCCCAAGCTTTGCTGATGGGAAAGCAGTTGTTTTTCTTCTTCAGTCAGTTCCAGCTCGGCCAATTGGGCCTGCATGGAGCGATGACCGTTGCCGCCTTGTAATAGGCTCATAAAGGAGGGCTGCTCGGCCACTACTTCGGCGGATACGCTTTCAATGGGCATGGCCTCTGGCAGCTGGATGTTTTTGTAATCTTCCAGTGTGAGTGGGGCAGAGCCGCTTACTGGCTTGCCAAACCCGGACAGATAAGCTTTGGAGGCCAGTGTGTGGCCATCCGGGTTGTTGAGCAGCATGGCGCCGCTGGCGGGCTTGCGCTCTCGAGAGGCGCTGCCATGGTACTTGGCTTCGGCCATAATGGCCCGGTTTTTAATTTTTAAAACACGGGTGTCGGCCTCCAGCCCCTTTTCTCGCATGTAAAAATCTTGCAAAATACCATGCACCCGCTCCCGCTCTTCGCTGGGCAGGCTGGTGTACAAAATGCGCTTCATGGCGTGATACAGCTCGTACCAAGGCTTAAAACTGCGGGCCTGTGGGTTGGCGGGGGTGGAACCCTGTTCTGGATCGCCGCTATTGCGAATATGGTCCAGCACTTCCTGAGGCGGGTATTTCACTTTTAGCAGCCCTTTTAGCAATGAATGCTCCAGCATGTCCTGAAGGGCTGGCAGGTCCAGCCCGGAAGGTCCTAACACCGGAAAGCACATGCCGGTTAAGGCCAGCAGGGTTGGGGTATCTACGGGATGCCGAATGAACGATAAAATTTGAAACAGGCGGCGATGCTGATCGGGCAAACGCTGATAAATCAGACCAGCCAGCGTGGTTAGGGTGTGAGCGGTATCGCTTTCCCCGCCAGCGGGATTTTCCAGCAGGCGATTCAGGGTTTGAAAATTAAGATGGGCTTGATGATGTAAATAATAGGCAATTTTCAACAACCAGGGCTGGCCATCGGTTTTACGCCAAAGTTGGCGCAAGGCCGCTTGTTCGGCTTGGGGGGCCGCCATGTTTTCTAAAATGCCGGGATCGGGCGGCTGGTTTTCGGCTTGACTTAAACGTTCCAGCAAGGCAATGGCGTCCTCTTCGGGTAAGCCTTCCAGCCGAATGTCGGCCACGCCTTCCTGATTGGGACTCATATCCGCATAAGGCAAGCGTTCCCCAATCAGCACCATTTTGATATTGGGAAAGGCCAGCAAAAAATTCAGCATTTCCTTAAAAGGGTAGGAGTTGAAGCGTAATTCTGGGTCTACAATGTATTCCACGTTATCCAGCACCAGCAGCAGGGGAATATGGGCCACCTGAGCAATCAGGTGTTCCAGCCGCTTTAATAAATCTTCCTGCGGGTTGCCACTGGTTGGGGCCGCTCGGTGTTCAGCGCCTGCTTCCCCCAAATTGGCGCAAACGTAGGTAATGTACTGGATCAGGAACTGGATAATCTCTTCAAAATCGGTGTGCCGGTTCACGTCAAACCACAGCAGTTGCTCCTGATGGCTGCCCATGACCTCAATCAGCCCACGTACCAGACTGGTTTTGCCGCTGCCCTGAGCGCCGCCCACCAGCACGATTTTGGTGGCCGGGGCGTTCAAGGAACGGGCTATTTTTAAAATAAAAGGCTTGCGATGTTGAAAAACTTTGGGTTCATAGCGAATGCAGCGCTTGGTAACTGCCAGTGGGGACAGCACATTGCGGCGTTCCGAAAAGGAAGCCTCCGGTTTGGAGCGGCGCGCGGGAACGAACGAGCCGTTTTCAATCCGCTCGATAAGGGCCGGGCTGATAAAAGTTAGAGGCGATACCATTGCCAAGGTTCCCGATTGCGTGGGGGGTGTTGTGGCTACCCATACTCACTCTCTTTTATTGTACACTGGGTGTTGCGCCCAAGTGGGTTCCTGCCGTGCGCAGGCCCAAAAACCCTCGGTCTGGAGGAGTGGCCTGTTCTCTGCCGATAGCGCTATTCGATTTCTATCTCTGACTTCACTCTTTGATCTCAATCTGTGATTTTGATACCAAATGCCCCGCAAGAAAGTTTGATTCCCATGTCTTTTGCTCAACCTGATTCTGCCCAATGGGATGCCTGGCTGGCCGATTGCCAGAGTATTGAGGTGCCTGTTCCCGCAGACCGGCTGGCTTTGTTTCAGCAATTTTATACCTTGTTGTTAACCGCCAATCAGTCGGTTAACCTCACCCGCATTACCGCCCCCCAGGATTTTCTGGATCGCAATTTGCTGGATTCTTTAACCCTCAGCCCCCTGATTCCCGAAGGGGCTTGCGTGGCTGATATTGGCAGCGGGGCAGGCTTTCCGGCCATCCCTCTGGCGTTGGCTCGCCCCGATTTATCGGTGGTGGCGGTGGAATCGGTGGGCAAAAAAGCGAACTTTATTCAGGAGGCAGCCCACGCGCTGGGCTTGAAAAATATAACGGTGTTGAGCCTACGAAGCGAAGAAATGGCTCGGGATGGGCGCTATAGGGCGCAGTTTGATGTGGTCACCGCTCGTGCGGTCGCCACTTTGCCCACCTTGCTGGAGTTGTGTATGCCACTGGTGAAAGTAAAAGGGCGCTTTTTGGCCATGAAGGGGCTGAACGCCGAAGTAGAACTGGCCGCCTCTCAAAAAGCTTTGAAGGTGCTGGCCACCCGCTACAGCGAAACCCGAACCTTTGGGCTGGAAAAACTACAGGGTTCTCGTTTGCTGGTGTTTGAGAAAACCGCCCACACGCAGGACGCTTACCCTCGCAATTCGGGTTTGCCTTCTAAAAAACCGATTTAGTGCATTAAAGATAGCTTTAAGCGCTGTTCGAGAATCATCTGTTGGGGTGGTCTACTAGCGTCTTTGCGCTGCTTAGGGCTAGGATTTTAAATTTTTGTGGATGCTGTTGGCGATTTGGGGTTTGCCGTCTTTTTCCATTAGCTCGGCCACATTTCGCAAAAAGTTCAGCACTTCCGGGTTGCCGGGAAGCGGGCCATTTTTGCCCACTGCCGCCGCGTTCATGGCAGGGCTGGCTGGCTTGCGAACAGGCACCGGGTTGGTGGCCGGGGCGTTTTTAAAGTTAACGGGTTGAACTGTTTTTTGAGCCGCCATGGCCCGATTAACCGGCGCTGTTTTGGATTGGTTTTTGGGGTTTTGAGCCGCCGCAATTTGCTGCTGGGCCTGTTGAAGCAGTTCTTGCTGCAAGGCTTGGGCCCGCTTCATTTCTTTCACCATGGTTTCATCGGGGAAAGTGGCTTTTTTAGCGGGCGGGGCCTTGGGCTTTTCGTTTTGCCGGTATTGGTTAATGGCTTGTTTAGAGGGGGCTGGGGGCTTGGCGGCAGGCTGTTTGGGTTCGCTAACCGCTTGCACCATAGAGATCAGTTGCTCCATGGTGGGTGTTTTACCGGCGAACGGATCGGTACCGGATAATGGCTGCTGCGGGGCCGCCGGTTTTTTAGGCATGGGTTTGGCGGGAGCCGCCGCAGGCGAGTCCAGATCCATTTGATTGAGCGAGCGCAGCCCGATCAGATCCTCAACGTGTTTTTTGCCGTTGGGTTTGCTGCTAAAGCCGTTGTGTTCGCCCTTGGGTTCTAAATCGTGCTTGCTGCGGTAGGCGCTGGCCATATCCTTAAAGCTGACTTTTTTGCCATTGTTCTGCTCCAGCAGGAGTTCTTCCAGATCGGGTTCCACTTGCTTGAGTTTCATGATTTTATGAATCACCGCCCCGCTCACGCCTAAGGCCAGCAAGGCCAGCAATCCACCTAAAATATAATTGTTGTAGCGTCCGTTTTTGGCTTTTTCAAGCAGTTCGTTGCTGGTGTTTGGCATGTCCATGCCCGTCAGGTTTAACGGCTCCACTTTTTCGGTGGCGGCGGGCAAGTTGGCAGGGGTTAAACTGGATGACTCTCCCTTGGTGCTGTTATCCACCAGCCCGCTAAAGGGAATACCTTCCGATTCAATGAGATCTAGACCCGTTTTGGCGGGAGTGTCGGCTGTATTGTTGGTATTGGGGGGTGGCAGGGTGGTTTGGGGCTTGCTTGCCGCTTGGGTGGGTTTGTTTGCCAGCTTTAAAGTAGTGGGTTCCACTAATTGCATCCCACTGTCCTGAATTTGCTGAAGGGTTTCCTGGGTTTGGCGATGGAAGCTGTCGTTGTTTGAAAGGCTGGGGTTTTGAAAATCGGGATTGCTGATACTAGCCGTATTATTGCTGGGGTTGAAAAATGCGATGGTGGGCGGCGCAAGGTTTTCTCCCCGAATGATCATGCGCACCTTGTGATCGTTGATGGGCTGCATGATCACGTGGCTGATGTTGCTGGCCCCGGTAAAGTTGGTGCGTACGGTTTGGCTGGCGTTGATTTGATCGATTTCCAGAATCAGCTTATTGTCAGAGGTGAGTATCTTTTGCACTGGCACAATGCTGCCGGTGTGCAGCATGATATGGGTTTGGTTTTGGACGGTTTTAAAGTCCACGCTTTCCAAATCAAAGTTTTCCGCCCAGCCAGTGGCGGCAAACCAAGGGGTTAGGGCGATGCCAAGGGCCAGAAGCCACTGCCGCTTTGAACCACAATAGATGGAATCCCACTGAATCTTGCGAGTCACGCTCATACCACCACCGTTCTTTCCACTCGTTTGGGCCAATCCACAAGGGATATATATCCTCAAAGTAACGTGTTTTCAGGGGGGCTTCATCAACCATCCGGTCGAGTTTAGCGGGGACAGGCTCAGCCCTTTGGGCAGGCAGGGGGATTTACATCTGGGTGCTGATCAACGCTGGGTGGGGCTTTTTACAGCTTGGGCAAACTTTTGGGGGCGGTATCACCGGTCACGTCACACAAGGAACGCTTGGTTTTTAAACCGCCTGCCTGAGGGGTGGTCACAAATTCGCAGGGGTTATAGCCTTGTTGTTTCAGGCTGCGGGAAAGCGCTTTCAGGGTTTCCACAGGCAGTTGCGGGGTTCTGGCTAAAATCCAGCCGTAACGCCGGGAAGGCTGGGCCACAATAAAGTGAGTGTAGTGGGGATCCAGCGTGGTAACCCAGTAGTCTCCAAGGGGTAGGTAAATCCAGCGGAATAGTTTGAGAAAGGTAGTGCGCTGCCTGGCCCCGGTGGCATCCAGAATTTCGGATCGCCCTTCGGCCACAAAGGGTTTTTTGTTGGTATCGCAGCGATTAATCACCTTAATCAGTGTGGGAGACAGCAAACTGTACTCATCGGTGGTGTTGCCAACGCACTGTTTTTCAAAAATGTTGGGGGTGTAAGCAATTTCGTACCACTTGCCCAAAAATCGGCTTAGTTCCACCTTTTTGACCGGTTCTAAAGGGGGATGCTTCTCGGCCATGGCTGCGGCGCTCCCCAATAGGCCCATCATCAATACACTGGATAGTATTTGTTTGAAGCCCATTGGCATCCTCTTTCACGCTGTTTACAAAATGACAAGTGTCGCACTATTCTAAACGTTTCACGGCGTGAAACCAAGTGCGTTACTGTCCATTTGGGTGAAAAAAGTAACGGGCGTTTTAAGGATGGGCCAGTTTTTAAAAACGTGTTTTAGGGTTGGGTGGCCGCTCCGGTTGGGTTTCCGGTAAGGGTGCATAAGGGTTGCTTGCTGGTTAGTCCGCCCGCTTGCGGCATGGTGATCAAGTCGCAGGGGTTGTAGCCTTGCTGAACCAGCTTTTGGCTCAATGCCTTCAGGGTTTCGGTGGACAGCTGCGGAGTGCGGGCTAAAATCCAGCCGTACTTGCGATCGGGGTGTCCAATTAAGGCGGTGGAATAATCGGGGGCCACATCCATAATCCAGTAGTGTCCTGAGGCCCAAAACTGCCAACCGAGCAAGGGCAGGTTTAAAAAGCTGACCTTGAGCTTGGCGTTGCTCTGGGGATCAACAATGCGGCCCAGACCCACGGCGCTCAGTCGTTTGCCATTGGATTTTTCACAGCTGTTAAATACAGAAACCTCACCGGAGGTGGTTTGGGTGTATTCCGCCGTGGTGTTGGCCACGCATTTGCGTTCAAAATACATGGGAATGGCGGCAATTTCGTACCACTTGCCGGTGTACTGATTGAGATCAACGCTGGGCGCGGTTTGGGGAGGGGCCTGACTCAGGGGAGGCAGTTGGGTCGTTGCCTCAGGAGGCGTTTGTGGTTCTGCCGCCGCCCATAGCCCTTGGCTCATGAATAGCCCCAGGCAACTGATTGCGAGTAGTCGCCCGATGAGGAATCCCTGTTTTGTCATAGCGCCGCTTTCCTTTGTTTAATAATTTCTGCTTGACCAGTGGCCAATATTTAGAATTCAAGCGCAAGCACACTGTAGAGGCAATTACCCTGACGGTCTATATCAACGCCCTGAGCCGCTGAGATAACCCTTTGGATGGCTTGAGGCAGTCTTTGCCCCTTCAGTCGGTGTAATAGACGGTTGCGGGATGTTCTTCGCCTGGGGGGTAGGTGTTGGAATCACACCAATAATCAGCCGATCCGGGAGGTGACAAACATGGGTTCCAACCGGTACAATATGAGTATCATCAATTTCACACGGAATAACACCAAACATTTTTAATAACCCAAGAATCGATGTAAGACGAAGCGACTGTAAAACGATCGACTCAGTTTCAATTAACGGTTGTAAGAACGGGTTTTCTGATTCAACAGGGGATGAGGACATCTGACCAAAAGAGGAATAAAGGAGGACTGACATGGAAGTATATGTTGCTGCGCTGGTCGTGACCGGATCTTCCGTATTGTGCGGGATGTTTTTGGTGAACGAGAGCTTTAAGCAGTCTCAACACTAATAAGGAAAGCCTTTTTTAAGGTTTAAATACGCACTGCTATTGTGACTTTAACGATTTGACTGATTCTTATGAGCGGATCCGCCTGTGTGGGTGGCCGCTCATTTTTTTATACTTTTAAATGGGCTGACAGTCTTGCTGGTTGCGCTTGAAAAACTCCCAAATCAGCTCGCTGGCGTTCAGGTTTCTGCTTTGGCGGCCCAAAAAGGGAATATAGCGTAAAGGCACTTCTGATCCGGGCCAGGTGTGCCCCCCCCCATGAATTTGATAGAGCATAACGCATTTGCCATTTTGGGTGCGGGTGTTCCGTAAACTGACTTTGGTGCCGCCCACTTTTTTCTGAAGGGCATCTTTGCGCTGCGGTAATTCGCTGGGGCCGCCATTGGCTTCTACCCAGTAGTCAAAGGTGGTCATAATGGGGGCCACTTCTCCCACGCTAATGCGAATAATGCGGGTGGAGCCGCCATCCCACGGAAAGGCCCGATCGGCGGTGCCGTTAATCATTAACAGAGAAATGGGCCTGCTGGGCTTTTTGTTTTTTTGCAATTGGTTAATGGGCAGGCTGGCCGACACCTCGGCAATGGCCGAAATTTTATGGGTCAATTCCAGTCCCAGTTTTTGGGCCAGCATGCCACCGCTGGAATAACCGGCCACATAAACCTGATCGGGATCGATGTTGTATTTCCAGGCCATATAGTCAATTAAGGTAGAAATAAAATGCACGTCATCAATGCCATAAGAGGGGGTGTCCCCTGCCCGACGGCCATCGTTCCACTGCTGATGCAGCGCGTCGGGGTAGGCCACAATAAAATGTTCTTCATTGGCCAGTTTGTCAAAGCCGGTCACGGCCTGGGCAATCCACCCGGATAATTTGGCACCGTGCAACACAATGACCAATGGGCGTTTTTGGTGGGCCTCATAATGCTTGGGCAAATGCACAATGGTTTTTCGAATCAGGCTGTCCACCAGCAGCGTTTCGTTGATGGTCAAGCCGTCTTTGGTGTTGAATTCGCCGGTGGTAGGCTCCAGTTCCGCGTCCGCGCTCTGGATGCTTTCTTCGGTATGAATGATTTTGGGAGGCAGCACAATGCGGGGCATTACTGCGTTAATGGGGGCGGCACTGGTTAAAAGCAGCTGTAAAAGCAGCAGACTGGCTATCGTTTTGAGTTTCAACAAAAACACGCTCGTTAACTGGTACATTGTCTTCATCATAACAGTATTTGGGGCGGGATTTGAGGTCGGATTTGGCCTTGGCAATTTTTGAGTTTGCTTTTGTTTATAAAGGTATCGGCCCTGTGTCATTAGTGAGGAACCGGATAAAACAGAATACACAGGCCATCACCTTACACGGTTGACCATGATTTCAGGTTTAAAATAAATGCTGTTTAGTAGTCCGCTTTATTTACTGTTTTTAGCGCTGGTGGCCTTGGTGTACTGGTTGTTGCCACCCCGTTTTCGGGTGCCAATGCTGCTATTGGCCAGCTATTTGTTTTACATGAGCTGGAGCCCTCCGCACGGACTGATTTACGGCCCCTTAATTTTTGTGGATTCTCTATATTTCTACTGGTTGAGCCGAGCCATGGTGCGCTGGCCCCGGTTTAAAAAACAACTGCTCATTTTTGGGGTGACTACCGAGTTGGCTTTGCTGGCCTATTTTAAATACGCCAACTTTTTGGCCCAAACCGGCGAGCAAATTTTGCGGTTTTTACACCTGCCTGCCACCCCTCAGCACTTTGATATCTTTCTGCCGCTGGCCATTTCATTCACCAACTTTGTGCTAATTAGCTACCTTATTGATGTGTACCGTGGGCATGAAAAGCCGCACCCTTCCTTTATTCGCTTTGCGGCGTATGTGGCTTTTTTCCCGCATTTAATCGCCGGGCCCATTGTGCGGGCCAGCGAGTTATTGCGACAATTTGATCAGTCTCCCCGCTTTAGCCGAAGTCTGCTGGTGCAGGGGTTGCATCGTTTTTGTCTGGGGTTTTTTCTCAAGGTATTTATTGCCGACATTATAGCGGTGTATGTGGATTTGATTTTCGGGCATCCTGAATTGCAGGCGTTCAATACGGCCTGGATTGCGGTGTACAGTTTCAGCATTCAGCTGTTTTGCGACTTTTTTGGTTACACCCTCATGGCCCAGGGGTCTGCCCTGATATTGGGGTACACCTTGCCAGAGAACTTCAACGCCCCTTATTTCGCTAAAAACATGTCCGAATTTTGGCAGCGGTGGCATATTTCCCTCTCTCGCTGGCTGAAGGATTACCTGTATATCCCGCTGGGCGGGAACCGTGGGGGGCGGTTCAACACCTATCGCAATTTGTTTATCACCATGGGGCTGGGGGGCTTGTGGCATGGGGCCAGCTGGAATTTTGTGATTTGGGGCCTGCTGAACGGGGTGTTTCTGTGTGGGTACAAGGCGGGCAACCATTGGGGCGTGAATCGTCTGATTCCAAAAGTAATGGCCATTTTTATGACCTTTCATGCGGTTTGCCTAACCCGTGTATTTTTTCGGGCGGAAACCCTACCGCAGGCTTGGCACATGCTGAATGCCATGGTTCATCCCTTTCGCTGGCAGTTCCTTCAGGCACCGGCGGGTAGCGTGGAACAGGGGCTTTCCTTTATCAGTTCCGAAACCGCTTTGCTGATGGTGCTTTTGTTTTTAGGTGCTCATGCCTTCATTCGATTTGTCAAACCTCGCCTCACCAGCCTTTTTTGGCGAGAAACAAGCATTACCGCCGCTTATGGGGTGTTTCTCTATTTTCTGTTCACGGTGGGGGGCAGTTCCTCCCAGCAGTTTATTTACTTTCAATTTTAGGGAAATGCCGCCTGTATGACCGCCCCCCTTTCATCCAGTTCGCCGCCCACCAGCCCGCCGATAGCGAGCGCTCATTCTTTTCGGCCCATTTTGCTTGGCGTGCTTGGATTTTTGATATTGAACGGGCTGTTTACGATTGTTGTCACTTGCTCTTCCCTCAATGCCCGCTTTAACTTTAGTTATGGCAACTTCCTGCCGGTCAAGCTCAAAATGCTGCAAGCCCAGCAACCGGAACAAACCAATGTTCTGTTTCTGGGCACTTCGCAAACCAACAATGGATTTATCCCCACGGTGTTCAATCGCCGCTTTGGCCATGGCGCTCACAGCTTTAATGTGGGCTTGCCCAATAACCGCTACGATATCATGCAGGCCTATCTGCGCTTTCATCAACGGCAATACGGCAAACCCCAACTGATTCTGCTGGAATTAAGCCCGTCGCTTCAGGAAAAAGACGCCCAGCTTTATTATTTGCCCGCCCTGTATTATCGAACACTGCTGGAGCAAGCCCCCTCTCTGGCTGGCACCCTGATGGCCAACCCCTTACTAGCCAACAACGTAAAGCAGGAGCTGTTTACCTCTGCCTTCAGTAGTTTGCGGCAGTATCGCTATACTTTTTCCCCGGTGAACTTGCTGGGCAAGGTGAGCGATAAGCTAACCGGGAGCCTAGCCCTGCGGTTGCCTATGGCCAATGCCCAATCGCCCGAAAAGCAGCCTTTGGAACCTGCTTTGGAAGAATCTGAACAAGAAGGCCCCCCACCCGCCTGGGTAAGCGAGGCCATGCTGGCAGGCGGGTGGTATCCCAAATCGCAAAGCAGGCATATGAAAACGCCCCAGGGCATTCGGGCCAGCGTGGCCCAAGCCCGCAAGTATTATATCGATCCCCAATCGGCGGTGCATTTTGAAAAACTGGAAGCCTTGCTGGCTTACTGCCAGAGCCAGGGCATTCCGGTGGCGCTGGTCACCTGGCCCAACCACCCTGCTTATGTTCGGGAATTTCAAAAATCACCCTTATCCGCCCCCTATCAACAGGGGCTGGCCCGCCTTTTAAAGCGGCACCCGGTGGCACGGGTGGATTTGAACCACCATTTGCCTGTCCATCAGGGCCCTCTGTTTGCCGATCCCCGCCACCTCACCCCGGAAGGCGCCCGTTTGTTTTCAGAAAAACTGGCGGCGGTGTTAAGCCCATCCTAAAACTGAAGCGTCTGGTTTTTTGTTTTTTAGGGCGAATGAAATGAGGCTTTGAAATCGGGAAGGATTTGATCCCGATTGACCCTTTGTGGAATACTACTGCTTGAATAAAGTGTTCAGCTTACACCATCACCCTCACTCGCTTTAAATAGGAAGGAATTTCCGAATGACAGCTTCCTCGATTCCTCATGTGGTTATCGTCGGCGGTGGCTTTGGCGGATTATACGCCGCTCAGGCATTGGGCAACCAGCCGGTCAAGGTTACGCTAATCGACAAGCGAAATTTCCACCTTTTTCAGCCCTTGCTCTATCAAATCGCCACCGGCAGTTTGTCGCCCGGTGATATTGCTTCCCCGTTACGCACGGTGGTTAAAAAATTCGATAACGTCCAGGTGATTATGGATGAAGTACTGGACATTAACCCGGATGCCAAAACCCTCACCCTCAAGCAGAAGGGAGAAGGGTTTTCCTACGATATGCTGGTGCTGGCCACCGGCGGTATGACCCATTATTTCGGCAATGATTCCTGGATGGAGCATACCCAAAGCCTTAAAACCGTGGAAGAGGCGCTGGATATGCGTCGCAAGATTTTTCTGGCTTTTGAGAAGGCCGAGCAGGAACCCGATCCTCAAAAACGGGAAGCCCTGCTGAATTTCGTGATTGTGGGCGGTGGCCCGACTGGTGTAGAGCTGGCCGGGGCTTTGGCCGAGCTTTCCCGCTTTAGCATGCCCGCCGATTTTAAAGGTATTGACTGCCGCACGGCCCAGATTATTCTGGTGGAAATGGGGCCACGGGTGCTGGGCGCCTACCCGGAAGATCTCTCCAAAAAGGCTGGAGAAACCCTGGAACGCCTGGGTGTGACCCTAAGAACCCGAACCTCGGTTACCAATATTGAGAAAGGGTTGATTACCCTGTCATACGATGGGCAGACCGAACATATTTCGGCTGGGACCATTTTATGGGCGGCAGGGGTCAAGGCTTCGCCGTTGGGTCAGTTGCTTTGTGAAAAAACAGAGTGTGAGCTGGACCGGGGCGGTCGGGTGATGGTGGAGTCGGACTTGTCGGTTCCCGGACGCCCGGATATTTTTATCGTCGGCGATCTGGCGAACTTTTCGCATACCCCGGATAAGCGCCCCTTGCCGGGTGTGGCCCCAGTGGCCATGCAGCAAGGTCGTTATATTGCCAAGCTGCTTTTGAATCGACGCAAGGGCAAGCCCGTTAAGGCGTTTAACTATATTAACAAGGGAAACTTGGCCGTTATTGGCATTAACGAAGCCGTTGCGGATCTGAACAACGTTCATTTAAGCGGTTTTCCAGCGTGGTTTATCTGGGCTTTCGTGCATGTCATGTACCTGGTGGAATTTGATAACAAGGTACTGGTCATGATGCAGTGGCTATGGGCCTTTTTCACCCGCCGCCACAGCGCCCGCCTGATTACCGGAAAAGGCTCTTACGACTGATTTATGCGACTGAGTAGGAGTGGCGTTTACTTTTTTTGATCGTTTTCAAGTGCCTGAGTAAACGCGTCCCGCTCAACAGCTTCAGGGTCATAAACCACATTTCCATTCTCGGTAATCGTTAAATGCTCCCGTTGATAACCCAGTTCGGTAAGTCGCTGGACTTCCTTCTGCGTTTCGTCGTCTTTTACCGCTTGGATAAAAGCGTCTTGCTCAACGGCTTCAGGATCGTAAACCACCGTTCCATCCTGATTAACGACCAGATGATTCTGTTGATACCCCTGTTTTATCATTTCCTCAACCTGCTTGCGGATTGCCTGCTTCTGGGAGGTGTTAAAATTGGGTTGGTTATCTCGTGATGGATCACTGCCCTGGTTTGCCATAAATCTTAACTCCCGCGGCTTAAAAAACTGCAAATTTGGCATCGTACTTATCCCTAACTTTCATTATACCGCTTTGTAAATAACCTTTTACCTCGCCCCTCTTGCAGAGGACTGGGGTAAAAGAGCTGAAAAACCGAGGCGATTAGGCTTGGGCTTTTCGTTGTTACTTTATAAGGTAAAACAAAAGTTAAAAGTGCGTAGATTCCGAGACTTTACCCGTTTTGTACCAGAATTGGTTTTTGGCCCCAAGGCACGTTGGTATTAAAGTGACTAAACTCACTAACCAGTCCCGGTTTGCTCTTTACCGATTCAAAAACCCGCTGTGGTAAGTTGCCCACGGTGTTGAGCGCGTAATCAGGCGACACCATCTGGATGACGCCGTCAGGCTTGGCCGCTCCGGCTTTAGCCCTTGCAATCACTCGCTGTGCTGAAACTTGCGGTGGAACATCCGCCAGGTGCAAGCCTACTTTGTAGCCCTTGCTTTTAGCCACCTCAATCATTTTGATTAAATCGGCTTCATTACGCCCTACAATCGGGTGGACGATGTTGTCACCGTTGTTCATGGCTTTAACCAACATTTGATTGGCGACTTTTGCGGAAGCCGGGTGAACCGCATTGGTGCCAAGGCCGTTCTTATATCCTTCGATTTGAGGCTTGATGGCGTCCGAATCAATGACCATGGCCCCATGTTTTTTGCTTAATGGGTCAACCAGTACAGAAGATTTGCCTGAGCCAGGAGGGCCAACGACCAGATGAAGCTGCTTCCCTTTTTCTGTAGCGCCTTTGCCATAGTTTTTGCTTATTAGAGTGGCCACTTGATCATCGGCTATTTTGGTAACGGGTAATGCCTTTTGCTGGGCTTCTATGCTTTTAATCCACTGGATTTCACGCTCTGAGAAGACCTCGTTCAGTTTCCATTGTCTCTCAGGGGTTGTAGGAATTTTAGACGCTTTTGCCGTAATACTGACTTCATCTCCCTGATGGGCCACTGAGTTTGCCGTACTGGTTTTCGGCTGCTTGGAGAAACTATCGGCTGCCTCTGTCAGGATTTCGGCATTCCTTTTGCCACCAGCCAATAGTTCATCGTTTACTATATTTTTTTGTTTGTTAAACGCCTGAATTCCGTCATTCAAAAACTCTTTAGCAGACTTTGGCGCACTGGAAGTGCCCATAGTGGCTAATGCTTTCGCGTTTATCATTTATTCCCCCACTTGAACCCCATTACCTGCTGTTTATAAATTTATAAAAACGACTCTCAAGATTTTGTGAACAAGATCATAAGATCTCGTAACAGTTTTATTGAACCTTTAGGAAAAATCCTGCCAAGCTTCAACGCTTCATGGATTGGCTGATTTGCTTGGTTTTTGTCGCAAGTTGTCGCTGGTTTTAGGCTTTTTATTGTTCGGGGTGTAATAATCCCTGGAGTAATGGCCAACAGCGCTGGGGAAGGAGTAAGCTATAATTTATAAGGATTTACAGAACATAGCTGGAAAAGCGCATGGGATTCCTCAAAAGACTGATTAAAGAAAAAGAGCTGGTCATGATTCTGCTGGCCGGATTGGGAGTGATCCTGATCCTGGATGTGCTGCTGGCGGAAGGGTTTAATAAAGATCAGCGCAACCGTCAGGTATTGGACGCTGAGCGCTTGCAGGCCAAGGTGGAATCGTCTCTGGAAGAGCATGTAACGGCCTTGATTGCCCTGAAAGTGGTGTATCAGAACTTTACAGACATTACCCATTACGATTTTCAGCAATATGGCAAATCCATTACCTCTACCCTGGGCGGTTTTCAACGCTTGCTTTACATTGACCCCAAGCTGAGCATTCGGCAGGTGTACCCCCTGACCCCTGAAAACACAGGGCTTTATAACTACTCCCTGCTGAAACAGGGGGAAATGACCCAGGCTTTGCTGAGCGCCAAGGATTCGCAAAATGCCTCTACTTCGCGGCTGATTCCCTTTTTAAACCATCCCAAAAGCTTTTGGGCTTTTATTCCCATTTATCGTAATAACCCCCGCAAAGACTTTTTGGGCTATGCGGCCGGTGAAATTTCCATGGAAAAGGTGTTCCAGCCGTTGGCCCCTTCTTTTTCGGCTTATCAAATTCAGTTGATTGATCCGGCTGGGGTGAAACTGTTTGAGCATGTGACCATTAACCCGGATTTAAATAAGCGGGTTTACACTTCCCGGTTTAATTTGCTGGGGCAAAAGTGGAAACTCCAGCTCAACCCGGTCAATTCTCCCACCGAAACCCTGTTGTTGCAGCGAGGAAGCTTGTGGGGGGGCGGTCTGCTGATTTTATTCCTGATTGGCCTAGTGATCATGAGCTCCAAGCAGCATAAATCGGAGTTGGAAGAGGCTCAAAAGCAGTTTGAGACTATTTTTGAAGCGTCGCCCGATGGGATTTTGCTGCTGGATGACAAGCTGAATCTGCAAATCTCCAACCCGGTCATTCGGGAATGGCTGGGCAAATCGGAAGCGGATTTGCGGGAGCAGAATTTTTTCCAGCTGTTTGAGTGCCAGTGCCCCAATATGGGGAAATGCGGTGAGCTGTCTCATTTGTTATGCACCACCAAAAAGTTTGCGGTGGATTTACCCAATGTGCTGGAAACACGGGTGATTGATCCCCCAGAAGGCAACCCAAAAACCTTGCGCCTGAATGCTTCTCGTATTACCCAGGAAAAAAACGGGAAAAAAGAACACGGCTTTATTTGCGTTATGGGTGATATTTCTACCCTGAAGGAACTGGAGCGGGTGAAGGAAAATTATGTGGCCACCTTAACCCATGACCTGAAAACTCCGCTTCTGGCTCAGCAAATGGTACTGGAAACCCTGGGCAATGGCATTATTGGCCCCATTAACGATGAGCAGAAGAAGCTTTTGCTGGGGGCTAAAGACAGCGTTCACGATTTGGTGGATATGGTCAACAGCACCTTGCTGTTTTATAAACTGGAATCGTCCCATGTGCGTCTGCACCGCAAGAAATCCCAGTTGGCGGGCCTGGCCAAAGAAGTGATGACCACCTTGCAACCCTTGGCGGAAAAGAAAGATGTTTTGCTAGAGCTGGATAGCGCCATGGCGTTGCCCGATGCCTGGATTGATGTGATTCAGATGAAGCGGGTATTCCATAACTTGTTGTCCAATGCCATTAGTTACGGGCGTAAGGGTTGTCCCATTCGGGTCAGCATTGCAATGGGCGGTGTGACCGATGGGGAAGAGCATCTGCTGGTTGAGTTTTCCAATGAGGGCAAGGGCATTACCCCGGAAGAGCTGCCCAGAATTTTTGATAAGTACTATTCCCTATCTCGCAAGTTCAAGCAAATTGGCACCGGGCTGGGTTTGTATATTTCTCGTAAAATTGTAGAACTTCATGGCGGAAAGCTTTGGGCCACAAGCGAAGTAAATAAGGAAACCCGTTTCTTTGTTTCTCTGCCAGTGGTGCAGCAGGTGGAAAAAGCCCCCGATAAGCTGGCGAACCCGGTAGAGGCAGGATGACTGACTTGATGGTGCATGATGGATGAGTTTTTCATTTGCGCTTTTTGTTTTCAAAAAAATTCGGTGTTTATCGATCCCTCAGGGGGCCAGAACCAGCGATACGTGGAAGATTGTCAGGTCTGCTGTCAGCCGAACCGGTTGTCTATCTGGTGGGATGAGCTGGAAGAGGCTTATGTGGCCGAGAGTGAACCGGAAAGCTGATTTCTGGATTTTGATGCCTCTGGCTTAACAGTGCTTTGGGATTGCATCCGGCATTGGGGATCGTATGGTATGTTGAAATTCCCGCTTGGTATGAGTGGGAGCATTTGAATGTTTTGAGCGCGTATTTAGGTTTTTGTAATGGCAAAGCTGCTAATTGTTGAGTCTCCCGGTAAATTAAAAACCCTGCGTAGCATTTTGGGCCCGGGTTGGAATGTGCAGCCCAGTGTGGGCCATATTACCGAGTTGGCGCACGATGGGGTGGACGCTCTGGGCTTTGATCTGGAAGAATCCAGCGTGGTTTGCCGTTATGTGGCCCGTGGGGATCGGGGCAAAGAGGTGATTCAAAAGCTAAGGGCCGCCTCCAAAAACGCCGATGAAGTGTATCTGGCCACTGACCCTGACCGGGAAGGGGAGGCCATTGCCTGGCATGTCGCCGAGCAGTTGAATTTATCAAACCCCAAGCGGGTTATTTACAGTCAAATTACCGAGCAGGCGGTTAAGGCGGCAATCGCTTCCCCAACCCTGCTGGATATGAATCTGATTAATGCCCAGCGATGCCGTCAATGTCTGGATAAACTGGTGGGTTATCGGGTTTCGCCCCTGTTGTGGCATTCTACCGGGGGCAAAAGCGCCGGGCGTGTACAAAGCGCCACCCTGCATCTGGTTTGTCAACGAGAGCGAGAAATTCAGGCCTTTACCACCCAGGATTACTGGTCGGTGTGGGTTGATTATCAGGGAGATCCGCCTCTGTCGGATGAGGTGAAGACTTCCGAGGCGTTTACCTTCAGGGCCTTTTACAAGGGGCAAGCCCAGGGCGCTCAGCCTGAAAATACCGCCAATGACGATGACAGCGCTAAAGACGACGCCAACGATGATGCCAAAAGCGATGAGGTGAAAGCCCCGGAATCCACCAAGGTTTTAACGTTGGCCGAAGCGGAGCGTTTGACGGCCATTGCCAGGCAGGAACCCCATCAGGTGATTAAGGCGGAAGGGAAATTAACCACCAAATCGCCGCCGCCGCCGTTTATCACCAGTTCTTTACAGCAAAGCGCCGGTTCCCAGTTGGGGTTGAACCCGGAAAAAACCATGGCGGTGGCTCAGTCCCTGTATGAGGGGGTGGAGCTGGCCAATGGTCCAAAAGGGTTGATTACCTATATGCGGACCGATTCGGTGGAGTTATCTCCAGAATTTATAGAGCAGGCCCGAAGTTACTTGTCTCAAAAAGACGCGAAAAACCTGCCCACTGGCAAAGTCAAGCAGCATAAGGTTAAAGAAAGCGCTCAGGCGGCGCACGAAGCCATTCGGCCCGCCGATGTATTTATTACGCCCAAAAGCGTTCAACAATACCTGACCCCCGATCAGTACGGATTGTATTCCATGATCTGGCGTCGGGCGGTGGCTTCGCAAGCGGCGCCCGCCAAGTTGATGAAAACGGTTATTTTAACCCGCTCAGGCTCTGTTTTTTGGGAAGCTCGGGGCATGATGGTGTCTTTTCCCGGCTACACGTTTTACTGGAATAATCTGGATAGAGCCTCTCAGTTGCCCACCCTGCAAAAAGGGCAAGCGCTGAACGCGGCTGATGCCAGTCATGAAAAACGGCAAACCCAGCCGCCCTCTCGCTATAGCGAGCCTAAACTGGTTCAGCTGATGGAAAAAAAAGGAATTGGCCGTCCGTCTACCTATGCTTCCACGCTGAAAACCCTGAAAGAGCGGGAATATCTGGAATTGAAAGGGAAAACGCTTCATCCTACCGCCTTAGGGCTAAGCACCGATCAGGTTCTGCTGGATGTTCTGCCCGATATTGTTTCCAGCGAATTTACGGCGGCCATGGAAAGCAGTCTGGATGATATCGCAGAAGGCAAACAGGCGTGGGAGCAGTACTTAATCGGCTGGAATCAGGCCTATTTAAAGCCGGAGCTGGAAAAAGCCCGGTTGGCTATCAAGGAAAAATTCCCCCAGCGCTTGTATCGGGGCGCTGGCAATAAGCAGGACTTGGCCAAATCTCGCACCAAATGCCCAAATTGCAGCCAGCTGATGGGCAAAGTGCCCACTCAAAAAGTGAGCAAGGGCTATTTTTTGAAGTGCGTTGGCACTTGTGAGGATGTGGTTCTTTTCTGGTCGGAGCGCTCAAAGCAGTGGGAAGCGCCCCAGTCTAAAGCCAATGGGGCTAGCACTAAAGCGGTAGAAATAAGTGAGCACCCTTGCCCTGTTTGTAAAAAACCGCTAGAGATTTACCCGTATGTGAAGGACCGTGTGGAAAAGCAGCTGTTGCGCTGCTCGGATGCCCAGGCCCGCACCGAAAAAAAGCATGCCGATGTGGTGTATTTCCAGTCCAAAGGCAAGTGGTGGAGCCCCAAGTTTGGGGAAATCAAAGCTCAAGAATCTTAAAGCGTAAAAAGAAATTATGGCCAGTTTTTGCTTGCCAAGCCACTTAAAATTGCCTTAAACGTTCTCCCCTCTTGTCAATTAGCCGGTTTATACTTTTTAAAACTGATCGGTTGACAAGGTGTATTGCCCGACTTACTATGAAACTCCCCTCACGACACAAGGGGCGAGCGAAACGAGTCGCAAAACTGGTGAGTAAACAAGTAGTTGACAAGCCAGTCGGAAGCGATAAGATATAACTCCCCTCAAGTCACCGGGAACGAGTCAGTCAAGCCCCCGAGTCGCTCAGTAAACAAGTAGTTGACAAGCAAATCGGAAGCGGTAAGATATAACTCCTCCCACTCACTAAGTCCCCCTCACTTCAGTCAAAACAAGCAACAGCTACCAAGCTCAAGTTTCAATGCTTTAAGTGAAGCGGCCTTACGGGGCTCGTACTTTGAAAACTGAATATTGGAACATTAAAAAGACTCCGTTCAAATCTAATATAACGCGAGCCAAGGACAGGAATTATCCTGAAGATTTCGAGGTATCTGCTGCGAGGTAGATACTGACACTGAATCGTAAGATTC
>NZ_JBGSRV010000007.1:0-89489 GCF_041737375.1 Vampirovibrio sp.
CCATTGAACGTTGCTTTGCCTGGCTGGGCAAATTTAGAAAGCTTGAAATCCGCTACGAGTATCACTGGCAGAACTGGGAAGCCTTCTGGCAGCTTGGCTGTGCCATGCTCTGCCTTCAAAAAGTTACCGTATGAGTTCTAGGCTTGCGCAATCAATTGGTAAAGAGTCGTTAGATTAAGAAAGAGTGCTATATAACCCAAATAAGAAGCTCGCTTTCAATTCGAAAGCGAGCTTCCTGATTTTTTGCCAAAGGATAATTATTTTTTGGCAACCAGTTCTTTGAATTTTTTGCCAGCGGAGAAAGCAGGCACGGTTTTTGCGGGGATTTTCAGTTCTTTGCCGGTTTGTGGGTTGCGGCCAGTACGGGCAGCGCGCTTGCGTGGTTCAAATGTTCCAAAACCAATCAGGGTTACTTTTTTGCCTTTGGAAACGGTTTTAACGATAGTTTCTACGATGGAAGCCAGAGTCTCATCAACTTGCTTCTGGGATACTTTGGTCTTTTTTGCGACTTCTTGTACTAATTCTTCTTTATTCATGGGAAACACAACTCCTCAGATTTAATTACACACTTATTATAAGTGTTGTTCAAGCAAAGGCAAGTACATTTTTTCTTGGCCCGTCTGTATTCTACGGATGTAGGAATCCTGGATGGCAAGTGAATCGTCCATAGTTGGGCTACATGTTCTGTAATAGTCAATGGGTATTCTCAATCCCTGCCTGATTTTCAACCGATACCTTTCCCCGACCTACTTTGAGGGGCTGCGCTTGGTGTGATTCCCACACCATTCAGGTTAAGGCTATTTTTCGAATCCAAATGCCAGTTATGATCAGGTGATGATCTTGGGAAACTCCCATGGCCCTTTGGGGTTCAAGGGCTTAAAGTGTGGGTAAAGCGTTAACCCCTGCTACAATCATCGATTTCATTTTGATTGGTTTTTCCATCCTATATAATGAAGGCCCTTACGTAAAAAGCACCAGACGAATCTGGTGCTTTTTACAGTTACAGTCGAATGGATGTCAAGGTGTTCTCAAGGGTTTTCGGGTCCTCCTCTGCTGCTGAATACCTTGTGTGAGCGAATCCTGCTGTGGTTTCGCCTTGTAACGGAATTCAGGAAAGCCTACGGCCCTTTAGTTCTGGTGAAATCCATTTCGCCATGCCATAAAACATCCTTGTTGAGCAGGCAATCCCTTTGCATTCCAGCGGTTTGTGGTAGGCATAACCGCTATGTAGGGCTTATTATCAATAAAGCCGGGGCCGATATCAATTACCTTTTTGGGTATAAAAACAATTTAAAGGCGTGCCTGACTGTTAGAGCCTGAGGTGATTAGCCGGTTTATAGGGGCGTTACCGGGTGCGGTGATAACAGGCGTTTCACCGACCAGGCTGAAAATGGGGTAATGGGGTATGGATTACTGCCCGGTCGGGTTATGATAATCGCATCAACCGATTTTCCCCATCGGGCATTCCGACCATTTGAATCGGGGTGTTGCCTATAAGTTAAATACAATTAATCAATTTTTTTGAGGTGTCAAGAATGAGCATTCCTGATTATTACCGCTCGTTTTACCGGGTTTTTCTCCGCTTTTCTATCGTTATGATGATTGCGGGTTTGGTGATGGGTATCCTGTTCCAGGAGTCTTCTAAAAAAGCGCCGGTGTCTGAGATTTTGCCACCGGGACCTCACCTGGAATCTATTTTCAGCCTTTCTCTGGTACACGGGCATACCTTTATTATTGGCGCCCTGATTCCGCTGGCCATTACCTGGATGCTCTATCTGGGGCTGCAATTGGGTTATCGACCCCTTTCCGCTAAAAGCCTGCGTTGGGGCGGTGGGTTATATTTGCCCAGCGCTGTAATGGCCGTGGTGTTGATGCTCTACAAGGGCTATCATTATTTGCTGGGCGTTCGTAGCGGTCAACTGGACTTTACGGTGCTGGATGCCAGTCTGTTTTTTGGAAGTCACGCCCTGCGTTCCGCCACTTACGGGTTAACCCATACCGCCATGGCGGTAGGCCTCTCCATTTTGGTGATTAGTTTCTGGAAAAGCATGGGCAAGCCCGCTACAAACGCTTAATTGTTTCCAGCCCGCGCTAATGTACCGATACGGATTCTGTCCAGCCTTGCCCTTTTTCACTGGCGCTCAAGCGCTCAATGGCCTCACCAATTAAAGCCTGGGTTTTGAGATGCTCTGGCTGAGCTTGGCCTGCTTGCCCTAGTTTTAAATGGGCTGTTTGCAACGCTTGTAGTGCGGCTAATCGATGAGATGTGTTAGAACGTATTTTATGCTGCATAGTAACGCCAACCCCCACACTTAGCATTAATAAAACAGCGGTAAACGGCAAATAAGACCGTTTTGAAATCATGTGTATCACTCCCGATAAAATAAGGTTTCTCAAGTGGTTTGGTGCTTTTTAAAGTTCACTTTCCGGCTGAATGGCAGAATCAAAATCCCCTCATGTTTTGATCTGGGTGGCAGTCTAAAAAAAGCGAAATTTTTCAAATGGCTCAGCTTTCTTGTATTATCCACTAAAACTGGATTTGCGAAAATACCCCTGTCGGAGAATTGCTGATCAGCTGAACCCAACGGGCGCTTCCTGCTAATGCTTTCGGCGTTTTGTGTGGCTGCGGGCTTATTTTAACTTAACTTAATTCGCAAATTTTTTTGGGGGATAGCCTATTGAGTCTGTTTTGAGGATACTAATTCTGTATTCATCAATGGATTTTTTTCGGATTGTTTTTTGGGGTTGTTTTTGCCTAAATCAGTCCATTGAATGAGGCCCGTATCATCACTCGTTTTCAATGTCAGGGGAGCATCATGGCACAAGACCTTTCGACTCAAGATCTTCGCAATCAATTGTTGTGTGAGTGGGTATCCCTGGATGTAAAGGGTGAGCCGATGCAAGCCTATATGGCGCGTCCACAAGGCGAAGGCCCCTGGCCTGCGGTGGTGGTGCTGATGGAAATTTTCGGGGTCAACGCCCATATTCAGGACGTGACCCAGCGTATCGCCGCAGAAGGCTATGTGGCCATTGCGCCCAATTATTATCATCGCACCACGCAAAATATGGAATTGGGCTACACTCAGGCCGATGCCACCACCGGATTTTCCCACAAGGAGCAAACCACCCGAGCCGGACTGCTGGATGATTTGCAGGCCACCATTGAGTTTTTGAAACAGCAACCCACCGTTGGCGCATCCCATAAAATGGGATGTATCGGCTTTTGTTTTGGTGGGCATGTGGCGTTTATAGCGGCCACACTGCCTGAAATTTCAGCCACGGCTGCCTTTTATCCCGGTGGGGTGGCTACGTCATCGCCGGGGGGTGGCGAACCCACGGTGGAGTCTGTGGGGGATATCCATGGCCAGATGCTTTGCCTGTTTGGTATGGAAGATCCACTGATTCCCGCTGAAGACAACCAGCGGATTGAACAAGCGCTGAAGGCCGCCAATCGGCGTTATGAAGTGATTCGCTATGCCAATACGGGCCACGGCTTTTTCTGCAATCAGCGGGCTGACTTTGATCCATCCGCGGCTGAAGATGCCTGGATGCGGGTACGCACCCTGTTTAGCACCGCCTTGAAATCATAAAAACCGCCCCTGAAGTCATGGCCTTAGCTCATTTTGGGGATTGATGCTCTATCCTTGAAACGGCTTTAGTTTGTCAATTTCTCGCTGAGGAATGGTGCGGATGGGATGCAGCGTTTTGGTGGTTAACACTTTCAGGTCGTCAAGGCAAAGCCAGTCTGTAAAAGTGGCCTGAGCCCGCTTGATGACTCGTTGCAGTTCCTGAATGCTTTCATGTCCGGCCAGTATGGTGCGTATGTAGACGTCCTCGCCTCGCAGCGCTTTAATTACCGCTTCGGCCTGTTGTAGAATGATGGTGCTTTTGGAGATAACCGCAATCAAGGCTTCGGACGGCAGTTGCTTAATCAGCTCCAGCTCTTGTCGAACGGCCCCCACATCCACCACGGTGATGCGATCGGTAAAATAAAGATGGTTGGCTGGGTCATGACCATTCCCCGCCGGGAAGATCAGGCTGGCTTGCAGCTTGTCTTTTAATGCCTGAAAGTGGTAGCGACTTACCACAAAGTGGGCGTCTTGTTCCTGATCCAAATCCAGATTGTTTAACAACATGATTTGCACCGGACGATTGAGGGCTTGTTGTAATTCAATTTGGAAAATGGGCAAAATATCGGCGTGAATATCCACAAATACCAGAGGTTGCCGGAACTGAGCGCTTTTGGCCTGTCTGGATTTTTCCAGAGCCGCCAAAGCGTCCTCCCAGCGATAATCCTGACGAATGACCTGTTGCACGAAAAAATCGGCCAGCTGATCCAGAGGCATGGGGGCGCCGTCTTTGTTGTTTCGCTCGTTCAGGCCACGTTCCGGGTTGTTGCTGGCTACTCTGGCCCCGCTGCCGTGACGAATCTGGATAAGCCCCATATTTTCAAGCTCTCGATAGGCGTTGAGGCAGGTATTGTGATGAATACCCAATTTTTTGGACAAAGCCCGGATGCTGGGCAGCTTGAAATTAGCCCCCAGAATGCCTGCGGCAATTTGCATGGAAATCTGGGTGACCAGTTGTTCGTGAATAGAGACGCTGGTGCCTTTCTGGATGGAAATATCCATGTGGTTTCTCCCCGATGAAACGCAATCAGTATACAAAACGGCTGGGTTGGTTTTGTATTCGGCTATAGATGGGTTTGTGCCAAACAGGTCTAATAGACGGCTGGTTACACCGCAGTGCGTCTTGGGCTTTTGGATTGTTGTTTCAAGACGGCTTTTGAATAGATTACTGGTACTATGACCGTGAATGGTTCACTTTAGTTCCCGCTTCCAGTCTTTTCCTTGCTGTGGGATTTAGGCTGGGGAATTTATGAAGAAACGTTAATTTACGCACACAACTGGCACGTTCTAGTTTGCCTGAACGTTGAATCAGTATCGCAATAGTTTTAATTGGAGAGTGCTTGATGTCTGTGCAGCTTCCCGGTTTTCCAAAGCGTCCTGTTTCCGGCTCGCCTGTTCTGAGTCCACAGGCTAAAACCCTTTCAGGGGAAAGTCATTCGCCCCGTTTTGGTGGGAAAGATTTGCTTTTTTCAGGCGAAAGCCTGCCGGACTGGGCCAAAAATGTCAAAAATCCTGGCTTTACCAAGCCGGAAAAGCAAAAAAAGCTGCAAGAATTGGCCAAGGCTCAAATAGAGAAACGAGAGAAGTCAAGGGCGGCTAATGGTAACAATTCAAAATCGGAAAGGTTTAGAAACCTTCTTAATTTTGCCAAATACCAGTTGAGGAGCTATTTTTATGAGCGAAAAATTAAGAAAGAATATAATGGTACTGCTCTAAAATATTTGCCAAAAGCGAATCGAGAGCAATTGTTCTGGTATAACTTCAACCCCAGAAAATGGTATTTTAAAATCAATATATTGGCGGGGCCTGATTTGGTTTTATTAAGCAAAATGGGGCCAGATGCTTTAAAAAATGCACAAATGATGGCGGAAACGGACTTGGCCCAAAAGCCGCATTGGGAGCAGATGATTGAGCGTTTGAAGAATCCCGAAGAAAAACTGACTTTGAAGGAGTCACTGATTAGCAAGTTTGTGGTCTTTTTTGCTAATCTTTATTTAAAAAGCATTGATAAGCAGAGTAAAGTGCTTAGCAACGTACCGCCGTTGCCTAAAAAAGTCTTTCAAAAATCGCTGGATGAGTTGACCAAAGCCTATAATGCCCAGTTCCCAAACGATCCGGTGGATGAGGTTGGGAAAGCCATTAAAGCCGGTTCAAACGGCCAGGTTTTTGAAGGCAAAACCAAATCGGGGAAAAAACTGGTTTTCAAAGCGGTTAAACCGGAAATTACCACGGCCTATCTGGATGAATACCGTCGGTTTTTGTACTATAGAGAATTGGTTTCGATGGGGACCACTGAGCAAGCCAAGAGCAAAGCGGTTGCAAATGTTAGTGAAACGGTTCACTTGCTTAAAATGGAAACCCAATCCAAACAGGAAGCGTTGAATACCAAAGCCTTGAAAGATACGGCGGAAGCCTTAAATTTAAAAGGGTTTACGGTTCCCGATGTGTTGGCCGCTACCGAGCGGGGGCTGGTGCTTCCTTTTGTGGGCGACAAAGATTTTCTGGAGCTGAATAATCTGGAAAGCGGCAAAAAATATCGGGGCCAAATCGCGCCCGATTTATTGCGGCTGCTAACCCTTTCCAACGCCAAGCCGCTGGACATTCACTCGGGCAATATTCGGGTGGGCGGCAATCAGGCTTATTTAATCGATCACGGTCGGCAAGCCGCGCTGAAAGATAATGTGCATCAGGCCCTGCTGGGTTTAACCACTGCGGTGTACGCCACCCCCCTGACCAAAAATCTGGCCAGCCATCCGGCCATTCGCCAGCAGTTAAACGCTTTGTATCAATTGAATCCCACAGCCAATAATGAGTACACCCAGGCTTTAAACAAGTTGAAGGCTCTGGATGAAGCACCCGATGAAGCCACCCAAAATAAACGGATGCAGGATTTAAGTCCTGAGTTGGAAAAGGTGGATGATCTGTTGGCTCAACTGTTTAATAAACGGGTTGGAAACTTTAATTTTAACGCTCAGGATAAAAATGCCCTGAATCAGGAATGGAAAACCTCAAAGTCACCATCGGGTTACCTGAATTCAATGCAAATTTCCTTGTTAAGTCCGTGGACCAATTATGCCAGTCAGTCCAAGGTGTTGGGTTTGCCTGATTTATCAGAACAAGGGTTGTCTCTGAAAGATCTCGATACTTATCAGCAAAAAGCCTCTCAGTTTTTAAAGCCTTATTTTAAAAGCGATTTGGACCCCAAAGAAGCCGACCAATTGAGCGCAGATTTAAAGGCTGAAAAACTGGATAATTTATTGCCCGCCGCTGATTTGGTGGATGCGCCTTCAGACTTGACGGCACCACCGCAGGGGGCTGTTCTTTCAAAGCGTCAAAGAATTACAAATAGAATTGAGGAAGATCTTAAAACCGGGCAAGGTCTTAAAGCAAAATACGAAAAAGAGCTACTGCTGAAAGCTTATGACAGTCATCGCAAGGTGGCCGACGTTGCTCAAAAACTGAGTGCTGATTTAAAGGCTAGTACCCGGCAATCCTTGAGCGCAGCTCAAACTAAGGTGCTGAACGAAAATATAAGCGCTTCTATCAGAAATGATTTTAATCTGGAGCCCATGAAATGGGTGCTTACTTAATGCCCGGCTGGATTGAAACAAAACTGGATTGAGATAAAAATAATAACCACAGGGAAGCAACAGGACGGCTGATCCTGAATTTCAGTGATGGGTGTAGGAATGCTCCCGATGCCTCTCCGTGGTTGTCAGAATCTCATTTCAGCTTCTCTTCTTAATAGGTAAGCCTCACCGGTTTAAAGGTCTGGATAAATGGAATACGAGATAAACGCAATACAATAGATGGCGAACCCTAACTTAGGCTGTCCGCTTCATTTTTTGGAAAAAGCTCCCGGATCCCGAATCGAGATCCGGGAGCTTTTTTTGAAGTCGATGGCGGATGCCGTAGGGATTCGCAACGCTTCTCAGAGCAAGGGCCCGGAATTTTTTGTCCTCGATTGGCTCATCCTCTGAGTGAAATTATTGTAAGGAAAAGGGAGGGCAAAACATTATTGCCAGTGTGTCTATAGTTGAGTTACCCAACCGGGTAGTGTCATATAACAATTAACTTTAATTGGAATAGTGGGTAGGCGCTTAGCGGCTGCTTTTTTCCACAAAGCCGTTGATTACTTTTCCCTGAAACTGGCTGCCCGGATGCACGATGACTTTGCCATAACCGCTTTCAAAATTGACTTGCCCGCTCACCAAACTGCCGCTGCTGAGTTCCAGCGTGTTAATGACCGCTTGACTGGCTTTGTTGGGTTTGCCGGACGTTTGAGGGGCGGCCTTGGGGGCTTCGTTGCTCCAGCCGGGGCCATGCACGGTGGGCGCTTCCGGGTGCTTGCCCTGATACTCCCCGTAAGTTTTGGGGCCATCGCCCGACACCTTGAGTCCGTTGACATAAATGCTTTGTTCCGGGGTGATGACCGTGGTTTGATTCATGGCCCCCTTCACGGTGAAGCCGTTGATGGAAGAGAGGCTGCTGGAACCCACCCGCACGCTGGAAAAATTATTGCCCCCGATATGAATACCAGAGCCGTTGCTGACGTTGTTGGCTTCTGAGAAAACGATATCCACCGCGGTGGTGTCATCCAGCTTGGCATAGTGGCCCCCTAGTGACAGTAAGCCCTTGATGATCGAGGTTTCCGCCACCACCTGATTGCCCGCGCTGACCCGTTGCTCGATGGTGGCCCCGTGCAGGGTAATGTCGTGTCCTGCGGCCACATGATTTAGAATCTGGCTGCGGGTAATTGCGGCGTCATGACCGCTGGAAACGCTTTGCACCTGAGGGCAGCTTTCCAGCAACACATTATGTCCGGCGGATACGTTGCCCAAAACCGTGCATTCGGTGCCGGTGATATTCCGACCGGCAGCCAGTTTACCGGCTACTTGCACGGCATGTACCATTAAATCTCTACCCACCGAGGCGGATTCGATTTCCTGAGAGGAAATTTGCAAGTCAGTGGCGCTGGCGTATTGGCGAGCTCTGGCGGAAGCGGGCGATACGCAAAGGGTGGTAACCATTGCCAGTGACAGGGCGATACGGATGAACGGAACCATCGCGTTTTCCTCCAGTTTTCAATAAGAACACGCCTACATCAATAGCACAGTTGAATCTATTTTGCATGGCAGTTACCGCTAGGTAGCCAGTTGAAAAATTAGTTCATCCGTTCTTAGAATAACGAGTGAAACTGTGGTGCTTATGTTAAAGCGCAGAATGAGGAGAACCAGCGTATGGGGCAGGCCATTATTTTAGAAAAATCATCGGTTTTGGCGGACTCTTTAAAATCTGCGTTTCTTCAAACCTTTGCCAGAACCGAGCGTATTTTTAATTTAATTGCGCCAGCGGCTTACGGGATGCGCCCCATTCCCTTGCGGCATCCCATTAATTTTTATGAGGGGCATTTGGCTGCCTTCATATGGAATACCCTGTTTGTGCGGGTGCTGGAACAAGGGCCTTGTCATCCCGTGTTTGATGTCTTATTTGAGCGGGGCATTGATCCCGAATCGCAAACCGAGGCGGATCAATCCACCATTTCGGCATGGCCGGATCGTGCTGCGGTTCAGGCTTACCGGGCCAATATTCATCAACAGCTGTTTGACTATTTAGACACCGTTGATTTTGAGACTGCGGCGCACCCCTTGCTGCACAACGGGGCGGTGTTTTTTCTGTTGCTGGAGCATGAGCTGATGCATCAGGAAACCTTGTTGTACATGATCCATCAACTCCCACCGGCGCTGAAGCAAAAGCCGGATGACATGCCCTTGTTCCGGCTGGATGGATACGGTAGTACGCCGGATGTGGATTTGTCTCAAATGGTTGAAATTCCCTCGGGTTTGGCCATTTTGGGGGCGTCTCACGGTATGGCCGATTATGCCTGGGATAATGAAATGCCCCGAGCCACGGTGGAAGTGGGGCCGTTTGCCATGGATGTGTATAACGTCACCAACGCCTGTTTTCTCAATTTTGTGGAAGCGGGTGGCTATGAAGAGCGCCGCTATTGGACCCCTGAGAGTTGGGCCTGGAAAGAACAGACCCAAAAATCTCATCCCGCTTTCTGGAAAAAAACCGATCGGGAATGGCGACTGCGTGATTTTTTTGAGGAAATCGCCCTGCCGCTGGATTGGCCGGTTTATGTCACCCAGGCCGAAGCGGCTGCTTATGCCCGGTTTGCGGGCAAGCAGTTGCCTACGGAGGCCGAATGGCATCGGGCCGCATACGGGGACGCTCAGGTGAATCAGTATCCTTGGGGCAATTCGGCCCCCAGCCCGGATAAGGGCAATTTTAATTTCTATCGTTACTCGCCGGTTTCGGTGGGATGCTACCCTTCGGGGGCTAGTGTTTTTGGGGTTCAGGAAATGCTGGGCAACGGCTGGGAGTGGACCTGTACCCAGTTCGGCCCATTCGAGGGATTTCGGGCTTCGACGGGTTACCCTCAATATTCCACGGATTTTTTCGACGCCCGCCATTATGTGGTCAAGGGTGCTTCCTGCTTTACAGACACCCGCCTGATGCGTCGCTCTTTTCGCAACTGGTATTTTGGGCACTATCCATACGCCTATGCCACCTTCCGCTGTGTGGTTCGGCGCTAGGGTTTTTGGCAAAAGCCAACGCGTTCAAAACTAAAAAATAAATTCAAAAAATTTAAGCTTGCAATAAAAGCAGGCCATACCATCCGGCGGAATCCTGCCAGTGCTTGATGGTTTTAAAGCCTAATTTCTCAAACCACTCGCTCAGTTCCTGGGGGTCAAACTTTCGGGAAATCTCGGTCAAAATTCGTTCCCCGGCCTCAAAAGAAAAGGAACGATCCAGCGCTTTCAGGTAAACCGATTGGGCCTCGATACTTTCTACATACATTTCAATTTGCTGGGCCTCGCTGTTATAAACGGCGTGGTGTTTCCAGCGGGCTAACTCAAAATTACCCCCTAATTTTTGGTTGATATGCGCCAAAATATTCAGGTTAAAGTCTCGGGTGACCCCACTGGCATCATCGTAGGCGGCTTCAATGAACGCTTTTGTTTTGGTGGCATGGGGCCTGCGATCGTATCCCAGTAACAGGCGGGAACCAGAACCCATTTTGTGTTGCAGAGACTGGAAAAAAGCGGTTTGCGATTCGGCTGAGAAATTACCGATGGTGCCCCCTAAAAATAAAAACAGGCGTTCTCGCTGGGCCGGTAAAAAATTCAGGGCATCCTGGTAATCTCCAGCCAGTCCCACCACGTGAAGTTGCTTGTATTCACGGGTTAAAGCGCTTGCGGTTTCCGATAGCATGGTTTCACTGACATCCACCGGAATATAGGTAAGGCATTGATTGCTAAGCTGCCAGGCATCCAGAATAATTCGGGTTTTGGCCGATGAGCCACTGCCCAGCTCCACCATTTCCGGTGGTTCTTTGAGTTGGGTTTCGGTTAAATTCCGAAGTTCCGGGGCAATTTGCTTTAAAATGGCGGTTTCAGTGCGGGTGGGATAATATTCCGCCAGCTCCGTAATTTGCTCATATAATTCGGAGCCTTTGGCGTCATACAGATAGGTGCAGGGCAAATACTTTTGAGGACTGCTGCTTAACCCCTCAGATACATCCTGAATCATGCGGGTTGCCTGATGGGGGCCGGAAACCGGAATCACGCAGTAACCGCTTTTCAGTGTCGCGGATTGGGTGGTCTTCTTTTCTGCTGCGGTGTGCTTTGTTTTTTTTTCGGGTGTGAGATAAGGCATGGTGAAAGTCTCCGGTCATCAATTTGTCTATCATCCAGAATGGGCGCTCAAACTGTCAATCCCGCAACACGTTAATTGAACGGACCTCCTGTGTCAGAAAGGTCCGTTGCGTTCAGCCGGGAAAGCGCTCATTACAGCGCTCATTACAACGGTAAATCTTCCCAGTTCATGCCCACAGGCTCTTTCTTTGGGTCCCATAAGTCATTCAGCCAGTGAATCACTTCGCTGTCGCTGCACTGTGGAAATTCCAAATACCAGGCGCTGACCGCATCGAAGTGCTCTGGGCTTTCCAGGCACACCAGCTCGTCCACTTCGTAACGCAATTGGGCCAGCAGGGGGCGGGTTCCTACCGGAATGGCCAGCACAATTTTTGCGGGTTTCAATGCTTTGACCGCTTTAATGGCCGCTCGGGCCGTGGCCCCGGTGGCCAGCCCGTCATCCACCAGAATGACGGTGGTGCCATCCAGATCGGGGAAAGGGCTGTCGCCCCGAAACAGATGCAATCGCCGGTTTAGTTCCTTTTTTTCCTGTTCGATGCGATCCTGTAAAGCCTCGGGTTGCAGCCTGAGCATCACCAGCACATCCCGGTTTAAAACCAGAACGTCGTGAGGGCCAATGGCCCCTGCCGCCAACTCTTCGTGGCCGGGAGCGCCAATTTTACGCACCACCATCACATCCAGTGGTTTTTTCAGCCTTTTGGCCACTTCATGGCCCACGGCCACCCCGCCTCTGGGCAAGGCCAAAATAATGCAATTTTCCCGTTGGTAAGGCAATAAGGCTTCGGTTAGTTGTTTTCCCGCATCCGTTCTGTTTCTGAACACCATGCCATTATTTCCCCTGCTCATTTAAACTTCAAACAGGGTCATCTTAACAAGCCTGTTATTGAATACAATTGGACAGGCTGGCTATGGGCTGTTGTGCCGAACGAACGTTTTAAGCGTTCAGTTTTAGCAGCATGCGGGTCAGGCTGGCCCCCAGTGCTTCAATGGATGCCTGCTGTTTCGGGTTTTGCAGTTGGCCCGCTTCATCAAACGCTTCGTGGGCTTTAGAAATGGCCACTTGTTCCGGCAAAACCAGAACCCCGATATTTTCCAGCAAGGAGCGCACCGGGACAAGTCCACGTAAGCCGCCCAAGGCACCGGGAGAAGCGCTCATGAGCGCGCAAACTTTTCCTTTAAAGCAGGCCAGTGGTGCTTCGCCATCCACCGGGCGAGAAGCCCAGTCAATGGCGTTTTTTAAAACCGCGCTAATAGAGCTGTTGTACTCCGGGCAAGCAATGAGAAACCCCTGATGGGACAACATCAGCGCTTTTAACTGGTGGGCCTGTGAGGGCAATCCTGAGGCGGTTTCCAAATCTTCATCGTACAAGGGCAGCGGAAAATCTTTCAAATCGATAAAGGTAACTGTTGCCCCGGCGGCTTCAGCCCCTTGTCCCGCGATTTTAACCAGTTTTTTATTGTAGGAATCCTGACGCGTACTGCCCGCGAAAATTAAAATGGAAGGAGATGCGCTCATGGAAATGCCTGCCTCGCTGCTTTCACATATGAATAAGCCCTAGCATACACTGAGCCGCTCGGTGAGAAAACAGATTTTAAGGAGGGGGCGTGGGCTTATCCCACCACGTCTTCCACATAAACCCGAGGGGGTAGTTTGGTGAATGAAAACCAGTAATCCAGAATGTCTCTTAAAACCGCGTTGAACTCCTCGGCTTTCATTCTTTTGTGGATATAGCTATTGGCCCCCAGTTTATAGCTTTGCTGAATATCACTTTGTTCCGTGGAGGAGGAGAGCATGACCACCGGAATGAAGCGGGTTCTACCATCGGTTTTGAGTTGCTCCAGTACTTGAAGGCCATTCATGCGGGGTAGTTTTAAATCCAGCAAAATTAAATCCGGCATATCAAACCGGGTGAGGCCCACGTGTTTTCCTTGCCGAAACAGGTATTCCAGTAGTTCAATGCCATCTCGCAGCACAATCAAATCATGTGAAAATCCGGTTTTTTTCAGAGCCAGACGGGTCAATTCCTCATGGGCCGGATTGTCTTCAACCAGTAAAAGCTTATAGCGCATTATAGAAATCCCTCAAGGGTAACTAGTATAGCAGCCTATGGACTTAAAAGGGCCTTGTTCCTCGATGCTTTTTCAGAATGGTTTTTACTAACAGCGTGAGTAGGGTCGGACTCTTTTCCGATGGGCTTAGCTTTAATACGCTCTCATAAACACGCTTTTTTTTGTTTGTTAAAAAACAATAACCCGTCAGTCCGGGTTGAAATGGTAAGGGGCGGATTCCAATCGATGCCTGTTGGTTTTCAAGAAGTGAGATGCTTTGTATTAAGGGCGGATATGTTTTTTGGGCGCTGGTTCGCAAATATGGGGGGCTGTTTTTTAAACCAGCATTGGCTGGGCTTGAAGTCCTGCCAACCTTTGGGTAGAATCAAAAACCTTCAGTCGGCTTTTTGTCGAGGTTCCCTCTCCGATTTGACCCCAGTAATGGTCTGGTTTTACAAAGGTTGATTTTGGATTTTCAGGGAGCTACAATGCTGAAATCATTCCTCATGCTCACCCCCCAGGAGAATTATTACCCATGCGTGAAGCAGTTCAACCCAAATACAACAAGGTGAAAGCCACCTGTGTTTGCGGAAACACCATTGAAACCGGCTCTGTAATGTCTGAAATTCGTTTGGACGTTTGCAGCGCTTGCCATCCTTTCTTTACCGGTACTCAAAAAATTATGGATACCGAGGGACGGGTGGAAAAGTTCAAAAAACGGTATTCCAAACCCGAGCAAAAATAAGCTTCAAACGCAATCGATTCAGCCCTGCTTGCGGGTCCTATCGGTTGCGTTTTAGTTTGTATTTTCGTTAAGCCGCCGCAAGCAGAAAGCAACTGGACTGATATTCATGAAAGGACTTGAAAGCCTACTTGAGAAGCTGAAAGAGGTAGAAGTGACCTACCATCAGCTGGGAGACATGCTCTCTGATCCTGCCGTGTTGTCTAATTCCAACAAGTTGCAGGATATTTCCAAAAAGCGGGCCGCCCTGGAAGACACCATTGAGGTGTTTGACGAGTGGAAGCAATGTGACGCCGATTTGTCGGATTCTCGGGAGCTGCTGAAGGGCGAAACGGATAAAGACATGCGGGAATTCCTGAACGGTGAGGTTCACCGACTGGAAGATCATATGGAAGGGCTGGCCCAGAAGCTGCAAATTTTATTGCTGCCCAAGGACCCCAACGATGACAAGGATATTATGCTGGAAGTTCGTGCCGGAACCGGCGGGGATGAGGCCAATATTTTTGTGGGCGACCTGATGCGCATGTATTTGCGCCACGCCAGTACCGTGGGCTGGGAAGCCAGTGTATTAAGCAAGTCTGAAAACGAAATTGGCGGTTTCAGCGAAGTGGTCATTGGCATTAAGGGGCAAAATGTATATAGCGCCCTCAAGTATGAATCCGGGGTGCATCGGGTGCAGCGGGTTCCGGTGACTGAATCTCAGGGGCGGGTGCATACCAGTGCGGCCACCGTGGCGGTGATGCCCGAGGTTGAGGATATCAGCATCGAGATTCGCCCGGAAGACATTGAGATTATCACGGCCCGCAGCGGCGGAGCGGGCGGACAGAACGTTAACAAGGTTGAAACCGCTGTGCGTCTGTTCCACAAACCCTCAGGCATCCAAATTCACATGACCGAAGATCGCAGCCAGCTGGGAAACCGCAACAAGGCCATGGCTTTATTAAAAGTGAAGCTGTTTGATCTCGAAGAGCAAAAGCAACAGAAAGAATTAACGGATTTGCGTCGTTCTCAGGTGGGAACCGGGGACCGCAGCGAGCGGATTCGCACCTATAACTACCCGCAAGATCGTCTCACCGATCATCGTATTGGGCAAAACTTTTCATTAAGCCCCATTATTGGGGGCGATTTGTCAGATTTGATCAATCAGTTGGCGCTGGCCGATCAACGGGCTAAAATGGAAAAGCTGGCTCAAAATTCGATGTCCTGATGGGTGGCTTGGCAGATCAGTCGAGCCGTTTTTAAGCCCAGGATTTTGCAGCGTCACATAACCGGAATGATGCCATGAACGCTATTTCACAAACGCCGCTTACCAGTGATCGTATTCAGGATACCCTGTACGCTTTTACGCGCAGTCAAATTCTGTTTACGGCCATTGATCTGGATTTGTTTACCCATATCGCCCGAGGGGCCAACCGGCTGGAGATACTGCTGGAGCGTTTGTCGCTGGATGAGCGAGGGCTTCGGCTTTTACTGAACGGGTTGGTGGGCATCGGCTTTTTAAAAGCCAGTGCCGAGCACGTCTATAGTTTGCCGGAAGATGTGGCCCACTTTTTGGTAAAACCAGAGGCCTCTTACATCGGTGGTATGGTGCATCATTGCAAATGGCTGTATGAGAACTGGTCCATGTTAACGGACGCCGTGACCTCGGGGCAGCCGGTGGGTGGGGCGCAAAGTTTGGCCCAGCTGGAGATTTATTTTTCAGAACTGGTCAAGGGCTTGTATGTGTCCAATTATCCCACTGCGCAAAAGCTGGCCAGCATTTTGGGTGTGGGTTCCGCTTATCAAAATCTGGAAGTGCTGGATGTGGCGGGCGGTTCTGCGGTTTGGTCCATTGCCATGCTGGAAAAGGATGCGGGCAGTCAGGCCACCCTGCTGGATTTTCCCTCGGTTACTCATGTGGCGGAAAGTTATGTGGCCCAGCACGGGTTGTCCGAGCGGTTCCGCTACTGGCCCGGTGATTTAGAGGCCATGGACTTGGATGGCGCCCGTTTTGACCTGGTGGTGATGGCTCATATTTGCCACATGCTGGGGCCTACCGCCACTCAAAAGGCGTTTCAAAAACTGCGTCAGGTTTTAAAGCCGGGTGGGCGCATTGCCATTGTGGATTTTGTGCCGGATGACGCGCGTTCCAAATCCGGTTGGGCGTTAACTTTTGGGGTGAACATGCTGATTACCACTCCGGAAGGCGATGTATTTACCGGCGCTGAATATACCCAATGGCTGAAAGCAGCGGGTTTTGGCAAAGTTACCTTGCAAGAAATCGATGCCGGGGTTACGGTGGTGGTGGCCGAGCTTTAACCTTTCCGCAAAGATGCTGACTTTGTTAGGTTTTTGGTGTTGAATCTCAAGGGCAAGGGTGTTATAGTTTCCTCAGATTTAAAGCCGGTGTGGCGAAATGGTAGACGCAGTCGACTCAAAATCGACCGTAGCAATACATGTCAGTTCGACTCTGACCACCGGCACCATTTATACTTTTAAGCTCTCTTTCCGAGAGCTTTTTTGTTGATTGGGGCCTGCTAATGTTAATATGGGGGCCAATCTCTTTTGTTTGCCTTGATTGTTTGAAAAAGGCACAAAACGGTTGTCTCATACTTCGGTTTTTTTATTTTGGATACACCCTGAAATCCCCATGCTTCAACGCATTTTAGTGGCCATCCTGATTGTGATATGCAACCTGTTTCTGCTGGAAACCGGGGCCCGTTTGCTGGTCATTCAGGCCAAGCCACTCTTGGGGAAAACCTCAACCTTTGATCGCAAATTCCAGATTGCCAGCGCAAAGCAACCACAAGCTCCCGATGTGCTGCTGTTGGGCGATTCTTTGATGTATTTTGGCATTTATCCCGAGTTGCTGGATGTGCTGATGAATGCGGGGCCGCAAAAAGCGTTTCGCAGTTTCAATTTGGCCACCCCCAGCGCCAGTGTGGACATGAATCTGTTTTTGCTGAAGCGCTTTATCGGGCAAAGTGGACCGCCCAAGCTGGTTGTTTATAATTTTAGCCCTCGCATTTTTAATGGCGCTAAAGTGGTAGATGATTACGATCAGGCCTTTCAATCCTCCTATTACCAACGCTGTTTTGGGACGGAATCCGTTAGTTGGATGAACCGGGCGTCATGCGTTTTAGAGCGTCATTCCGCCCTGGTGCGCTATCGTGGTTTTTTAAGTGGCGAGCTGGAAAAAATTCCTCGCACCTGGTTTCAGTTTGATAAGCGCATGGCCTTTCCCGAAGGGCACAATCCCGAGCTGGAAATTTCCGATCAGGGGTGGGCGCCCGCCTATACGGTGCATACCCGCCAAAGCCTCAACCTGGCCTTTGGGGATAATGATCGGGTGGAGGATGTTTTTGAAAAAGAGCTGGGCCATTATCACTGGCAAACCGAGCAAATTCAACCGTTGCTGACCTATTGTAAGCAGCAGAAAATACCCGTCCTCATGGTGTGGTTGCCAGAGCAAAAGCTGATGGATCGCTATTACCGGCAAATTGGTTTGTCACAGTCTTTATTGGCGCAGCGGCTGGCTCGCTTGTCGGATCAAAAACAGGTTTACTTTCTGGATTTAAGCGATGAGAAAATTCATCAAAGCGGGTTTGCGGATCTGGATCATTTAAACCCCTTGGGGGCGGTTAAAACCACAGAAAAAATGGCAAAAATTCTGAGCCAGCCGCCTTATCGTGGCTTGTTGAACTTGGCGGGCTCGCCCCCATGAATTTTGTGTCTTTCAGCTTTGTGCTGTTTTTATTGATGACGCTGTTACTGTTTTATACCTTACCGGCCCGAGGTCGTAAACCGCTGTTGCTGGGGATGAGTTACTTATTTTACGCCTCCTGGAACGTCCCCTTTATCCTCCTGATTTTAGGCTCCACCAGTCTGGATTACTGGATGAGTCAGATCATCGCCAAAAGTCAAAAACCGTGGGTGCGACGAGGCGCTTTAACGCTGGGTTTGCTGGTTAATCTTGGCATTCTGGTTTATTACAAATACGCTAATTTTTTGCTAGATAGCGCCTATGGCTTGCTGCAATTCCTGCATCAGCCGGTGCAAGCGCCCCCTGTGCTGCATATTTTGCTGCCCTTGGGTATTTCTTTTTACACCTTTGAAGCCATTAGTTACATGGTGGATGTTTACCGGGGCAAAGCACCGGCCAGAAACTGGCTGGATTACAACTTTTATATTATGTTTTTTCCCCATTTAATTTCCGGCCCCATTATTCGTTTTTGCGAGCTGTGGCCCCAGTATAAACAGCCCTTGCAATTGCCGGGTTTAGCCCGAATAGCCCAAGGCGTCCAATTAATATTATTGGGCTATTTATTTAAGGTCATGATTGCGGACCCGGTAGCGGCCATGGCGGATCCGGTGTTCACCCACCCGGAAGCCGGGGGCGTGTTAGCCACCTATTTGGGTATTCTGGCCTTTACGGTTCAAATTTATTTTGATTTTATGGGGTACACCCATATCGCCCGAGGGGTTTCTCTGCTGTTTAATATTGAGCTACCCCTGAACTTTAACCATCCCTATCTGGCCACCAATATCAGCAACTTCTGGGAGCGCTGGCACATCTCCCTGTCCCGCTGGATTCGGGATTACTTGTATTTCCCGTTGGGAGGCTCCAAGGGGCTTTTAGGGCGCACCCTGTTTAACTTGCTACTGACCATGCTGATTTGCGGGGCCTGGCATGGGGCTGGATGGACCTATATAGCATGGGGTGCGTATCATGGACTGTTGCTGGGCGGCTATCACCTGTTTAAAACCGGGGCCAAGGGAATCGATCACTCGGGGTTGAACCGTTTGCGGGCGCATCCGTTTTATCAAGCTGCTGGGGTGGGTTTGACGTTTGCTTGTGTGGCCCTGGGGTGGGTTTTATTTCGCTCCAAAGATCTGGGCAGCGCCTCCCTGATTTTGACAAGGCTCTTTCAGGTTCCGGCCTTGCTGAGCGAATTGGGCAAGCCGTCTCACTGGGATGAAGTGGCGGGTATTGCTGGCATGCTGGCCTTGTGTTTTGTGGGGCCGTTGGCCATGCGCTGGGTGCGTGGGCTTTACCTGCCTTTGCCGTTTTGGGTGAAGGTGCAAACCGCTTGTGTGCTGGCCTTATTGTGCTGGCTACTCACTGCGGAAGGCACGGTGCCGTTCATTTATTTTCAATTCTGAAAATCAGGATTGAAGCGGGGCGGGCTTATTGATGCTGTGAACCGGCGCATTTTCTTTTGCTGGCAGACATTGGCGGGTAGATCGAGTAAAATGAGGGGGTAGTTCCAATATGGGTATTTTATGAAAAACAACGCCAGTAAAGCCAAATTAGTCGTCAGAAACGCCACGCTTACCGACTTAAAGGAGATTCAGATCCTTTCTGAAAAAGTGTATCCTGATATCCCTCCCTATTCGGTGGATGTATTAAGAGGACAGTTGAACAACTACCCGGAAGGGCAGTTTGTGGCGGTCTATGACCAGAAAATTGTGGGCTACTGCGCGACCATTCGGGTGTCCGAGCAATCGGCCATGTCCGCCCATACCTGGCGGCAAATTACCGGCAGCGGTTATGGGTCCACCCACTTGGCCACCGGAGAATATTTATATGGCATGGAAATTTTTGTAGACCCCGATTACCGGGGCTTGCGAATTGGCGAACGCCTTTACAGCGAAAGAAAAAAACTGTGCAGCTATTACCGCTTGAAGGGCATTGTGTTTGGCGGTCGTATGCCGCTACTCAAGAAAAAACTGAAACAGGTCGGCACCGTTGAGAATTACGTGGAACAGGTTAAAAACAGAAGCCTGAATGACCCCACCACCAGTTTTCAGTTGCGCCAGGGCTTTGAAGTGATCGGCCTTCTGAAGGACTATTTGCCCAGCGATAAGGAATCCATGGGGGCTGCCACCCATATGGTCTGGCGCAACCCGGAAGCCCCTGAGCCTGAAGGGAAATCTCGCGAAAACGTGGGACGCCTGCCCGAGTCGGTGCGGGTGGCCACGGTTCAGTATGAGCAACGCCGGATTCACTCCTTTGAGGAATTTGAGCAGATTGTGACCTATTTTGTGGATGTGGTTTCCGATTACCGCTCCGATTTTGTGGTGTTCCCCGAGCTGTTTACCCTGCAACTGCTGTCCATTGAAAATGAGCCGATTGCCCCGGATAAATCCATTGATCGCCTGACCGAGTATACGGAAAGAATCAAGGAAATGTTTACCCGGTTGGCTATTAAATACAACATTAATATCATTGCGGGTTCTCACCCCACCAAAATGAAAGATGGCTCCATCCAGAATGTGACCTTTGTTTGTCTGCGGGATGGCGCTGTTCACGAGCAACCCAAAATTCACCCCACCCCCAACGAGCGCTACTGGTGGAACATTGAAGGCGGCAACGAGTTAAGCGTTATTCAAACCGATTGCGGCCCCATTGGGGTTTTAATCTGCTACGATTGCGAATTCCCGGAGCTGGCCCGCCATTTGATCGATCAAGGCGCCAATATCCTGTTTGTGCCGTTTTGTACCGATGAGCGGCAAGGGTATTTACGGGTGCGTTATTCGGCTCAGGCCAGAGCGGTTGAAAACCAGTGCTATGTGGTGATGTCTGGCAATGTGGGCAACTTGCCCCGAGTGCATAACATGGACATTCAATATGCCCAAAGCTGCATTTTAACCCCTTGCGATTTCTATTTCTCCAGAGATGGCATTGCCGCCGATACCACCCCGAACGTGGAAACGGTCGCTTTTGCCGACTTGCGACTGGAATATATTTACCGGGCCAGACACTCGGGTACGGTGATGAACCTGAAAGATCGACGCCATGATCTTTATAGTGTGGTTTGGCACAAAAAAAATGTGTTAAAGCCCGCCGATGAACCTGTGAAGCCGGAGTAACCGCAATGAATGCCAATCAGGGCCGTGCAGGCTTTGGTTGGCGTTATGTGGTGAATGGGAAGTCCCGTCCACCTTATGCGATGATCGCAAACAGGCGGTTTGAACGCCTTTGTGTTAAGATGCGCCAGAACACACCAAATTTCGCATTGTACTTTTTTGATCCAGCTAAAGTTATTTGAAAAAACCAGTGTTTATTCGTTTGTTTGTTTGAATGGGAGAAAAGTGAAAATGTCTGCAATTGTTGATACCTATAGCCTTTTGCCAGTGGGTACTCAGGCCCCTGATTTCGATTTGCCAGCCACCGGTGGCCGTCAGGTTAAATTGGCCGATTATCTGGGCAAGAATCTGATTGTTGTGTTTTATCCCAAGGATCAAACCCCTGGCTGCACCCAGCAATTGTGCGCCCTGCGGGATGATACGGAACTGTTTCAGGGTTTGAATACCGAGTTTGTGGGCTGCAACCCCGATTCGATGGAAAGCCATGAGAAATTTGCCGCCGCCCAAAGTTATAAATTTCCCATTCTGGTGGACGCCAACCGCACCATGGCCAAGGCTTACCGGGCCTTGAAGGAAGATGGAAAAGGGATTCAGCGCACGGTTTATATTATTGATACCAAGGGCGTGATTCGGTTTGCCAAGCAGGGCTTGCCACCGGATAGCGAACTGGTGGAAATCATCAAAACCTTGAACTAGTTTCTGGAATGATATTGCAAAAGCCAGTCGCCTTGGGGTGGACTGGCTTTTGTGCGCAAAGCGGCTTGACCCGCCTGAAGCGCTTTTCTTCTATAATAAATCAACGCTCACTTGGCCCCTTCCCGATGCACAGGACCCTTGACCCGCATGGAAACCGCAACGGCCCTCCCGGCCAAAGGGATGGTTCATCAGCTCAAGCATACGGTTCGCGCCCTGCAAAGCCGAAATTTCCGGCTTTTTATCAGCGGACAACTGGTTTCCCTCATCGGCAACTGGATTCAGCAGATGGCCATGAGCTGGCTGGTGTATCGCCTAACCCATTCCGGGTTGTTGTTGGGATTGGTGGCTTTTTTAAATCAGGGGCCGGGTTTGTTGATAGCCCCCTTTGCGGGCTTACTGGCGGATCGCTACGATCGCCGAAAATTATTGATGCTGACCCAATCGCTGGCCATGCTGCAGGCTTTTATACTGGCCTATCTAACCCTTTCGGGGCAAATTCAGGAATGGCATATTTTAACGCTTAGTGCTTTTCTGGGGATAATCGCCGGACTGGATATCCCCATTCGACAGTCTATGGTGCTGGATTTACTGGATAAGCCTGAGTATTTGAGCAACGCCATTTCGCTGAACTCATCCGTTTTTAACGGCTCCCGCTTGATTGGGCCTGCCATTGCCGGGTTGGCCATTAGCACGGTGGGAGAAGGCTGGTGCTTTTTACTGAATGGGCTGAGTTTTCTGGCGGTGATTGGGGCGCTTTCGGCCATTACCATTCACCGGGAAACCCCCACCGATTTGCCCGCCAGTTATTGGGAGCGCATGAAGGAGGGCTGGATGTATGTGTATCGCCATCCGCCCATGCGCTCCATTTTGCTGTTAATTGCCTTGAACAGTCTGGTGGGGCTTCCCTATTCGGTATTAGTACCCATTTACGCCAAAGATATTTTGCATGGCAACGCCCAAACCCTGGGCTTGCTGATGGGGGCGGTGGGCGCCGGGGCTTTGTCCGGGGCGGTGTATCTGGCTTCCCGGCACGATGTACTGGGGTTGGGGCGATTAATTCCTGCGGCGGTGTGTGGCTTTGGGCTAACCTTGCTGGTGTTCTCTCAAATTCGTGACTTTTGGGCGGCCATGATTTGCCTGTATTGTTTGGGCCTGGGCATGATGCTGCATTTGGCTTCCAGCAATATTTTGTTGCAAACCCTGGTGGATGCCAAAAAACGGGGTCGGGTGATGAGTCTTTACACCATGGCCTATATTGGCATGTACCCGTTTGGCAGCCTGTGTATGGGCTGGTTAAGCGGTAAAATAGGCTTTAGCACCACGCTGTTATGCGCCGGTGGGTTAACCTTGCTGGGGGTGCTGGGTTATTGGTGGCAATACCCCAAAATACGAGCCTATCTCAAAGGTTTCTATCTGGAAAAGGGTATGTTAAAAGAGCCCGTTAAAAGTTAGATTTTTATAAAAAGCGCATGTAGCGCCTGCTATTTCGCAAAAAAAAGCCGTGGACAAGCCACGGCAATTGAGTTGGTTAAAGTTTCTGTGAAATAAACCAGAAAGGGATTACTGTTTGGGGCCCGGTTTTTGGTTGGCTTTATGCTGGGCGTGTTTTGCTTGCCATTGGGCTTTGCGTTCCGCTTTTTTGGCATCCCATTTGGCTTGTTGCTCCGGGTTTAAAATGCCTTGCATGCTGGCTTTTTTCTTGGCCATCAGGGCTTCGCGATCCCGTTTCATTTCTGCTTTGAGTTGTTCTTTTTTTGCGGCGTTGGCAGGATCATCGCCCAGTGCTTTGAATTGCTCCCGCTTGGCTTTCATGGTGGCCATAGTTCCGGCGTTTTCCTGACGGAATTTTTCATGTGCCGCTTTGAACTGTTGTTTTTGGGCTTCGCTCAGGTTTAAATCCTTCATGGCGTTGTGATGACCACCCTGATGCATGCCTTTTTTATGCTTGCCGCCCCAGTCATGCTTTTTTTCGGCCTTCACCGGGGTAGAAGATTCTCCACCGGCCGCGTTTTGGGCCATGGCGGTCATTGGGGCCACCAATAAACCGGTTAACATCAGGCTGAGGGAAACGGCGTACATAGGGTTAAATTTAGAGTTCATAGGGATCTCCTGACTTTAGTTATAACAAGACTTTGGCTTTAATAAATTTGAGTTCTCATCAAAAAGTGAATAAGCTTTCACTGGAGGCTTGTTATTCTGTTACGAAACAGGATTATAAAAAGTTTCACCCCTGCCCAGAAAAAGAGTGGGAGAGGCATGGCTTGCGAGGTTTCTGCCCGGCCTTTTTTTGAGACAGGCGGTTGTTGTGGGTTGGCCGGACCTGATTGGCTGAATAAGCTGGGCGCAATGGTTCATAGGCCCGACTGACTCGCAAAATCCCCACGCTGAAAAGCCAACCCCGCAGGCTTTCAGGCTGAAATCGAGCTGCTGAAAAAGGGCGCACTGAGGCTGTCAGGCGAGAAAGGCAGAGGCATAAGCATGAAGGCTTACCCGGTGGTTTTGCCCATTATTTTTTTCAAAACCTGATCGGTATCCCACAGGGCATGGGCCACCGGGGTTTTAAACAGTCGTAAATCCCACAGTAATTCTTTTTCACGGGTCCATAGGTGCTTGTAGGGTTCATCCCCCCGGCCCAGTTCAAACCTTTGCCCTTGTCGGTTCAGGGTTTCAAACACTAGATTGTCCATATGGATGGTACCGGGGCTGTAACTGCGGAACCCCTGATTAAAATTGGTGATATGACTTAAATAGCTTTGTCCCTGCCAAAAGCCCAGTTGATAACTGAGATGGATTTTACCCACTTTTAAAATGGAAAATAACAGCTTGGGCTCATGGGGTTCTGCCTGAAACTGGGAGTAGGCCAGCATGTTTTTGTAGAAAAGCCTAAGCTTGGGAAAGCGATGAAAATCGCTTTTTTCGTGTTTATCTGCCCAGTAGCGAATATGGGCCGAAATGAACCGATTCAGCGCTGCCTCGCTGGCCTCATCCGCCATTTGAAATTCCAGTTTGGGCGGGTGCCCAAAGTCTTTGGCAAAACGGTTACAGTGGCGATTCACTTCCAGCCGGGTTTTCTTGCGGCGAACCTTCTCGTAGGCGGCCACGGTGGGCGGCAAGGCCACATATGGCATGGCGGTGTTGCTCACCACCGCTTGCGCACTTTGGCCAGGTTGAAGGGCCTCACAGAACACAACGCATTGCTCTTGTGAGCGCATAAACCGAAAATCCAGTATGTCCCACCGGCGGTTTTGAATGGCCTGCGCCATGGTTTGAATCATGGCTGTTTCATCCTCACCCGGTAGTACCACCAGGGTCATCCAGTCGTACACATTGGGTTGGGTGCCAATCAATTGCAAATGACGCAATTGTTTGTGGGTCAGCCCGTGGCTGCCTTTGCTGATTTTAAAAGGGGCTGCCCCAATCCATTGGCCCTGAGCATCCTGAATGATCACAATCAGCAATTCATCCGCCGGAAATTGTTGGAGCCATTGGGTCATCCAGCCATGGGTCATGCATAAATTTTCAATGCCCGCCCGATTCAGCAAGCCGTCCCATTCGGCTTTTAAAGGCAACCATTCCGCCATGGTGTTGATGACGTGAACATGATAATGCGTGGGGTGAGTGGCTGCGTTGAGGGGGGGGGCAGATGCCGGGGTGATGTCCGGTGCCTCGGTAATCATAAGCTGGCTCTCGCTTTCAGTGTAGGTTTCTTGTGGAGCAGGCCCCGAAATTCCCGTTTTAAAGCAACCAGCCCCTGATCGAACTGGCTGGGCAGGAAGGAGCGCAGTAGTAAGGCGCCGCAGCCCAGCAGGGCATCTTTTTTGCGAACATTGGGATCAAAAAATGTTTTCAGGGCCAGTGTTCTGGCAATGTGGGGCTGATGGTTCAACAAGCGCTCTCGGGCCAAATAGCGATAACATCCCACATACGCTTCAGACTTCAACGCCTTGGCCGCCGGAGGCAGGGCGGTTTCCTCAAACAGCCAGCGCATGATGCTCAGACAGCTTTCCAGCAAACGGTGGCAATGCTCAGGCGCTTTGGTCAGGCTGGCCGAATGAATGCGGTACTGATACACATAATCGCTCAGGCAATGCACCCCTGCGTGGTTGTGCAGAAACATGCGTACATAAAATTCATAATCTTCCGGCCCGCACAGGGTTTCGTTAAAAAAGCCAATTTGCTCCCAGGCGCTGCGACGAATCATGAGCGCGGCCAGCAGGCAACTGATTTGACTGGTTACAATGCGTTCCCAACTGTGTTGGTAGCCTGCTGGTAACAAATACTCAGGCTCACCGGGTTGTTGGCGGTGGGCCGGGTTTGGAATCAGGCTCAGGGCATTGGGCAAAGGGTGATCGTGTTCATCGATTTGAAAGGCAAAGCCATAAACGGAAATAAAATGAGGGTTGTTTAAAAGCGGGGCTGATAATTTTGCCAATGTATCGGGGTAATATAAATCGTCCGAATCCAGAAAGGCGATCAGCTCCCCTTCAGCCATGTTGAGGGCCACATTGCGAACGCCTGCCGGATGACCGATGCGGGCCACTTTGCGGTATCGAATCCGGGCATCCGAAAACCCTTGCACCACGCTTTCCGTTTCATCGCTGGAAGCGTCATCCACAATAATCAGCTCCCAGTGCGGGTAAGTTTGATCCAGCACGGACTGAATGGCTTTGCCAATATAACGCTGGGCGTTATAAGTGGGCATGATGATAGAAATTAAAGGGGGCTGAGGTTCTGTTTTTTCAGCGGTTTTCGGATTTGAAAAACCTGGGTTCATCCTGCGGTGTCCACGGTTAAGGTCACTGACTGGGCTCTAGTTTAGAAAATTTGGCGGTAAATTGAGCGACGAGGGCGTTGAGTAAATCCCGTTCGATGGCAGTGGCGCTGAATCGAAACCAGAGGAAACTGCCCAATAACACAGCGCCCAGCGCAATCAGGCTGATGGGAAATAATCCGGCGGCGGCGGTGCCTAAGCCCATTCGCCAGAGTTGAACCCATAGAAAAGAAACCGATACGGGCAGAATTATTGCCCCATGCACGGCTTTTAAATACTGACCCCAGGAGATGTTCAGGGTACGGCAGCTTTGGCCGACCAGTCCCCATTGATGCTGAATGAGCTGGGGCAGCAAGGTGCCCAAAGCCACCCCTAAAATACCCAGATAATGAACCAGAATCAGGCTTAGCCCCAAATTGGCCCCGGCGGCCAGCAGACTGGTAATGCTTAAAAACCGTTGTCGACCCCAGGTGAATAACAGGGCGTTGGCGGGCATTTGCAAAACGCCGCTTAGCACACAGGGAACCGCTACCGCCAGAATGGGCAAGGTTTGAGCCACCGGCACCTTGCCCGCCGAAAAAATAACAAACAGTTCCTGATAAAAAGACACAATCAGCATCAGCATCATGCAGGCCACAAAGTTGAGAAAGCAGCTCATTCTTAAAAAAAGCTGACGAGCTTCGGTGGGCTGATTCAGCGAAGCCATGCGGGCCAGCAGGGGGTAAACCCCTTCGTGCAACTTGATGCAAATCTGAATGACCACCCCTAAAAAGCGAAACACGATTTCGTAAATGCCCACCGCGCTGAGGGGTAGAAAGCGGGCAATGACAATGTCATCTATTTTGTGAGACACGATGATGCTGAAGTTGATCATCATGGCATGGCCACTGAGGCGAATGACGCTGCCTGCGGCCTCGGTGCTGAAAGGCACTTTCGGAAAATAGGCGTAGGGTTCCACCCGGTGGGTTTGCACGGTCAGGATCAACAGGCGCACGGTGGTGCCCACCAGTCGCAAGGCCATAATGCTCACCAAATCGCCCCCCGCCAGCAAGGCCAGCAAAGCGCCCACATTCACGATGACGGCGCAGGTGGTATCAGCCAGATTGGTCCATTGCTGAGAACAATGGGCCAACAGAATGGCTTGGCTATAGGCGCTGTACAGCATTAATGCCGATTCAATCACGATGAGCAAAAAGCCGGTTTGGGCCATTGGGGCCAAGGCCACGGAAATATTGAATACGCTGGAAAACCAGGGAGCAACACCCAGACCTAGCAGCAGGCCAATCAGGGCCAAGCCGCTCAGTAACAGGTTGCCGACTTTGAGGTAGGCCCGTTTTTCCGCCTGGGTTTGGGTGCTTGCGCTGAGTTTGGCTACCAGCGCATCGGTGGCCCCCAGATCCAGCAGGATGGAGACTTCAAAAATAGCGATTAATAAAATGTAGAGACCAAAGACATCCAGCCCCAGTTTGGAAATCAGAACGGGTATGAGCAGAATATTGAGCCCGGTTTTAATCACCACGCTCACCCCACCGGTGAGCATGCCAAACAGGGAGCGCTGACCAATGCTCATGCGGGTAAGGCCCTCCGTTCACGTACGGTCATGCAGAACAACAAACTGACCAGCAGCCAGTACAGTTGGGGGGCGTCAAACATATACGACATTTCATCAAAGCCGCACACCAGTAAAAAATACAGGGTCAGGGCAATAATAATGGAATGCTCGGTTCGCAAGGCCGGACGAATGGCGCTCATCCACCCACGCAGGGATTGCAGGGCCAAAGAAATGGCGGCGACAAACATGAAATACCCCATTAAGCCCAAATCGTACAACAGGGCAATGTAGGCATTATGAACCATCATGAGGGGGTTGGCGTTTTTGGCGTCGTTAAAGGTGAGGTTAAAAACCATTTGGTTGGCGGCGGTAAAGCCGTGGCCCAACCACACCGAGCCCCAATGGATTTGGCTCATCAAATCTTCCCAAATCATGGTGCGCCAGTCAAAACTCTCGGTTTCGTTCATGCGGGAGTCCAGCATGCCAAAAAAATTTTTGCCCGATAAGAGCTGAAAAGCCAGCAGTCCCAAGGGCAACACCACCACCAGCCCAATCAGGATTTTGGCAAAGCCTCGCCGAACCGCCGGTACGGCAAGATTCATCAGAAACAGGGTTAAGGCGCAAAGGGCGAATGTTCCCAGAGCGGTTTTAGACAGCCCTAACATGAAGGCTAGAAAATTGAAGCCAATACTGCCCCATATTAACCACGCTGGCATGCGCTGTTTTCGCTCGCCCTGATAGTAACAGTACAGGCCCAGTAAATAGATCATGACAATGCCCATGTGGTGGGCAAAGGGGTTGGGGTGGCTAAAAATGCCAATGGCTCGGTCAAAGCCGTCCAGCATCAGGCTGGTGAGTTTAAACGGAAAGCCGATAATGGTGAAGAGGGCTTCCAGTCCGCTGACCCATAACAGGGCCTGATTTAAAAAATCGAACAAGCCCCGGAAGTTTCGGGCTTTTAAAATAGCCACGGCGCTCACCGTAATGCTAAGCAGGCAGTATAAATAGGAAATAAGTTGTACGGTACTGACCGCCCCATCGCTCAGGGCGTTATCTCCGCCGCTTAACTGGGGATCGGTGGCGTGGGCGTTGTAAAAAATAAAGTACAGGGTCAGCCAGCTGAAAAAAATCAGATAATACTTGAGCCACGGCAACTGGGAGAAAATCAGCGCGTAGTTTTTGGCGGAGACCCACAACATGGGCAGCATCAGGGTGAGCAACAGCAGGGGGGTTAAGCGCAGGTTAATGCCCAGCTCCAGTAACATGGCGTTGAGAAAAGCCACCACCGGCCAAGCCAGTAAAACAAACCCCAGTAACACTTGAGGCCGGGGAATGACAAAGCGCCAATATTGCCAGTAGACAATGGCCCCTATCCCAGCGCCTGCCAGTAAAATCAGGCGCTTGTAACCCAGGGCGTCTGCCAGCCCACTGACGCCCAAGACGGGTAGCACGAGATAAATTAAAAGGGGCAAAACCAGCCCAAGTACCGCTAGCCCAATGGCCATGGCCTTACCCGAAACCGGAAAAGCGGGTGCTTTGAATCCCTCAATAAATCGGCTCATGGCTGACCTCTAACCTTTGGGGGTAAACAAGTGACGTTTAGCGCTTGCGGCTGTTAGGGCTATCCTGAATGGCGGCCATCAGTCGATTAATGGAGGTGGGAAGCGGGGCCTGCTTTTTTTTGCGATCCTGAACGCTGGAATAGATTTCAGGGCGGTAAGCGGGCTTTTTTCCAAACCCAAGGGATTCCAGTAAAGGCTTGCGGGGACGAAAAGACTCACCGCTCACCGTTTCGGGGAAGGGCAACATTTCGCTGGCCTGAGCTTGTGGGCTGGGCGCTGTCAGGGGAGAGACCTCCTGCGTGAGATCTTCATCGGCGGATAGCAATTGTTTGCGAGGAACCAGCGTGTAGGGTTGCTCAGTGGCAGAGGCTTCACCTGTAGGGCTACCTTCGCTGCCCATTAAAAAGGCGGGCATGCTCCGCATACGGCGAGGCAGTGGCATTTGAAGGGCCTGATTTTCATAGTGATCGCTGGCCGCATCATCCACGGGTGTCGATGGGGTAGGGGCTTCCGCCGTTACATTGATTTGGGAAGGTGCTTTGTACTGGATCGGTTCATAGGCAATGGGTCGCGCACTGTCCAGTCCGGCTGGTTCAGGCATGGGGAAGCTGTCCAGAAAATCGGAGTTGGATTGGCCGGAGAGGGTGGGTGTGGCATGCAGCACCGGAATCCCTTCCAGGTTCATCATGGGCAGGGTGGCATTTTCCTGATGAGAAGCCTGAGCGCGGGCCACCGTAATGGGGCTGGGGGTAGCGGCCACCCGAACGCTTTTGGCGGGCGTGGGGGTAGGAGGCATGATTTGGGGGTGAGGACTTAAAAGGGCGTCCTCCACTTTAAAATCAGGCTGTAGCAGTTCGATGGCGGTGGGTTCGCTCACTGGCAAGGGGCTGGCCTCCGCGTCTATCCGGGTGCTATTCAGGAGAACCTCTGGATGCGGACTGGCGGGTTGGCTATTGAATTGTGGGGGCAGCGCCCGGGTTAAATCTTCCCGAAATTCTGGTGGCTGAACCTGCTGGTGCAACATGGGGCCAGCCACAGGCACCAGTGAATCAAACAGGGAGCCTATTGCTGGAATGGACACTTTATCGCTCACCGGTTGCTGAGACATCATGGCTTCTCGTGGGCTGAGCGGGGGCGTTAATGTCGCTTCCTCATCCACGGTCAGGGGGAATACAGGGCCTGCGTTTTGGGGGTGAGCGGGTTGGAGGCCAATGAATGGCGCCGGGTCGGTGGTGTGGTCATTTTCGGTGACTTTATTGGTTTCGTGGGTGTCGTCATCCAGAGGCGCTAGCCATTGGGGCATGCCGTAGCTGGCGGTGGGCGAGGACAGTTGCTCTTTGGCAAAGGCGGTGGCCACGCCCACGCCCAAACCCATTAACAGGCTCAAAATGGCCAGGTGGGTTCTGTTGGGGAATTGAGCGCTTTCCGGCAAGCTGGGTTGATCCACAATAAACACGTTGCTGAGGGTTTGCTCTTCTTTCAGCCGCCCTTCCAGCGCTTTTTGACGCAAGTGATCCAGTGCGGTGCTGAGCGATGCTTCTTTTTGTTCCAGTTGGGCCAACCCTTCCGCTTTTTGGGGAAAGCCGCTGATGTCTGAATTGATCTGCCCCAGTCGGTTTCGGGTGACGGCGGCTTGAGCCCGCAGATCCTGAGCTTCTCCCTGGGCAATCAGCATGCTGCGAACCAGATCGCTGCGGGTGCTGTCGGCCACCACCGATTGATTAGGGTTGGCTTTGGCACTGCCCAGTGTGCGGGTTTCTTCCGCTTCCAAATTGGCTTTTACCTGGGTAATCTGGGCCTCAATTTCCTGCACTTTGGGGTTGGTTTCCGTTAAAGAAGCACTGAGCAGGGAATGCTGCTGTTCCAGTCGGTATAGTTCATCCTGCAAACGGGCGATAGCGCCATTTTGTCCCAAAGCAGACGCTTTCAGCGCTTTTTCAGGGGTCATACCCAACAACTGCTGATAGCGACGCATCAGTTTTTCTTTACCCTGGGCCTGGGCTTCAATCTGGCTGAGCTTATTGCTTAACTCCATGCGGGTGCCCGCCAAATCATCGCCTTCCCGGCGAACGCTGACGGTACCGTTTGTGCTTTGGTAAGCGCTTTTGCGGTTACGCATGCTGGTTAACTGGGTTTCAATGTCAGCCACCTGTTTGTCTAAAAAGCGGGTGCGGGTGGTTTGCTCTGATCGGTTTAAATCGCGGCTGGCATTTTGAAAGGCGATGAGTACCACGCCCAGCGCTTCTTTGGCGATGAGCGGATCGGTCCATGAAAACTGAACGGCAATTAAATCGGTTCCCGACTGGTTTTTGGCCTTAATAAAAGCGGACCCGTCCTGAAAAAAGGCGTTCCAGTCCTGTTGGGTTTCAATATTATTTTTCTTCAGTTGCTCTGGGTGCTTCTTTTGGAAAAATTCCCATAAGGCATTGCGAATGGCATCGGATTTGAGGATGCCCATGGTGTTTAAAACCGGGTTGGATGAGCTGGAAGTGGTGGTTTGCAGGGCATAATACTGATCGGGTTCAATATAGCGCCCGGTAATGGCGGAATCTTTGATAATAACCATGGATTTGGCGGCGTAACCGGGTTTGTAAACCATGTAAGTGTAAATCAGCATCCAGAAGGTCACAAAAAGGCCCACCCCAATAATCAGGGCGGCGTTCCGTTTTAAAAAACCAAGCAAATCGGCTTGTACGGATGTGGCTTTGTTCGGCTGGAAGGGTGATGAGGTTAAAGGGGCCATCTCAGTTTCCTTTTTGGGGGTAGAGTCGGTGAAAGGCGTTGCAAAGGGTCGATTATGGGTCATTGCGGTTTAATTGACTCCTCCCAGCACTGCTACCCCAAATATGGCAGAACTGGCATTGGTAAACGGGGAAAGAATTTTGGCGGCATTTTCGGCAAATCGCCCTGCCTTGTAAACTTTTTGTTCGGAAACGTACACCACATCGTTGGGACGCAACATGAAATCATGACGGTTGGGATCCACTTGCAAGGTGCTGAACTTGTTTTCTCCGGTAAAGCGTCGAATGGCCACCACTTTGATGTTGGCCCCGTAATTGAAGCCCCCGCCTTTGGCAATGGCCGAGTTGAGATAAGGCGAAGCACTGTTGAGATCATAAACGCCGGGGGTTTTTACATCGCCAATAATACGAACCGGGAAAACCTGGGGACCAATGGCCGAGCTGAGCAGCAGGTTGTAGGTTTCATCATCCAGCGCCTGAAACGGCAGTTCGGGAATATAGACGGAATCGCCATTTTGCAGCATCAGGTCATTGTCCGGGTTGCCTTCCTTCAGGAGTTTCCACAGGTTGACGGTTTTAAACAGTTGCCCGTTTCGGCTGACGGCCACGTTGGCCAAATCGGCCGAGAGCTTGACGCCGCCAGAGCTTGCCAACACGCTGGACAGTCGAAAGTCCATGTGGTTGGCCGACAGGTTGTTACCCACCTGAACCCCATTGTTGCTGGCGGAGGAGGCCCCTTGGGTACCGTTGTTATTGTTGCTGATAATGGCCGCCGAGTTACCGGCCTGCAACATGCCCGGTCGCATCACCGCACCGGCCAGATAAACACTGGGGGGTTTGCTTTCACTCACGGTCAGGGTAATGCGAGGCTCTCGCACCAATTCTCGAACCTGGCTGTCTAGCAACATACTGGCTTCCCGAATGGTTTTGCCAGCCACTTGAATTTCTCCCACCCCGTTAAAAGAGGCGTTGCCATCGGAGCGCACCAGAATGGCGCTTCCCGATAAGTCCGGCTGGTTATAAACGTTCACGCTCAGCACATCGCCCACGTTAATGCGGTAAGTGCCTTCGGCAAACTGAAGTTGCCCGGTTAAATTTTCGGCCATGGCAGGCAGGGCGCCCATTGCCAATAGGCCGACAAAAAACAAGGCAGAGAGAATCCACTGCCGGGAAAAGGATACTGGGGAGAACACTCGACTAAACATGGCGGCTCACCTGAGGTTGGGAACGACGATACAAACGTTGTAATTTAAAAATGTAAATTTAAAAAGTAATATTAAAAAAGGATCGATAGGGGTTAGCCATTTGTACTATCTGTTTGTACTAAAAGTCCAAGGCTCCCTAAAAGTTGCTTAGGGCCAAAAATTTAAAAATCAGGGCAATTTCCCAGCCTGCTTTTTTTTAATATCTACATTGGATAAGCTTGATGAATCAGGACGATCATAATTGATGGATAACGCCCCCCATTTGGCCAAAATCCTGATGTCTCAGCCTTCTCCTCCTGCTTGTTCGTTGTGTACATCGCCGGTGGGTCGTCGGAAAATCCTGTTCTTTTATCAGGATTTTGGACAAATGGGCGGCATTGAGCGCTACTTACTAACGGTGGGGCAGGCCCTGCTGGCCCATGATGATTTTGAGCCGGTGTTTTTATGCTCGCAAAACACCCCGCTGTACCATCAACTGAAAGCTTTGGGCTGTTCGGTGTACGGGGTGCAAAGTCCGTCTTTTTTCGCTCGCTCTTTTTTAAGAAGTCTGGATATGGGTGCGCTCAGGGCTTTAAAGCAAGTGATTGATCGGGAAAAGCCCGATATTGTCCATATGCATATTGGCTTGCTGGAAACCTGTCTGGTGAAACACTGGGGCTGTGCCGCTGTTTTTACCTTTCATGGATACGGCTCTCTCTATAGCGATCGCTGGGCCACCCATCCCCTGCAACGCTTTTTTAAAGGCTGGGTGAAACGAATTTTTCAAAAAACGGTGAACGGTCTGGATCAACTGTTGATTGTCAGTCAGGCGGAGCAAAAACGACTGCTGGCAGAACGGTTTTTAGCCCTGCCTCATAGCGGGCACGTGCTCCACAACGGGGTTTGTCTGGATACCATTACGCAGGCCGTTGCCCACACCGATGTCCCGGCCCTGCGGGCCCGCCTGGGCTTGCGGCCGGATAGCCGGGTGATTGCTTTTGTAAACCGGCTGGATGCCAATAAAAACCCGGCGCATTTTTTGGCGCTGGCAGAACGCTTTGCCCAGTATCCCGACTTTGCGGACTGTGAATTTATAATAGTGGGCGATGGCCCTTTAAAGCCCACGGTGGCGGCTGTTTGTGCCGCTTTAGGGAATGCTCAGTACTTGGGCTATCGCACGGATGTGTTTGCCCTGCTTGCGTTGGTGGACGTGCTGATTTATCCAGCGCTGGCGGAAGGCTTTGGGCTGGGCTTGGTGGAGGCCATGGCCGCAGGGGTGCTTTGTTTGGCTTATGCCAGCGAAGGAGCCGGTGAAATTTTAGAAACACCCCAAACCAACGATTGTTTGGTGCCGGTGGGTGATTTGGATGCCCTGGAAAACCGGCTGAAGGCCATGCTGAATCTGTCAGTCGAACGTCAACAAGCCCTGAAAACCGCCTTAATAGCACGGGCCGCCGAGTTTTCCCTGCAAGACTCAATCCAGAAATTGACGGGCGTTTATCAAGCGCTGACCCCAAAAATTTCCATTTTGCTGCCGGTTTATAATGGCGCCGATTGCGTGTTGAACGCCGTGCGCTCGATCATGAACCAGACCTACCCCCATTGGGAGCTGATTATTGTAGATGATGGTTCCACCGATGATACTTTGGCCCGGTTGTCCGCTTTTTGTGACGAGTTAGCCGATCATCGGGTGCGGGTGATCTCTCAACGCAATCAGGGGGTGGCCATGGCCCGCAACTTCGGGTTTGCTCAGGCCAACGGGGATTATATCGCTTTTATTGACGCCGATGACCTTTGGTTGCCCCGTAAGCTGGCTGAAGAAGTGGCTGTGATTCGCCGGGCCAGCACCACACCGCATCATCCGGCTTGTCTGGTTTACAGTGGGTATTTCGCGGTGAATGAGACCAACCAGTTAATCAACCTGCCCGCCATCAGCCAGCAAACCGGCAATTTGGCGGATGCGGTGTTGAAGGATGAAGGCATTTTTCTGCCTAGCACTGCCTTGGTGCATCGTTCTGTTTTTGAGGCGGTGGGTGGATTTCAACCGGCTTGCTATCATGAGGATCGGGTGTTTTTCATTCAGGCTTGCCAGCAATTTCCCGCTTATGCCACCGGCAAACGGCTGGTTCTGTATCGCCAAAGCCTGTCCGGGCGTTGTCGTTCCGTGCTGAAAAATCACGAGGAAGCCCTGAGCGCTGAATTGTCGATTGTATTTACCTTGCAAGGCACTTTGAGCGAGTCGCAGCTTTCTCTGCTGTCTTATCGCCAGCACCGCAATCTGGTGTTTCGCTTTCTGATGTATGACTACTTCCCCTCTGCGCAGCACTTATATCAGCAGATGCGCCAGCATTATCCCCCGGCGGTGATGGCGGAATTGCTGCAAGGCCGCAAAGGGCAACTGGCCCAGTTCAGTTTGAACACGGGGATCAATTTTTTGAATCTGGCCCGTTTATTATTACAGGGGTTGTTGAAGGCCACGTCCTGCGTGGTTGTTTCTCCGGCCTATAAAGCCGCTTTAGGCAAGGAAACCCGTTGATGCTGATTTTTAATTTCCATCACATTGAAAAACACCTGCTTCACCCCGAGCGCAAGCACATTAGCATGTCCCCACAGGGGCTTAGCCGTTTCATTCGCACCCTGCGCCTGCTGGGCATGCGGATTGTTTCCATGCAGGAGGTGCTTGCCGCCACCCCGGATGCGATTAACGATCATCGTAGTGTTTTACTGACCTTTGATGACGGGTACACCAATAATCTGCTGGAAGCCTTGCCAGTGCTGGAGGCCGAGCAGTGTCCGGCCACCGTGTTTGTGTTGCCCGGAAGATACGGTGGCACCAACGAGTGGGATCAGGGCCATTTGCCCGAATCGCAACGAGATCAGCTCATGTCTCTGGCCCAGATGGAACGCATGGCCGCCTCTCCTCTCATTACGCTGGGCAGTCACGGTTTGTACCACCGAGATTTTCCCACCTTGGCTGAAAGCGATATGGTGGCCGAATTGAGTGAGTCTTACCAGATGTTGCACCAGACTTTTGGGGAGAATTTTTTGCCGGTGTTCGCTTATCCCTGGGGGCATTATGGGCCACGGGAAGTGGAAGCGCTCTCTCAAAGTCCTTATCAGGCGGCCTTTACGGTGGAAACCCGGCCATGGCGTTCTACCGATAATATTTACCAGATTCCCCGTTTTTCCGCCTTTTACCGGGATGGCAACCCCTTGGTGTTGCTGGCCAAGCTGGCCCGTCACAACCTGTTGTTTGCCTAGGCTTTTGGTGGAATACCCGGCTTGCAGACAACCGGCCTGCTTCGGTCTATAATCAAGCATTCTCGCAGCCTTCAGTTCTATTAAATCCCCAAAAGGAATTTGACCGCCCATGAATCAGGAATTGCTTGCCAATCAGCCCGTCTCTGGCTTTCATGCCGATGGGGTTACCCCGCTTGAAAAAATTGCCTTGCTGGATTGCGGCGCCCAATACACCAAAGTGATCGATCGCCGGGTGCGGGAATTGAACGTGGCCACCGAGATTTTTCCGGTGGATGTCAAGGCCGCTGATTTGGGATCGGGGTTTGCCGGTATTATTTTATCCGGCGGGCCAAATAGCGTGTATGAAGCGGATGCCCCCCAGTGCGATCCGGCTATTTTTGAAATGGGGCTTCCGGTTTTGGGCATTTGCTATGGCATGCAGTTGATGAACCGGAATTTTGGGGGCAGCGTGTTGCCTTCTCCTACCAAAGAATACGGGGAAACCGAAATTACGGTACAACCGTCCTGCCTGTTGTTTGATGGTTTAGAATCCGCTCAGCATGTGCTAATGAGCCATGGCGACAGTGTGGGAGAGCCTGCTCAGGGCTTTGAAGTGGTGGGGCACTCCATTTCCACCCATCAGCATGGGGTGGTGGCGGCCATTCAAAATGCCTCAAAGCGCTTTTACGGGGTGCAATTTCACCCGGAAGTGGACCTGAGCGTTCATGGCGGCAAAATGCTGGAAAACTTTCTGTACAAGGCTTGTGGGCTTACGGGTGCTTTTGATTTGTCTCACCGGCTGGAAGATACCCTGGAAAACATTCGGGCCACGGTGGGTCCTAAAAACGTATTTGTACTGGTTAGCGGCGGGGTAGATTCCAGCGTGACCGCCGCCTTGCTGGTAAAAGCCCTGCCCGCTGAGCAGGTGTTCGCCGTGCATATCGATTCGGGCATGATGCGGGCTCAGGAAAGCGATTTGGTTTGCGAAGCGCTAAAAGCCATTGGCCTAAGGCATCTGGAGCGCATTGACGCTGAAGCGGTGTTTCTGAACGCCACCACCGACATCGATGGCCGAACGGTGGGGCCGTTGAGCCAGACCACCGAGCCTGAGGCCAAGCGCCGCATTATTGGCGATGTGTTTTATCACCTGATTACTGAAGCCATCCGCAAAAGCGGGTTGAATCTGGATGATACCTTTATTGCCCAAGGCACCTTGCGCCCGGATTTGATTGAAAGCGGCAACCGGGAAATCAGCAGTCAGGCCCATACCATTAAAACCCACCACAACGATGTGCCTTTGATTCAGGAGCAGCGCAAAAAAGGCCTGATTATTGAGCCGAATCGGGACTGGCACAAGGATGAAGTGCGTAAAGTGGGCCGCATGCTGGGCTTGCCGGAAGCGCTGGTGATGCGCCATCCCTTTCCGGGGCCGGGTTTGGGGATTCGGGTACTGTGTGTGGAAAAGCCATACCTCACCGATGATTATGCCTGTGTCAACGCTGAACTTCAGGAACTGGCCGAAGCAGAGGGTTTTGAAGCGGTTTTGGTGCCGGTGCAAAGTGTGGGTGTGCAAGGCGATAGCCGCAGTTATCGCTATTTAGCGGCCATTAAAGGCAACCTGCAAAAGGCGGACTGGTCGCAAATTCGGGCGTTGGCCCAGAAGATTCCCAACCGCATTCACGCCATTAACCGGGTGGCCTTGTTATTGAATGACAAACCCATGCCCAAACAACTCAAAACGGTGACCCCCACCTGGTTGAATCCGGTCACGATTGAAAAATTAAGGGTGCTGGACGCCATCGTGACCGAACGCTTCAAAGCCGAAGGCATTCATGACGCCATTAGCCAACTGTTTACCGTGCTGTTACCCGTGGATAGCGAGGCGGGCGGCGATCGTCCGGCTCGGCATTCCGCCGTGATTCGGGCGGTGATTACCAGCGATTATATGACCGCTCGTCCGGCGGCGCTTGGTTCAGAAATTCCGATCTCATTTATCCGCAATCTGGCTGAGGAACTTTCGGTGCAACCCAATGTAGACTGGGTGTTATACGACATTACCAGCAAGCCCCCGGCCACGGTGGAATGGGAATAGCCTTCTTTTTTCCTCCATCCTGACTTTCTTTTTTTAGGTGGCGCTTGCCTGAACCACAGGGAGCGAACCTTTTGAAAGATGGATTGCGTAACCAATCAGCCAGTCTGCTGGCCGCAGGCTTAACGCTGGGCCTGATTGGGCTGGGATTATTGGTAACCCAGGCCTCTGCCCAGTATCATAAAACGCCCCGGCTTTCCCCCCGCAGCAATACAGTGGCCCCGGTGCTGTCGCCCTGGTTGCCCTCTGAATCCTCCGCTTCGCCTTCTCGCTCAACGGATTCCCGCATTCACCCCGAACCTCTTCCGGTGCTGGATTCTGGCTTTGTGCCAGTATCCTATGCCCCGGTGCCTGCTCATCAACCCGCAGCGCCCCAGCCTGCCCAAAAACGGGAACCGCAAAGCGCCCTGCCCCGGCATGCAGTATCTATGGCCTCGGTGCAGGGAGAATCCACCGGGTCTGAGTCTAAAGCCACCCACACCAGCCCTTCGGAAAAGGCGCTGGTTTACTTTCCTCAGGATTTAAAAGCGGCGCCTGCCTCTGAGTCGGCTCATGGTTGGGTACCGGGGTTGGAAGCCGGGTTTTATCCAGTGGGTTACAGTCCTTATTTACCGGCGGGCATTGTGGCCCAAACGGATAAGCATCAGGTGGCGCTGTCCTATTACAACCGGGGCAGTCATTATGGCCGCACCCATCAGCTGAGTCAGGCCATTGAGGCTTATCAAAAAGCCATTCAAAATAACCCGCACCTGGCGGATGCTTATGTGGGCCTCTCTTCGGCTTTCTTGCTTCAGCATGGCTGGGAAGAAGTGTTTTTAAACGCGGGCAAGGCCCTGAGCTTAAAAGCCGGATTTATTGATCCCGCCAATATTACGCAAGCCCAGTTCAATTTAAGTATGGCCTATTGCGCTTCGGCGGATTATGGCAAGGCGTACACGTTTTATAAACAGGTGGATATCGCCCAGCACCCACAGCGAGATGGTTTACAACGCTACCTGAGCAAGAACTGCAAGCCCTGAGCGGCCTTTATTTTAGCCATAACCCTGTCTTAGCCCTTCTCTTTATTTTTTTCGTACCAAAACGGAATCAGGCTTTCCAGATTGAGCTTATGCTGGGCTGGATCCCGGTGATAGCCCTGTAAATCACAATCGGGGTATAGCTGGGTAATGTCGTGAATTTCCCAATGGCGTTTGGGGTCATCCAGCCTTTGCCAACCCTTCAGGTCCCGAGTGGGCGGCTCTTTTCGCTTGCCCCGTTTGATATAGCTGAGATACGGCAAGTTATCGGAGTAAATACCCAGTTTTAAAGGCAACACGCCTAACTCTTGGCGGGGGATGGCTGATCCGATTTGGTGCAGCTTTTCGGCCTGATCAAACAGCAGGCTCAGGTAGTGGGAAAAGTGAGTCGGGTTGTTTTGGAAACCGGCGCTTTGGGCGGTTTTTTTCAGCCATTGAAGTTCCGCTTCGTTAAAGGAAAGGTGTTGCATGGGGTGGGCCATATTTTCGGGGCTGGCGGGCTGAGGGGCTGGAATGCCCTTTCCGGCGTGTAGCAGCGGACGATAGATACGCTCAACGTCTTGCAGGATTTCTGGCTTGCTGAAGTAATAAAGCACCGGGACTCCATCCGCCACGTCCGGATTCTGTCGGCTGATTTCCGGGTCTTTGAATGACTTCAGGCGAGGGTCGTGCAGGTAGAACACAAAGCGTACATTGTTGCGCCCCTGTTTACGCAGGCCGTTTACATCGCTGACCATACGGTTGCTGATAAGCAGCAGTTTTTTAAGCCCCTCGGCTGGCCCGTGTTTCAGCAAGGCACTGGCAGCCGGTGAACCTTCGCTTTGCAGTGCGGTTAATAACGCTTCAGCTCGCTGAAATGAAATGGGGTTCACGATCCGGGTGACTGGCGAAATATCAGAATCACCCATGCTGGCCTGAGTGATTCCTGTGGGATGCGATAAGCGCCAGTTTTGCAAAGCGTGTTGGCGGATTGCGGGCAGCCCGTTGCCATGAATTCCGGGGGATGGCTTGGGGTGACTGCGTTGAAATTGATCCGGGTGGCCTAAGAAAGGCTTGGGTGAAGCCTTGGTTGAAGTTGGACGTTGCATACCGGGCTGCGGGCGCACCGGATTTAACATTGAAAAAATCCCCTGCATAAGCACAAGTTCCCTCCCTACTGCTGGATGAATATTGATTGGATGAATAATTTTTTCTCTCACAAAACCCGAAGCAAATCATACGCCAAAAATAACAAAAGCAAACGTTTGCTTCCCTTTACCCAGCAGCGCAAGCTTTAGGGGAACCCCCCGGTGTCTGGAGAGAAAGGATTTATGTTTGACAGTGAGTCACGGACGTTGAGCTGCGTCTGTTTTCAGTGTTATTCGTAAGAAGTGCCTCTGGAAAAAAGGTTTTCCAGATAGGCCTTTTGCTCTGCCAGAAACAAAGACCCGTCCGCCTTCTCTGATCCATGGGGGGGGGCTTTGCCCAGACGACAACCGGGAAACAGATGGCTGATATCCTGAATGCTGATGGGGCCGCCTTCCGGGTGGGTGGATCGAATGCCAATTTTATAGTGGCTGGAATCGCCGTGACCGACTTCCTGCGGCATTTCCTCTTTGGCCAATTGCACGTTGTACAGCATGTTAAATAGTTGAAAAGCATAGTCGGCCAGCTGATCCTTGTGATTGAGATCAAAGCGGTGTTCCGGCTTGGCTTTGCGATGGTTTTGGGTGGTTTCTTTTAAGTAAGCCAACTCCTGTGGCGCAAATTCCAGATATTCCAAATCACTGTTGGGTTGTTTTCCGTTGGCAATGGTGGACCAGTGGCTCATGGCGTCAAATTTTTTGAACAGGCGAAGTGGAGTAGGAATCATGCACACTTCCTGTTTGTCGGGATCTATTTCATAGGGTAGCGCCTGGTGGTTAAAGGGGTCTCGCAGTGTTCCCTGACGAGGGTTTTCATAAAACACTACCAGTTCTACCTTCTCACGGCCCTGATCGGTCAGTTCATTCATTTCGGCTAACATTTGGTTGCCCACGTTCAGCAGATGCTTTAAGCCGTCGGCATACCCCTTTTTCAGGAGCGAGCCTACTTCCGGGGCCACGTCATTTTCCACTTCCTTCAGCATGGCATCCAGAGATTCAAAGGGAATGGGGTTACGGGGTTCTTTTCGGTCATGCTGGGCGCCTGCCACTACCCAAGGTCCAAAGCGCATGGCTTGAGATTTTGTTACAGACGTTTTGGGCTGAAACAGCCGCTGAAACAGGCTGGGTTTTTTGAGGGCGGGCTGAGGGGGAACGCCCTTGCGCTGAAAAGAATCGCCCGCACCACGGGTTGAACGGTTTTGAGGGGCCAGAGCCTGCCTGACAACCACCGGCTTTGGGGGGCTGGAAACCGATGAACCTATTCCCATAACAGTAGTCATCATATAGAAACCCTTCCACTTGCGCTGTTGCAGCCTGAACCGCTTACGGCATGGCCAGCGATTGACGACAAAACTTATTGCGAATCATTTTCAATTACTTATACCGGTTCAAGAAAAAATCGCAATCTTTATCTTGGGGCAGTCCTGTTTAGCGGGGTGATTTTTGGGATGGCAGAAGGGCTTCTTCGGGTTGATATAAACCCTTGGCGGTTTGGGTGGGTAGGCTTTGAAAAAAAAGAATTTCTGAGCGCATTTTGTCAAAATTGGGCAAGTGGCCTGAGGCCAGTTTGCTCAGCTCTCCCAGACGGCTGATGTCCCAGCGCCAATTGTATTGATTGACCCGCAACAGGGTGCGGTGATGGTAGCCCAGATCGTTAAAATAGCTGCGTTCCCGAATCACCCCAAACAACACCCCGTTGTCGCTGTTGAGCCGTTGGGCAATTTCCCGGTCATCGCGAACCACATGGGTTACCGGTAATTTTTCCGGGGCGATGTAAAACAGAACCCGCTTGATATCGGGGTGCAGAGAGTAAAGCAGGGCTTGATCCCCCGGTTGAAGCCGCCGATTGATTTGTTGAGCGAACTGTTGGGGCACCGGGCGCTTCATAATGGGCAGATAAACACATTTAACAAACAGCAGAAAAAGCAACAGGCTTGAACACAGGGCCAATGGGGTTAAGGTCAGTTTTCGGCCAGCTTGCATGATAAACAGGGCAAAGCCGCCAATCAGCAACACAAAGGGGCCTGGAATCAGCCAGAATTTCCACAAAGGAAAGGCCTCTGGCAATGGAAACACTTTGTCCTTAATGGTAAAGGATTCCAGAACGGCTAGCCCTGGCAAGGTCCAGAAGCCTTGCACGTAATTGTTGGGAATAATCTGGAAAATGACAATGGTAAACAATACCGAAAGGCTCATCATCAAAATAATGCAGAGAATCAGAACTTTTTCGTAATGCTCTGGCACTTTTCCATTGGCGGATTCGGCCACTTGAGCGAGATAACAACCCGTTATGATGGCCAAGGGGGCTAAAAAGGGCAAAAGCAGGGTCGGTTCTTGAAAAGCGGACAGCGAGTAAATTACAAACCCGGTTAAAAACCACAGGCCTAACCAGTAGGTGGGGTTGGGCTGATTTTGGCTGGCGCGGTTTCCCATCGGCAATTCGGTATTCAGCAGGGCCACCGGCAGAAACAGAAGATAGGGCCAGGTGCTGCTGATTAATTGCTTGGCGTAAAACAGCCAGTCTCCCTTTAAGTTTTGCCACAGGCCGCCGCCCATTAGTTTTTGAATGGGGTACACCAGTAAGTAATCTACCATAAAATTGGCCTTGCCGGTTTGAATGGAGGCCCACAGCAACCAGGGTAAAGGCAGTAACAGCAAAGGCAAAAACAGCAGAGGTAAATTGAGCCGGTTGAGGATATGGGTGTTTTGGGTCATCAACAGGTAAGCAAGGGCAATGGTTCCTAATATCAGCACACTGAGGGGACCACTGGTTAAAAGCAAGGTGCCCAGCAAAAGCCCCATGATCAGCGATAAGGGGTTCATTTCAGCGGGAAGGATGTTGCGCCGGGAGGCAAACTCTTTCCACTGAAAAAAGGCCCATAAAAACCCCAGATAAATGTTGAGCGCTAAAATATCGGCGGTGGCCAGTGGGGCCAAAGCAAAAAAGCTCCAGGTGGTGGCCAGAACCGCTGCGGAAAAGAAGGCGGAAAACCGGCTTTTGGTCAGCTCCAGCGTCATCATGTAAATAAGGCCCAATGCGCTGAGGGTGAGTAAAACGGCCGGAAGCCTTGCCGCAAACAAACTGACGCCCAGCAGTTTGAAGCTGATGGTGACTAACCAGGTCCATAAGGGCGCACGAACCAGATAATCGTGGCCGTTCAGCAAGGGCGTCCAGAAACGGCCCGCCGCTAAGGATTCCTTGGCGGCTTCCAGATGGAAGAACTCGCTGTAGGGATCGATATCCAGAACCGATATGTTGTTGAACAGCAAGATGCTGATCAAGATAAATAAAATGACCTCAGGCAAAAACGCCTTGGCGGAAAATCCTTTATCCATTGACCCCGGTTACCCCAACTTCAGGCGTGAAACGCTTTTCCATACTCATACGGATTTCCCCATGTCTCCAAGTTCGCGGTTACTTTCGGCCCCCGCCCTGGGGTGCGCTTTCAGGTACGCTCGCTTCAGGCGTTCTGTGCTGACATGGGTGTAAATTTGGGTGCTGCGAATGCTGACATGGCCCAGCAGTTCCTGCACCACCCGCAAGTCCACCCCATTGTTCAGTAAATGGGTGGCAAAGCTGTGCCGAAACACGTGCGGGTGCAGTGGTTTTTGCAGGTTGGCCACATGGCCCAAATCATTCAAAAGCCGTCGCACACTGCGAACATCCAGACGGCTTCCGTTTTTATTTAAAAACAGCGGGCTTTCAGCGGTCATGGGTTGCTCGCCCAGATCGGCCCAGCAGGTTTTGTAACGTTGCAGGGCGCTCAGGCTGCGTTGGCTGAAAAAAGCCATGCGTTGCCGTCCCCCTTTGCCCTGAATCAGCAATTCACATTCTTCCCAGTTGACGTGGCCCACATCCAGAGAAGTCAGCTCACTGACCCGGATGCCTGAGGAGAACAGCAGCTCCACAATGGCTTTGTTTCGCCACTTCAGGGCCGATTCCGGTGCTTGAGAGGCCGCTTGTAGCAGGCGATCAATTTCCTGAGAGGACATAAAATTGGGCAGTTTTCGCAGTTGTTTGGGTCGGCGAAAAACAATGGGCAGGCTATTTTCCTCAAAGTAACGTTCTTTCATTAAAAATTTGAAAAAAGTTTTCAAGGAAGATCCTTTACGGGCCAGGGAGGTTTTTGACAAATTCTGCCCCGATAAATGGGCGATATAAGCGGCAGGCAAACCAATGAAGGGCGTGTGCTGGTGGGGCATGGCTGGCATGTCCCGGCAAAAATTGGGCAGCCAGCTTAAAAACACCTGAAGATCGGACTGGTAGGCCCGCAAGGTGTGTGGCGATAAATCCCGGGTGACATCCAGATAGCTTAAAAAGGCGCTGGCGCCTTCTGCAAAGCGCTCGCACCAAAGACTCTCTTCTCTCTGCGATTCTTCTGTTTGTCCGGCTGCTATTTCTTCCATACACTTCATTATAGGGGATTTTTGTATATAATAGTGGGGTTCTTGAACGAGTGGATAACCTGAGGCGTTCTCCATCCGTTTTCCCGGCCTCAGGCCGTGGAACGGGCATCCGGTGGCAGGCAGTTCCGGGAACCGCAAACCCTCCCTCCCTCAGTCTAGTTAAGCCCGTATTATTGTAGAGAGTCAAAACCCGAATTCTTAAGGAGCCTTCCTCAATGAATAAAACTAAAGTATCTCTGTTGGCCGGAATGCTGGCAGTTACCGTGCTGGTATCCGGTTGCGCCAAAGGCGGGCTGGGTGGCGGGCAAAAAGTGGCAACCGTGAATGGAACCACCATTACCAAGGCCGAATACGATAAAACCTACGGCGATTTTGAGAAGTCATTTCACGTTGAAAACGTGCCTGAAGCGCAAAAAAGTGTGCTGGATGACTACCTGAAGCAGATGACCCTGAACAAGCTGATTTTGCAAACCCTGATTAACACGGAAGCCAGTAAAACCGGCATTAAGGTAACCGATGCCGAAGTGAAAGAATACAAAGAAGCCAAAATTTTCAACGATCCTACCTTGAAAGAGCAGTTCAAAACCTTCCTGAGCCAGAATAAAATGCAGGAATCGGATTTTGACGCCATGTTGCGGGAAAACCTGCTGCTGAATAAATTTATGGAAGCCAAGGGCGGGCAGGCCGTTCAGGTTTCTGACAGTGAAGTGAAAAATTTCTACGATAAAAACGTGGATCAGTTCAAGGTGCCGGAAAGCATTCATGCCAAGCATATTCTGGTAAAAGCCATTGAGCCTCAGATTAAGCAGGAAGTGCGCAAAGGCAACGAAAAAATTTCGGACGCCGATTTGGAAAAAAGCGTTGCGGCCAAAAAACAGGATTTGAAAGCCAAGGCTGACAAATTATTCACTGAAATCAAGGCCAACCCCGCTCAGTTTGAAGAACTGGCCAAGAAAAATTCGGAAGACCCGATGTCGGCTGTTAAAGGTGGCGATTTGGGTTACATGCCTCAAGGCACTGTAGACCCCGCTTTCTGGGCCGCCGCCGATAAAACCCCCAAGGGCCAGTTGTATCCAGGGGTCGTGGCCAGCCAGTTTGGCTACCATATTATTAAGGTGCTGGATCACAAGGCCCCGCATCAGCAAACCTTTGCCGAGGCCAAGGACAATATTCGTGAGCAAATGTCTCAGCAGAAAAAGCAGGCCTTTTTGCAGCAATGGGCGCAGCAGCAACGCTCGGTGGCTAAAATTGATGTTGAAAAAGCCTATCAGCCTAAAGAGCCGGAAGCAGAAGCTCAGGGTCAGGGCGGCGTGATGCCTACCCCTCAAGGCGCGGCGGCTCCCCAGCCTGAAGCGGGTAAGCACTAGCGATGGGACAAGTGCTTTCCACCGAAAAGCTACTGGAAGATCTGGCCCCCTTGAGGGGCCAGTCTTCTATCGTGACCACCAACGGTTGCTTTGATATTTTGCACGTGGGCCACTTGCGCTATTTGCAGGGTTGCAAGAGCATGGGCGATATTCTGGTGCTGATGCTCAATTCCGATGCCTCGGTGCGTCGTTTAAAAGGCCCTCAGCGGCCCATTGTGCCACAGGCGGATCGGGCGGAACTGCTGGCCGGTTTGGGCTGTGTGGATTATGTGGTGTTATTTGATGAAGACACCCCTGAGCCTCTGATGGAAATCATTCGCCCCGATTTTCACGCCAAGGGGGCGCAGTACAACGAGGATAATTTGCCGGAAATTGCCACCCTGCGTAAAATCGGGGCGAAGGTTAAATTTGTGCCCATGGTGGAAAATCGCTCCACCACCTCTTTAATTGACACCATCAAGCAGCGGCTGTTGGCAGACGACAGCCAAGCGCCTGTCTGTTCCGGGTAATTATCGCCATGCAACAACTGGATGCCGTTACCCTGAAAGCCCTGGCCGCTGAGCTGCAAACTTTGCTGGGCAATGCCAAGGTGAGCAAGGTGCAGCATCCCAGCCCACATGAGTTTTTAATCACCTTTTGGGGTGGCCCGTTGCGCTCTGATAACCTCAATTTGTTTTATATTCAGCTCAACCCGGAAGCGCCTTTTTGCGTGCTGACCCAGCCAAAGCACCGTCAGGAAACCGTGTTGCATACCTTTGCCAAACCCACGGCGCTGTGCATGCTCCTGCGTAAACACCTGCAAGGGGCCAGCCTGATTCAGGTTCGAACCCAACCCGGCGAGCGGGTGATTGATTTGGTGTTTGAGAATTTTAACGAGCTGGGCAATCAGGTGCGGCTGGTGCTGTCTCTGGAGCTAATGGGCAAGCACAGCAACATGATTTTTTACGATGAACTGCAAGGCGCTATTTTGGCGGTGGCCCATGGGGTGAGCGAAACCATGAGCAGCCATCGGGAACTGGCGGCGGGCTTGCCCTACGCCCCTCCTCCCAAACCGGCCGGGAAACGGTTGTTATCAGAAATCACCTCCGCTGAGTTTAAGGCTTTATTGGCCCAAAAACCGGCGGAAGAATCGACCCCGCATTTTTTGAATGCCCATTTGGCGGGGTTTGGCCTGCGAATGCTGGAAGACGCTCTAACTTTGTCCGACGGAGAGCCGTTGGCCTTGTACCGTCAGTTGGATGCCCTGGAAGATGGGGCCGCTTTGGCCCCTGCCATTGCTCCCAATGGCCAGCGCTTCGGGTTGTTGAAACGGGTGCCTGCTTTGGAAGGCGGTCTGCGTTTTGAATCGGTGAACGCGTTGGTGGGCGCTTATTTTATCGGGCATTTAAACGCCAGTCGTATTGGGCGTAAAAGCGAGCAATTGTTGTTAAAGCTGGATCAGCACGAGAAAAAACGCTTGCGCCGGGAAAAAGAGCTGGTGCCCATTACGGATGCCGAAATTGAGCGCTTGCAAGCCACCGGGGACAGGTTGTTGTCCGCCTTTAGCGCAAAAGAAGTACCCGCCCAGCCCCTGAGTGGCAAAGGCACGGTGGCCCTTACGCATTACGAGGATGGTAGTGCCTGGGTGATTGAGATTGACGCCGCCCACAGCTGGGTGGAGAACGCCCAACTGTATTACCGACGGGCCAAAAAGGCCAAAGCCCGTAAAGACGCTTACCAGCAAATGGCCGAGGCGCTTAACGCCGAGGGGGATTATCTGGCCAGCTTGAAGCAGTTGGTAACCCAGGCGGAAACCTTGGCCGATCTGGACGCTTTGGAAGTGGACATGGCGGCCGCCGGTTTTGCCAAAAAGGCGCCCAAGTTGCTGGAAGGCAAAAAGAAAAAAGCCGGGGAGCCTGAGGCCAAAGAGCTGTCGGGGGTGAGTCGTTTGCGTTCTTCCGATGGGCTTGAAATTTTACTGGGCAAAAGCGGGCAGGGCAACGATGCCATTGTGGGCAAGCTGTCTCGCTCGGATGACTGGTGGTTGCATGTGCATCAAATGCCGGGTTCTCACGTTTTAATTAGGGCGGGCAAAGAGCCGGTGCCGGATCAAACCTTGCTGGAGGCGGCCTCACTGGCGGTTTATTACAGTTCCGCCCGAAGCAGCCTGAACGTGCCGGTGGTTTATACCCAATGCAAACACGTTCGTAAAATTCCGCAGTCTTATCCGGGGCATGTCAATTACCGGGAGGAGCAAACCGTGTTTATCAGCCCGGATGCCGCTTTGATTGAAAAATTGATGGGCGGCTAACCAAACGATTTGGAACGGGTGATTAATTGCGGTGGGTTTGGCTTGAAGCCGCTCTCCAGTTGGTATTTCAGCGATAAATCGCTCAGTGCGCTCATTCTGTATTGTGCCAACTGCTGGATGGTGGCTTGGGCTTCGGGCAGGGACTCCACCGTTTCCAGCGTTTTTAGAATATCGCTCATCACCACATCATTAATGCTGTTTTGCTGGAGCGCCAGTTGTCGCTTCCAGGCGGAAAAGTGCATGATGCCTTGCACAACCTCAGAAAACGTTTGTTGAGTGATCGGCTTGGGCGGGGTGGGGGGCTTTGCGCTGCTGGCACTGGCGGGCTTTTTAGTCTGGTTTTGAAGGCTGGATGGGGCTGCTGGAATGGGTGCTGATTGTTGATGTTGGCTGGCTACCAACAAGTTGGCAATCTGGGCTTTTTGCCGAGAGATTTGGGTTTCGGCAGTTTCCAGCTTGGTTTGCAGGGCTTGGTGGGTTGCTTTGTTTTCGGCCAGTTGCAAGGCGGCGGCTTGCTGTTTGTTTAATTCGGCCCTGAGAGATACCTCCAGATTTGCATTGCGCTTGTTTTGCCTGAATCCTTCGGAGCTTAAACGGGTTTTTAGCCTTTTTATTTCCTGTTTGCTGTCGCGTAAATTTGCTTGCATTTGGGTTAAGTTTGCTTGCGCCTGTTGGGCTTGGGCCATTTGCTCGGCTTGCGTGTGGGCATGCTGTTTTTCCAGTTCGCTGATTTGGGCCTGCAAGGCTTGCTGGGACTCCTCCTGATGACTTGCTTCCGCTTTCAGGCGCTGTTTGAGCGTCCGAAGTTCCTGCGTTCTTTGTTCAAGGGTGCTTTTGTGTTGCTCTGCCTGTTTTTTCAGCTGTTTCAACTGAGCGGTCAATGTGCGGTGAGTGCTGCCCTGTTGTTTTTCCAGTGCGGCTATCTTTTTTTCTAGCCTGTTTTTTTCAAGCTGGGCTTGATGTCTTTCCAGCTTGGCCTGGGCTTGCGTGTTTTGATGGGCCTGATTGGCCTGAGTCAGCTGCTCTTTCAGGCGATGGTTTTTCTGTTCTGTTTCGTTGCGCTGAGCTTGTTGGCCTGAAAGTGTTCTTTGGGCCCCTTCCAGCCTGCCCTGAAGCGTTTCCAGTTGTTGACTGGCAACTGCCAATAACTGTTGGGCTTGCGCTTCTTGCTCTTTTGCTTCTTCCTTTTTTACTTTTACTTTTATTTCTGTTTTTGGGGGGATAGGCGGCGGTTCAGGGGTGGATGGTTCAGGGCTGGCGGGTGGATTGGAGTGGGTTTGCTCGGGGTTTTTGGCAGGAGCCGTTTTTTGTGCGGCGGGCAAAGACTCGGAAAATGCCGGTTCAGCTTGGCGGTTTCGCAATGCGGGATCCGGTTTGGCCAGTTCATGCAAGGTGGGCATTGGACTTGCTTTGAACCAGTTTGGGAGCCAGGACATCAAGGTGGTTGTTTTGGGGGAAGGCTGGCTGAGTCGCAGGACTTGATCGGTTAATTTTTTTTCCAGCACCTTACGGTCCCGGTTGGGTATGTTGCGTTTGGCCAGTCGTTCAAAAGCATTTTGTCCGTTCTTGTCTTCAACTCGGGGATCGGCTCCTTCATCCAGTAGACTTTGCACCAGAGACGGGTTATCCTGATTGAGGGCCACATGCAGCAGGGTAAGCCCACTGGACGGAAAAACGGGGACATCGATATTTTTATAGTTCTGCCGGAAAACTTGACCCAGATAGCGCATCACCTCCGGGTTTCCAGTTTTTCTGGAGACATCCATGGCCAGTAATTTAATGGGTACGTTGCGTACATAAAACTTCACTTGCGCCAGATCATCGGGGTCTAATTCTTCAGATGAATGCTGAACAGAAGATTGGGGTTCTTTGGCCTGTTGGCTCAGTTGATAGGCCTTCTTTTGTTTTTGAAGCATCAGGTTATTTTCTGGGGGGAAGGCCGAAGACGAGAAAAAATTGTACATATGAAAGCTTGTTTTCCTGCGTTTTGCCGGATGAATGCTTAATGCGAATATCAGGGTCATGCGGGGCGCACTCGGTGGATTCCGGCGGTTTGGGGTGCGTGGTTTGAAAGGGCAGCCCTGAGCATTCAATTTTTATCCATGATCAGGTATCAACTTTAAAAATCAATACTATGATTGTAAAGATATGGCTGGTCACCCGTGCCATGCGGATGAATCGAGCTGGAGTATAATAGCGGTATTGTTGAATGTATCAGAGTTGGGAAGGGGATGCGGCATGCAAATAGAAGTGGCACAGGGTGATATTAGCCAATTCAAGGCCGAGGCCATTATTGTTAATTGGGTAGAGGGGGCTGCCACTCCCGCTGGCGCAACAGCCTCGGTAGATAAGGCTTTGGGGGGCTTGCTGACCCGAGAACTACAAACGCTTCCTCAGGTGTTTAAAGGCAAGTTGGGGGAAACCTGCGTGCTTCCCACCTATGGGCAGTTGGTGGCCCGATATGTTGTGGTGGTGGGGCTGGGCTCGGTGGAGGCTTTAAACGCCTTACAGTTGCGCCGGGCCAGTGCCGCTGCCATTCGGGCCTGCGGCAAGCTTAAGGTTAAACAGGTTGCTAGTTTGTTGCACGGATCAGATCTAAATGGATCAGATCTGCAAGGGGCAGGGGGTGCAGAAAATTCGCCTGAACGGCTAGCCCGCTTGCTGGCTGAAGGTGCGCTGCTGGGCGATTATCAATTTATGCTGCGCAAGGGCAAAAAAACGGCGGAATCTCAAAAGGAAAGCGCTGGCAATGAAGATGAAGAGTTGGGCGGGCATGGTCTGGAAACCTTGACCATTGTGGCCCCTCAGGCAGAACAACTGAAAGCCATTGAACTGGGGCTTGGCTTGGGGCGCATGATTGGTGTGCATACCAATTTAGCCCGAGACTGGGTCAATGACAGCGCCAATTATGTAACCCCCACCTTTTTAAAAACGCAGGCCCAAGCCCTTCAGGGGGTCACTTGCGAGGTGCTGGATTTTGATCAGATTCGCAAGCTGGGCATGGGCGCTTTTGAATTGGTGGCCAAAGGCAGCGACGAGCCGCCTTACTTGATTCACCTGTGCTATAAGCCATCGGGCAAGGCCAGCAAAAAAGTAGCCTTGGTGGGCAAGGGCGTTACTTTCGATAGCGGTGGCCTCTCTCTCAAACCTCCGGCTTCCATGGAATTAATGAAAATGGATATGGCGGGGGCCGCTGCGGTTTTGGCCACTCTCAAAGCCATTTCGGAGTTTAAAAACCTGGATGTGGAAGTGCACGGGTTTATTGCCACTTGCGAGAATATGCCCAGCGCCCGTTCCAGCAAACCCGGCGATGTGGTAACCGCTATGAGCGGCAAAACCATTGAGGTGAATAATACGGATGCCGAGGGTCGGTTGATTTTGTGCGACGCGCTGACTTACGCCCAGCAACAAACAGACCCGGATGAACTGCTGGATTTGGCCACCTTAACCGGGGCTTGCGTGACGGCTTTGGGCAAAGTGGCGGCCGGTATCATGGGCACCAGCGATGATTTAATCAATCGGGTTCGGGCCGCGGGCGAGCAGGCCGGAGAAAAGCTTTGGCAATTGCCGTTGTACGAGGAATACCAGTCGTTTTTGAAAAGTGATATTGCCGATCTGATTAATTCAGGCTCCAAGGGGCAGGCAGGGTCTTCAGCGGGTGGGATGTTCCTGAAGGCCTTTGTGGATAAAAACCGGGCCTGGGCGCATCTGGATATTGCCGGGCCTGCCTGGGTTACCAGTGATGTACCAGAAACCCCCAAGGGCGGCACGGGGTTTGGGGTTCGCACCTTGCTTTATTATTTGTACAACCTGAATTAGGGCTTATTCAAAATCAATGCCAACAAAAGGGCCTCTTGTTTTTTGGGAGGCCCTTTTGAGGTGGGCTTAGCGTTCAGGGAAATAGCGATGCCTATTTCAATCGCTCTGAGGCGTCTTGAGCCTAAGCGTTTCATGGCTGAACGCTTGGTTTCCCCAGGGCTTTCAAGTCTTAGTTTTCTGAAAAGAAAGGGCAATCTTAAACTTTTGATTGTTTTAATTTTAATATTGCATTTATTGAATAGATAGTTCCACGTTATTGAAGAAGAGAGAGAGCCACGATATATGGAAATGAAATTTAATACGCAAAGCGCAGCAAACACTCCTTTACCAAGGCTGGATGCCAATAAAAATGGCGTAATCGATAAGTCGGAACTTAAAAATGGCGCCAAAAAGGGCGATAGCTTTGCAAAATACCTGGATGAGAAGTTCGCAAAAGTGGATACCAGCCGTGATGGTGTTTTGGGTAAGTTTGAGATCAATAAGGCAATAACAGACTACAATAATAGCCCACAGCATTCTATAAATATGGGTATTGTAAAAGGGTTGGATACTAATAAAAATGATGTAGTCGATAAGTCTGAAGTTAAAAGTTCCGCTAACAAAGGCAATGGCTTTGCAAAATATCTGGATGAGAAGTTCGCAAAAGTGGATACCAGCCGTGATGGCGTTTTGGGTAAGTATGAGATCAATAAGGCAAGTAAAGACTACTATAATGGCCCACAGAGTTCTGAAATTAGGAACATTTTAAGAGGGGTGGATGCCAATAAAGATGACGTGGTCAGTCAATCTGAACTTAAAAATGGCGCTAAAAAAGGCGATATCTTTGCAGCCTATCTGGATGAGAAGTTCGCAAAAGCGGATACCAGCCGTGATGGTGTTTTGGGCAAGTATGAGATAAGCAATGCATTAAAAGATTCCGAAAGCGAAATGAGCGATTTTCTCGAAAATATGAAACCAGCCCGGAAGCCAGAACCAGCTCCGAAGCCAGAAACAGCGCATAAGCCGGAACCGAAGCGGATGCCGGAAGTACCTCCGAAGTCGGAACCCGCTCCGGATCGGGGACCCGTTCGAAATCCGTAAAAGGCTTAACCGGAAGTATCAAAAATCCTTAAGCTGATATTGATACGGTTAAGACGGCATTATTGATGAAAAGCGACCTTGTAAGCGGCAGGGTCGCTTTTTGTTGAGAGGGTAGCGTAAGGGCAAATCAAATTGGCCATCAATAAAATAATATGCGGGCATAGAAATGGGATTAACTTCGTTAAGAAATGTAACTTTAGATCATATACGCAAGAGATTGTTTTTTTATTTATAAACACGTAAAAACGAGAGAAGCGTAATCCAATCTCCTGAACACCTCAATTAACTGGCAGATCCAGCCAGATATGTACACGCCTGTAATATAAGAGAGCAGAAACGATGATTAATTCCGTTCGCGCAAATGCACCAGCACCTGCTGTAAAACCTACCGAGAAAAAACATGAAGACAAAAAGGTAGAGGAGAAAAAAACACCCTCGTCAGCTCCGGCCCAGGCTGAAGCTAAGTCTGCACCAGCGTTGCCTAATAATGCAGATCCTAAAGCAGTAGCCGGCAAGGCACAGGTTGCCCAAGCCCTCAACCCCAATAAGCCGCCCTCTAAGCCCAATAAGCCCAATAAGCCCTATAACCCCTATAACCCCTATAACCCCGATGAGTCCAATAAGCCCTATAAGCCCTATAAGCCCTATAACCCCGATGAGCCCAATACGCCCAAACAAATACCCATGAAACCAGAGCCCAAGCAAAAAGACACTGCAAGGCAGTCTTTTTATGTTGGCGATAAACCTTATTCAATAGAACAAGCACAGGGTCTTGCTGGCTTGGTTGAAACGGATGCAACCAAAAGCAAGATTCTGGATCCCAAGGATCAAGCTAATAAAACGAATGATGGCACCCTTTCACAGGGAGAATTGACCGCAGCGCAAGCCAATATGAAAAAAAATGACATTTACGATGAACGTGTTAACGTGCTCAACGCGGGCTTTAAGGAAATAGATACGGATGAAAATGGCCTCTTGACTCACTCAGAAATTAAATCCGGGCTAAACATAAAAATGCATGATGGCAGTATCGATCCGTTCAAGCAGGGTGGCATCGGAAATTGTTTTCTCCTGAGCAGCATTAATTCTGTTAATAATGACAAAGAAGGCAAGGACGTGCTGAAAAAATCCATTAAAAATAATGGTGATGGCAGCTACAACGTAACCTTTGCTGGCGATAAAACCCATAAATCTTATCAAGTAACCGATGCCATGCTGAGTGAGCAAGCAGCCAGAGGCGAGCTTAGCAGAGGTGACAAAGATACCCAGATTCTAGAAGCAGCTGGCCGAGAATATTACAGAACGTCCGAAAATGGTCGGGATATTAATCTCGGTGGTAGTGTGTATGAAGCTCAGGAGCTACTAACTGGCCAGAAAAGCAAAGTGGCCAGTTCCAAATCAGAGAAAGAAGCCGTATGGGATAAGATGCTGAATGATAAAGATGGCATTTCAGTAGTATTTGGCGGAAGGGCCCAAGGTGATGGCACAGCTGGCGCAGACATTCAAAATCATGCCTATGCCGTTAAAAGCGTGACTGCCGATTCGGTGACCTACAGCAACCCGTGGTTCTCCGGCAAAGAGTTCACCATGTCTAAAGAGAGCTTCCTGAATATGAAAAATCAGGTTGGCTTCCAGGAAGTAGAGGCGCCGCAACCTGCTTCGAAGCCGAAACAAGCTGCCGGGAATCCAAAACCAGCTCGGGGCCGGGGCCCCGTTCGGAATCCGGAACCAGCTGCCGGGAATCCAGAACCCGCTTCGGGTCGGGGACCCGTTCGAAATCCGTAAAAGGCTTAACCGGAAGTATCAAAAATCCTTAAGCTGATATTGATACGGTTAAGACGGCATTATTGATGAAAAGCGACCTTGTAAGCGGCAGGGTCGCTTTTTGTTGAGAGGGTTTACCGTAGCGTAGGGGCAAATCAAATGGAGAAGTTTCCTAGCCCCTTCCCTTTTTATTTTACGTTTTCATGGGTATGGAAATATCTCGAATGGCTTGCAGGGCGCTTGCCAAGCTCCAACGCTTTTGCGGTGTTGCTCGGCATCTCCGCCTTGTGGGCTTGGCCTCTCCCAAAAAAATAAATGGCAAAGTGCTCTGCCATTTATTTTTAATCAGGCTGCTGGCCTTGGACAAAATCGTTTTAATACGGATTGCCTGTTCGGCCATGCACTCGCTTTTCATGGTCTGGGCTTCGTTTTTGAACCCCATGACTATAGAGCGATCCGCTCGTTTACGCCCGGAATTTTAATGCGGAACTGAGCGGTAATAGGCGGGTTAGGCTGCGGGGGTGTTGGCCTGTCTAAAGGCATCTATGGCGGGTCCCAGCGCCCGGTTGACCACGTTGTTCTGGTAATAATCGGCGTTGGGGTTGCCGGTGCTTACGGGCAGGTAAGCATTCTGCACCACCGATTGTCCAGCCAAGCCCCCGGTGGTAGTGGATGAGGAGCCGCCGCCTATTTTATCCACATCGCTGCGGTTTGCCAGTTTGCTTAAATCCTCAACGCTGATGTGGCCGTCATAATTACCGTCATCGTCTCGACCGGTATCGGCGGCTTTAAATAACGCTTCGTTTTCCAGTAGTTTCTTTGCGGCTTCCCTAACCGCTTCGGGGGCTTTTTCATCATTCTGAAGCCGGAATAAATCTTCGCGTTTCAAACCGGCTTTAAATTGGCCCCGCAAATGGTCTTTCAGGGTTATTACTGCCTCAGTATTGCTCATTTTGGGTTTAGGCTGAGTGTTTGGATTGGCCGTGACCTGGTTCACGGTTTCCAGCGTAAATAGCCCATCGGACTTGCCATCAAACTGATCCAGACGTCCCCGTAAACCGTTTTGGTTATCCAGCAGGTAGCGAATGGCCTCTTGATCTTCCTTGCTGTATTTTTCGGTGGTATCTTCCATGGCTTTACGCAGATCGTCGATACTGATTTTATTGTCCTTTTCGCCGGTGGTTTGGGCATCTAGCTCAGCCCCCACACTTTGAATTCTGGCCAATGCGGTCATATCATTCAAGGGTTGGGGTTGTTGCGTTTGCGCGGACATAATGGAGCCGAGGTCATTGGACGTAAATCCGGGTTGGTTTTTGCTTGGCTGAAAATATTGGCTGCCAATGTCGTGATTGGTATAAGGCTTTGCCTGGGCTGCTTGCCCTTCGGATTGCGCCGGATTATAAAGTGAATAAACATTTGGACTGCCTGATATTGGTGATGCCATAGTACGATTTCCCCCCTGTATCCAAGCTTACTAAGAAGCGATTAGGCCATAAGCCTGTGTTTTAAGCCTTCCGCAATTGAGATTACCCCTCAAAAAAATCCATCTCTTTTTCATCCTCACACCGTTGTTCCTGAATTGATAAGTCAATGTGGGAACATAGGCATAAAAACAAAAGCTTCCGTTTTTGTGCGTGCTTTGTAACAGGTCGTTGTTTGGGGAAGTATTTATATTGAAAAAAAGATAAAGAAAAGCACCCGATCGGTCGTGCCGACCGGGTGCATCGTCGTACCGCTCTCTATACAAATGGATTATTGGGTATTGGTGGCGGGGTCGCTACCCATGCTTTCAAGGCGGAGTTGCAAGCGATCACCAACCCCGATAACGATGTTGCTGCTGCGTTTGTCCAGCGGATCCATTGGCTTGTCGCTGACCTGTTGCACCATGGCTTGATCCAGCACTTCGGCCTTACCAATTTTGGTGCCGTACAGGGAGCCGGACGAGGTGTTAATCTCACGCGACAGCGCTGCGGTGGAGCGATCCGGGTGGAATACCACGCCTTGCATTTCCTTGGCCTTCAAAATGCCATCGGTATTGGCAATGGTGGCGCTCATCGGAATGCGCTGTCCAGCAGGGGTAATAAACCCGTTAAAGGCAAAACCCAGTTGAGCGTCTTCGTTGGTCTGGTTTTTGGAAACCACGTTGGTGATGACGCCCAGCACTTTGCTGCCCGCAGGGGCCACAATTTTGCCGCTGGTGTCAAACAGGGGGTGATCCAGAATCAGCATGACCGGATCGCCAGGTCTGTTGAACTCGGAATACAATGCCTTAGCCACGGTGCCGGTAAAGGTGGTGTTGGCTGGCAAGCTCATGGCGCTATCGGCGGACAGGGTGGTAGGCGTGGTGGTGGTATTCACTGTGCGAAACTCAGGAATGGTATCGGCGCTGTTGCGATAAGGGGTGGATTTGTAGCCGATTTTCTGGCTGGCGGCTTCAGTGGTACTGCTGGTTTCAGTGCTTTCTCCGTAAACCGCGCTGGTGCCAGTGCTGGTGGTTGTCTCATCACCGGGTTGGGTTTGGGCAATCACTTCACCATTTTGCACAATGGCGATATCCCGGTTTTCGTACAAATCGTTCAGCAAGGCTGCCGTTTCCGCACGGGTAATGGGGCGCATTGGCTCAATTTTATCGGTGCCGGAAGCCGGATCAATTTCAAACAAATTGTATTGAATGGCGGTGGCTACCTGACGGCGCGCGGTGGGGGGCACTTGATCGCCATCGGAATATTTGCTGAGAATGGTGGTGGCTTCCGCATCACTGACCAAGGGCTTGTTTAAAGCGCCACCCATAGCGGCAAGCGCTTCCACACGACGAACCGGATTGGCGGGGCGAAACACGCCGGTGGGATAGCTGGTGATCCACTGCTGGTTATCAACATTGCTGAAGCCCCAGTCATTTTTGGAAACCTGCTTGAAGCTGGGAACGGTTTCCGCTTTTTGAGCTTCCAGCCCCAGTGCTTTTCCAGACATCTGGGTGAATTCTGCACGGGTTAACCAGGCGTCGGGATGAAAATTGCCATCATTAAAGCCGCTCATCACCTGCATATCAACCATTGTATTGATATCACTTTGCGCCCAGTTGCCACTGACATCCGAGTAATTGGTAGCGGCATAGGTGACCCCGGAAGCCAAAGACAAGGTGACGGCCAAAGCGATTAAGTTACTTCTTTTCATGGTGGTTACTCCTATTTGTTGTAAATTAATGAGTCAAACTGCGATAAACAGCGAGTGAACTCACGCAGGCATTGATCCTTGTCTGGTTAAAAAATTCATAAGCGGCGGTACGAATGCCGAAGATGCGCTGGAACGTGATTGTTGCCAAACTTCAGTTCCTTAAAACCAGACAATATTTTTGAAGAATCAGGGTGAGATATAACCCTGAGATATGTTTTGCGAGCGTGTTCCGCGTGCATCACCCATCTGTTTGGAATACACAACAGATTAAGTCACTACTGCTGACTCTACAATTACCCTGTCGGCTAGAAGCAAAGCCCTCTATTGGCTAAAGTCCTGAAGCCAGAGGAATAAGTCTGTTTACCGCCACCTGCCTGTTTTTAACAGTGAGCGTTAATACCCGCCGGATACCGGCTATTGTTAAAAAAAACGATTGGTTGAGTTGAACATTCCTCTAGCCTCCTCGTCTTTTAAAAAGATGAACTCAATGAATTTGAATTTGCTTTACAATGGTTTTATAAACGGTTTTATAAACAATTAAAATTCAGGGTTCGAGACGTTTGTGGTTTATTCATTGATTTCAGATTTTTTTCGTTTGAGTTGCGTTCGGTAAAGCGTTTGGGTGTTTCACCTGAGCAGGAAGGGTTTGTCTATGTTTGAAATGCTTTTAAAGTCCGCCTTTGAGTCCGGTGGCGATGTGTTTGTTTTCATGCATGGTTTTAGCAGTCCGCTGCGGGGTCGTGTTCAGGATCTTAACGATGAGTTTTTCACTTTTTTTCAAACGGGAAAGCAAGGCAATGTCCTGTGGGCGTTTCGAATCAGCGATATGATTTCTTGCGGACTTTTGGTTGGGCCACCACTGGATGAGCAGGCGCTTCGCTCCCCTGCGGCTCCTACGGCCATGCTGGAAGGGCTTCCATTCAACGATTCCGAGCTGTCTTAAAAGACGGTTTTGTTTATTTGAAATTCAAAAATGGCCGTAATGATACGGCCATTTTTGGTGTCATCAGTCAGGGCTAAAGCCGACCGTCGTCGCTTCAATTCTCTAAAGGGCCAATGGGTTGCAAAATCACTTTTTCAACCGGTCCTTTTTCTGGCGTTGTTTGCAGCGCATCCGGCGGTTTGATTTCAGTGTCAATCAAACCCACCCGGACATACTTTTCCAAAGGCTGGCTGAGGGCCGCTTTGAGTTCTTCTTCATCCACTTTGGCCGAAGGGAATTGCTTGACAATATCCGCTTTGATGGCTGCCACGCTGGGCATGCCCCGCCGAAATTTGTCGGCGTATACCGCCACCCGTACTTCATCGGCATGCCTGCGAATGATCACCGGCTGATAGACCACCTCCACCGGGGTGCCAACCTCTACCAGGTTAAATAAAACTTCGGCATCGGGGATTTTTAAGCGTACGCATCCATGAGAACTGAGTTTGCCCACCGAGGTAGGGTTATCGGTTCCGTGCATGCCATACTCCCCGCCCGAGTTTTGCAAAAAGCCAATCCAGCGGGTGCCTAAAGGGTTGTCTTCTCCCGGTGCCAGCCGCATTTTACCGGAACCCATATAAGGGTTTTCCCAGCCCGGATCTTCGACCTTGCGGATGACGCTAAACTTGCCAGTGGGGGTAGGAAAGCCCACCCGGCCCACCCCAACCGGGAAAAATCGAACAATGCGCTCGCCCTCGTAAACCCACAAGGTGCGGCTGGGAATGTTGATTTTAATATGACGGGTTACCAGTTGAACCTGCGCTGTGGGAGCCGGGCTGGCGGGCTTTGAATTGCCCGGTGCTTTGGAAACCGGTTCGGCGCTCATTGCGTAGCCCGCGGTTAGACCGAGGACTATAATGAGCGCCAAAAGCGGATGAGTGGTATGGGTGAAACGAACTGAATTCATGGGTTACTCCCGGTAAGGTTCCGGTTGCGCCTCGTTCGTTTCGCTGCTTACCGGTTTTTACCAATAACCCCGAACCGTGGATCTTCGTTGGGTGGGTGGGGGTGCAGTCGTCGAAGAGGTGGTGGTACTTTCTTCTGAGCTGGCAATCGTTGTGTTGATGTCAATCATGCTAACGATTTCCTGTTCGTTAATAAAGTTGCTGGAAGCGATCTGATTGCCCTCGGAATCATTAATATAATAGGCAACCTCTTGACCGGGCGTCAAGCTGGCGGTTTGAGCCTGATCAATCTGCACCACCCTGGCCCCGTTCGGTGGAATCACCGCGGTCATATTCAACTGTGGCACACTAAATGTCACTGGGTTGGGCGTGGGGTTCAGTACCCGAATGGAGGTATTGGCCGAGCCAATTTTCAATTTGGGCAGCACCATGGGGCTGGTACCGTCCGCTGTTCCCACAATCACTTCGTTTTGACCATAGCCAAACTGATTGTTCAGAACCAGGCTGCTCACTCCGGGTGTTGTGGATGGGGTGCTGCTGCTTTGGGTGGTGGTGGTTGTAGTGGTGCCGTACTGGGTGGTGGTATCGGTTTGAGTGGTGCTACTGTCACTTTGGGTGGTGCTGCTATCGGTTCTGGGTTGAACCGGATCGTCGGCCAAAGCGCCTAGCGGTATGCTGAGACTTAAAATGGCGACCGTGGTCAGGCTTGATGCCAGTTGTTTGTTTCTCATAATCCCTCCTAATCCCTACTGAAGTGGTTTGGTAGAGTGGTTTGCCCAGCCGGTAAAGCAGAATGGGCTTTTTGCGAAAGCAATTGCGGGTGTGCCGATATTTATGGATTGTATTTTTAATGGATCAAAAAACTGGAAGGGTTTTAGCGGGTGCCTGATGATAGGCTGGCCTTGCCATAAACCCTGATGTTATCCCTAAATTTATCCTTGAATTTTATGCTTAGAGGGAACAGTGTAACGGATGGCAATCGATTTGGTAATTTGCCATCCGGCTAGAGATTGGATACCCAACCGAGGGATTCGGGTGGCGAGCATGGGTATGGCCCAGGCAAATTTCAGGCCCACTCAAAAAGGTGAACCGTTTCGGGCTCACCTTTTTGATAAGGGGTTGATGATTTTTGGTTGTGGCGTGATGGTTGGCAGCCCCATGCAGATGAGAGGCCGCTATTTCATTAATCCAGATACAGGCAGGTGACCAGTTTATGGTTTTCGTTGGCATAGTCAATGGCGGTATGCAAGGTGGGGCTATCGTGAGACAGCAAGATGATCAGTTGCTGACCCTCGTCCACGATTTCCCGGTTGCACAGGCGGCTGGCATCGGCCAGTTTCATCATGCTCCACTCGGGATGCTCCACGATATTGGGAATGCCAATGAGTTGATCCTGCACATCGGAAGGTTGCTGGCCGATGGTTTGGGGCAGGATGACCCGCAGCAGTTCCGGGTTGCCTTTCATGGCCCCCCGAATGGCGGCGGCGTTGGTGCCTGAAGATCCGCCACTGGTGATAATCTGGTTGCCGTTGTGGGTGAGAGAAAAAGCCAGCATTTCGATAATTTGCTGATGGGGCAACGGAATGTTTCGGCTGCCGATAATGGCGATGGCCTTGGACTTTTGCTGCAGCATGGAAAGCTCGGCGGCCAAATCGTCGTTGGGATCAGGGGTGTCTTGATCGATATCGTCGTTGGACAGAATGGGGACTAAAATGGTCTGCTCCTGCTTGGGGTCGTCAAACAGATTGTTTATGCCGATAGCGGCCAAGGCTTTTTGCACTACGGCCTCAGGCGAGGAATGCTCAGTCATCGGGTCCCTTCCATTTTTTAATTTAAAAAAATTCAAACAACAAAAACGTTCAAAATCCGGTTTTAACAGTGCCTTAACCCGGTTAATCGCGCAGATTTTCCATGGTTTTAGGCTTTTTCAGCTGCTAAGTCTCTGTCTATCCATTGCTTGTCCATGTTAAGCGGGCAAAAGGGGTGGGAAACATTAAGAAATCCAACATTCGCCCAATAAGTCATCGACAAGTCCGGGAATTAAACACTATATTATATAAAAACCCGCCGATTGTGCCATTTCTTTGAGATTTTTTATCATTTGAAATTTTTATCAATCGGCTCCACCCGTGTTCGGCCAGACTCAGAATGCTTCCTTTTTTACCCCGTCCCCCCAGCCCGGAAGCATGGCCCAGGCGTTCTGAAATCCGTTAAACCCCAGATATGTTAGAGAGGTTAGGCGAAAGCTTATGAATGGTTTGCTGCAAAATCTGAACCAGGATCAACTGGATGCGGTGACGCACCAGTTAGGGCCATTGTTGGTACTGGCTGGGGCAGGGAGTGGCAAAACCCGTGTACTCACCCACCAAATCGCCCATCGCATTGAAACCGGCACCCATCCGGCGGAAATTTTGGCGGTGACCTTTACCAACAAGGCCGCCCGTGAAATGCGGGAACGGTTGCAGCATCTGGTCGGCGAGGCCACTGGCAAAAGCTTGTGGATTGGCACCTTTCACAGTATTTGCGGGCGCATTTTACGGCGAGATATCGGCCATTACACCTCCAAGGCGGGCCGTAGCTGGAACAATAATTTTGTTATCTACGATGAAACTGAGTCCATGGCGGCGGTCAAAGCGGTCATTAAAAGCCTGAACCTGGATGACAAGCTTTACGCCCCCAAAAACATGCGCTACACCATTTCCGGCTTCAAAAACCAGATGCTGGACGCTTACGACTACGCCACCACCGCCAAGGATTTCAGAACCGAGAAGCTGGCCCAGATTTACGATGGCTACGAGGCGGAACTGTCTCGCAACAACGCCATGGATTTTGATGACATGCTGATGATTACGGTCAAAATGCTGCAGCAAAATCCGCATGTGTTGCAGCGCTATCACGAGCAGTTCAAGCACTTGCTGGTGGATGAGTTTCAGGATACCAACGATGCCCAGTACGAACTGGTGCGCCTGTTATCAGAAGGCTGCCTGAAAGAGGACAGCAGCCCGGAATCGCAAAAGGCCTTGTGGCTGTCTCGCAGCCTCACCGTGGTGGGGGATGTGGATCAATCCATTTACAGTTGGCGGGGCGCCAATTTCCGCATCATCCTGAACTTCCAAAGTGGGTTTGCGGATGCCCGCATTATCAAGCTGCTGCACAACTACCGGTCTACCGCCAACATTCTGGAGGTGGCCAACGCCATTATTGAGCAAAACAAGGAGCGTTTGCCCAAGGAGCTGATTTCGGTGCGCGGGGCGGGCGAAAAAATTAACTGCTACGAAGCCAAGGACGATCGGGAAGAGGCCTTCTACATTCTGGATCGCCTTCAGCAAATGACCAGCAGCGGCAACTACAAGCCCGGCGATTGCTGTATTTTGTACCGCACCAACGTGCAAAGCCGGGTGCTGGAGGATGTGCTGATTTCCAGAGGGATTCCCTACAATATGGTGGGGGGCCTGAAGTTCTACGAGCGCAAGGAAATTAAGGATGTAATGGCTTACCTGACCGTGATTTTTAACGAGCAGGACAGCTACAGCGTCAAGCGTATTTTGAATGTCCCCAAGCGAGGCCTGGGTAAAACCAGCGTGGAGCTGATGGAAGCCACCGCCAGTCGGCATGAGGTTTGCCTGTATCATGTGCTGAGGCAGGTGGAGCAGGTGGCCGAGCTGAAGCCCAAGGCGGTTAAGGCGGTTCAAAGCTTTGTATCGGTGATGGAGCGCTTGAAGCGTTTGGCCACCGAGGTGACTTTGGATGAGCTGGTCACCCAGATTCTGGATTTAACCGGCTATTTTGATGAGCTGAAGCTGGAAGACCCGGCCGATACCGAAGGGCGACAAGCCAACGTGCAGGAATTCATCAGCGTGGCCCGCCAGTTTATGATTGAGAATCCCCCCACGGAAGACACCCAGCCCGGTTTGGCCGAGTTTTTAACCCAAATGTCTCTGTTGAGCGATATTGATACCTCTGAGCCGGTGGAAAATAAAATTGTGCTGATGACCCTGCATGCCTGCAAGGGATTGGAGTATCCAGTGGTGGCGGTTTGCGGGCTGGAAGAAGGCTTGTTTCCGCATTTCCGTTCGCTGAATGACACCACCCAGATGGAAGAGGAACGCCGTTTGATGTACGTGGGCGTGACCCGAGCCATGGAACGTCTGTTTTTAACTTACGCTCGCCGCCGACTGATTATGGGTGAGCTGCGTTATTCTCAACCCAGTCGCTTTTTGAAGGAAATTCCGCAAGAGTACCTGTCCGGCTTCTACACCCTGGAGGCCACCTCCACCAATCGCTATAGCGATGAGGGCGTGGAGGACATGCGCCGGGGCGGTGGTAGTAGTGGAGCGGGTCGTTCCTCTGGCTATACCTCGGAGCGTTTCTCCGATTCCGATTACGGGGGCAGTAGCTTTAACAAGTCCGGCAAGTCCTCGGGGGGCTATTCCGGTGGGGGTAGCAATCCGGGTTATTCTAATGTCAGCCCGCATTTGCGGAACTTAACGCCCAAAAAATCCCCGCCCACGGCCTTGCCCACGGCGGGTTCCAATCGCCCGCAGCCCAGTCCTTCCGCTGCCGCCTTCAAGGTGGGTGATCGGGTGGCGCATGCCAAGTTTGGGGAAGGCACGGTGAGTCAGGTGCTGGGAGATGGCGAAAAGGCCATCTACAGCATCCAGTTTGATACCATTGCCGGTAAAAAACTGCTGGACCCCAAATTCGCCAAGCTGGATAAAGTTTAACGCCTTATAGCGCTCTATAGCGCCTCAATTAGCACCGCGCTCAGGTCATCCTCCAGGGGATGCCCTTCCGTAAAGTCGGATAGAATCTGGATGATTTCATCCAGCAGACGGGGCGACTGCTTGCGCACCAGCGCCAGAAACACTTCTTCCAGTTTTTCTTCCGAGTACATCTCTTCTCGGATATTTCGCATTTCACTGACCCCGTCGGTAAACAGAAAAATTTTGTCGCCGGGTTCAATGTCGATGCGCCCCAACGGGTAGGCCATATCTTTAATCCAAACCAGGGGGGTGCCATTTTCCTTGGGGCGGTATAGCTTGTCTTCGGCGGCTTTATAGTGCAACGGGTAGGGGTGTCCCGCCCCGGAGAACTCAAAGGAGAGCTGATCAGATCCTTCAGAGCGAGGGCAAATTCGGCTGTAAATGGCGGTGACATATTCACCGGTTTTGATAATATCGGCCAGCTCATTGTTCAGGTGAAACAAAATATCGGCGGGGCAAGTGTGGTTGTGGGTAATTCGGTAGAAGGAAGATTTGAAAATGGCGGTAATAAACCCGGCAGGCACCCCATGCCCGGAAACATCGGCAATGGCTACCCCCACCGTATTGTTGGGGAATTTGATCACGTCATAAATATCGCCCCCCAAAGAATCACAGGGTAAATAAAGCCCGGAGATGCGAAGTTTGTCATCTTTATAATGGCATTTGCTAAAGGTGGAAATTTCATCCTCAGACAGCGCTGAATCTGGCAAGAACGGGGGCAGCAGGCTTTGTTGCAACTGCCGAGCTACATACAGTTCTTTTTCAACCTGAAGGTTCCGCTCGTAGAGTTCGGTGTTGATTTTATTCAGTTGTTGGGCCAGTTGCACCGATTGGCTGACTGCCCGTTTATTGCGAATGGCCGCTTTTAAGCGGGCCATCACCTCAATTTCCTCAGTTTCAATGGAAACCAGATCGGTGGCCCCGTTCTCCAGACTTTGCAGCAATTGGGCGTTGGGCTGCCTCTGGCTGTGAATAAAAATGACCGGAATATTCTCGGTTTCCGGGTCATCTTTTAAGCCCTGGCACACTTTAAAGCCGGTTTGATCGGGAATGGTGGGGTCTAGCAAAATTAAATCCGGTTGCTGTTCCTTAATGTCGTCCATCAGTTCCCGGTGTTTTTGGGGGCAAAGCATTTCGTAACCCTGCTCCACCAGTCGGCGTCGCAGCTCGGAAAGCCCTGGATGGCTGTTATCCACGGATTCTACCGAGAAGATTTTAAACATAAATGTTGCCTCTATCCGGTTAACACGATGCGGTTCAATGTCAGGTTGAGACACTGAAAAAGCAGTTACCTGATTGCTTTCGGCAAGTTTTGAGCAAACCTGAATGCAGTTTGAAATTTTTTACAAAGTGGGTTTGCGTTTGCTGGCGGATTGGGCAGACTGGCCCAATCCGTTTTCAAACTTCCTCTATTCAGGGGAAGGCTGATCGTGTGCTGGGACATATCATAGTCATATCCCCAGTGGAACGAGTGGATTTCATAACACCCAGCAGGCTGTGTGGAAATGTGTGTTGGTTCAAACAAGGATGGTGCGAGGAGGTTTAGCCCATGGCAACCGTTACCGGGACAATAGTCTGGACGGAACCGGTGGATGACGAGGTATCCGCTTCAATTACCCAAACCTGGACGGATCAGGCAATTAAGTGCTACGTCACCAAGGCGGATTGCGCCAATTGCTCCATCCCCAAAGGTGGTTACTCTTTTATTTGCCAGATGAACAAAGTGGTTCCTGTGCTGCTAAAAACCTTGGGCAAGCCAGAGCAGAAGCGCTTAGACAAGCTGATGCCTTACCTTAGCCAGTATTAAGAGTCCCCATTAAGACTTTAAAACAAGCAAAGCTTTTAAAACAAGCGTAAAAACCCCCTATGAAGCTGATTCAATAGCCGGAGTCCCCCCTCCGGCTTTCTCTTTGGGAAAATTTACGATGGGGCAGCAGCAGGGGATTTATTCAAATGTTTGTATAGATTTGAAAATGCCCCAAAAAATAAAACCGGACTCTTTGCAAAAAGTCCGGCCAATCGAAGGGGTATACATTTACAAGACTTATTATACGTCTTTTTTTGTTTTTACAACCATTAGATTGTTTTCTTTTGTAAAAATTTCTCCACCTGGGGAATGGTTTATTGGGGAATGCCCCACAGCGGGGCTTTTTGAGGAGATTAGACCCGCTTGAAACAAGGGAACTGGATCTGGCTTCCCTATGGATTTTTCGCATTAAAAGCATTCAAATTTTAATGGTTTGACGAAGTTTGTTTCAAAAACAAGGCAGGGAGAGGGTAGTTCTTGCCGGTTTTAAATTTGGGTCAGGTCCGGTTCCAGCCCGGCCAGCCGAAGGACGGACTGTCTGGCCCAGCGATCCAGCGCCTTGATTTCATCAAGGGCGGGTTTTTCGGTAATGCCTTCCCGCTGGTGGGCGCTCAGGGTTTCGCTGAGCAATCGGGCAATGTCATTGAATCCGATTTTTTCTTCTAAAAATAGCTGAACGGCCATTTCATCGGCCCCGTTCAGTACGCAGGTGGCGCTGCTGCCTAACTGGCCCGCTTCATAGGCCAGCCGAATGCAGGGGAAACGCTCTAAATCGGGCGGTTCCAAGTTTAGCCGGGACAGGCTCAGCAGGTCCAGCGTCACGCCGGGAGCGGTGTTGGGTAGTCGGTGGGGGTAAGTCATGGCATATTGAATGGGGCCATGCATATCAGTAGCCCCCAATTGGGCCAGAATGGAGCCATCGTTAAAGGCCACCCCACTGTGAATGACGCTTTCAGGATGCACCACCACCTGAATGCGCTCGTAAGCGATGCCAAACAGCCAGTGGGCCTCAATAATTTCCAGCCCCTTGTTCATCATGGTGGCGGAATCAATGGTAATTTTTCGGCCCATCACCCATTTGGGGTGCTTCAGGGCCTGGGCTAGCGTTACCTGGTCCATTTGGGCCTTGGAAAAAGTGCGGAATGGACCCCCGGAGGCGGTTAAATACAGTTTTTCCACGGTATGGGCCGGTTCGTGCTTCAGGCACTGGTGAATGGCCACATGCTCACTGTCAATGGGTACCACCTGGGGCAGGTACGGTTGCACCAGATGCCCGCCGGTCACAAAGGTTTCTTTGTTGGCGGTCAGTAATTTTCGCCCGGCCTGCAACGCTTGAAGGGAAGGGGCCAGCCCCACTAGTCCTACCAGACCCACAATCAGGGTATCCACGCTGGGCCAAAGCGCCAGTTGGTTCAGCCCATCGGTGCCTGTAAAAACTTCACCCTCAAACTGCGGGGCGTATTCTTTCAGCAAGGCTTGCAAGGCGGGCAAATCCGCCTCATCTTGCAGGGCAATGGCTTCTGGCTGAAACTCGGCCACTTGTTCGGCCAGTTTCAGCAGGTTTTTTCCAGCCCCCAGTGTTTTAACCTGAAAACGCGCCGGTAAGCGGCGAACCACGTCCAGTACCTGAGTTCCTATGGAACCGGTTGAACCCAGCAAAGAGATCATTTCTGTCATATTTTGTAAAGCACGCTTTGCTTTTCTCGGTACGTTGCCAGCTAAAAGGGTATCATAGAAGCGGGATATGTTCGATCCATTTCACACCCTGGGGATTAGCAAAGAGGGAAATACAGAGGGCTTTGGGGTGTATGGCCTTCTGGGATGAGGACCGTGAACATGTTTAAGTGCAAAAAGTGCCAAGCCACGGAGTTCCAGCTGGTTGTCCAGAAGAACGTACAAGGCGAGGTACAGGTGGCCACCAACGAGTTTAACGAGGTGATCGTTAAAGTGGGTGATCAGGAGTTTATTGCAGATTTGATGTTTATGAACCAGTTTGCGGTTTGCAAAGGCTGCGATGGCATTAAGCACTGGGACTATTTTTTCCATGACCCGGTGAGCGCAATGTAACGGGTTTGGGCGGTAAGCCCTGCAAAGCAGGTTTTTTCAGTGCTTACCGCCCTGAATTTTTGGGAAATTTATTTAAAAAGCTGATCGTATTGCTTGGCGGAAAAGCCAGCCAGTACTTGTTGATCGGTGGTAATAATAACCGGGCGTTTGATGAAGGTGTACTCCTGCTGCATGTATTGCAGCATTTCCTCATCAGAAAGCTCTTTCTCGTTCAATCCCCAGGCCCGGTACTTCATGGCCCGCTTGGAAAACAGTTTATCCACCCCGCCCATCCGCTCGCAAATTTCTTTTAAGGTGGCCTCAGAAACGGTTTCTTCTTTGACGTTGATATAAGTTTGAATGCTGGCCCCTTTGTCTTTCAGGTATTGTTCGGCCTTGGTGCAGGTGCTGCAATAGGGGAGCCAGTACATGCGCTCAATGGTCAGGCTGGACATGGGTATCCTTTCCGGTGGGGAGGGCTTAAAAATACGTGGAATGCCCGCATTCTATACCAGCCCCTATGGCTTTTCAAAGCGCTTGGCTGAGGTTAGTCCCATTTCTTTTTACCATGTAAAAACTATAACCCTCGTAGCTCATGATCAGAAGGCGGCTTTGTTATGATGAGAGTTGCTGACAGTTAATTTTTTCACACCATTGCACGGTTTTGCGTAAGAAGTCCGCTGGTATCCAATGGCGTTCTATCGGTTGATCCGGGTCCAGAGATGCTGGTCATTGGGGGGTCTGCTGGTTTGGCGCTGACTGGTGTACCGCCAAACCCACAGAATAGAGAGCTAGCGTTTATGGTATCCAAGCGTAATTACCCCTCCCATCAAAATTCAGGTCTGGATGACCCCGGTTTGGCTTTGGTAGAAAGCCTGCTGCCCCCGCATAGCGTGGAGGCCGAGCAATCGGTGATTGGGGGCATTCTGTTTTCCCCGGATTCTTTTAACAAAATCGTGGAACTGATCCGTCCCGATGATTTTTACCGAGGGCCGCACAAGCACATTTTTGAAGCCATGACCGAGCTTTACAACAAAAGCGAACCCATCGACATTATTACCGTTTCCGAAATGCTGAACGACAAAGGCACCCTGGAAGCCGCAGGCGGGCGCCCTTATCTCATGGATCTGGCCATGTCGGTGGCCACCGCCGAAAACATTACCTACTATTCCAAAATTATTCGCAACAAGGCCTTGCTGCGCTCTTTAATTACTGCTGGCAACGAAATTGCCAGCCATTGCTATGAAACCAACGACGCTGAAGGGGCCATTGATATGGCCCAGCAAAGTATCTTTCAGCTGGCCCAGCATGGCATTCCCAACGATTTAACCCACATTAAGGACATTCTGCCTGAATCCTGGGAACAGATTGAAGAGCGGTGCGCCAACCGGGGTAGCTTAATGGGGGTGTCCAGCGGTTTTTACGATCTGGATAATTACACCTCTGGCCTGCAAAAGTCCGATCTCATCATTTTGGCCGCCCGTCCTTCCATGGGGAAAACCGCTTTTTGTTTGAACATCGTGACCCACGTTGCCCTGCGGGAGCAAAAGCCGGTGCTGGTGTTCAGTTTGGAGATGGGTAAAGAACAACTGGTACTGCGGATGCTGTGCGCTGAGGCCGAAATTGACGCCCAGAAAATCAAGACTGGCGAGATTGGCGAGCATGAATTTCCCAAGCTGACCCAAGCCATGGGCCGTTTGGGCGATGCCCCGGTTTACATTGATGACACCCCCGGTTTGACCGTGATGGAAATGCGGGCCAAGGCCCGTAAGGTTCAAATGGAATCGGGCGGGGATTTGGGCCTGATTGTGATTGACTACTTGCAGCTCATGTCCGGCCCAGGGGGCAGCAGTGGGGGAGACGCCAACCGTACCCAGGAAATTTCGGCCATTTCCCGAGGCCTGAAAGGCTTGGCTCGAGAGCTGAAAGTGCCGGTCATGGCCTTGTCTCAGCTTTCTCGGGCGGTGGAAAGCCGTCAGGATAAAAAACCCATGCTCAGCGATTTGCGGGAATCCGGCGCCATTGAGCAGGACGCCGATTTGGTAATGTTTATTTACCGGGATGAGTATTACAACAAAGACAGCGAGCGCCCCGGCACCGCCGATATTATTATCGCCAAGCACCGTAACGGGGCGGTGGGAGAAATTTCCCTGTTGTTCCGCAACAGTATTACCCGATTCCTGAACCCCGCTGATCGCAAAGTCCACGTGTTTTAACACGACTGCCAGTTGCTTGAAGGCCTCCTTGTAAAATGTAGGCCTCTTTCTTGCCCTGAAAACAAGCCCCTTGCCAAGCCCCTCTGTTCAGGGGAGGAAAGGGGCTTGCTGGATTGCTAAAATCATGAAATATACGGGCTGGAACTGTTCATCAGGGAGTGGGTTTATGGCAATCAGCATTCGACAAGCCTTGCAATCCGGCTTTTTAGGCGAGAGCGGCCAACCATTGACCGTCTCAAAGTTTGGCGGGGTCAAACTGGCGGAACGTTCGCTGATTGAGCAAACCTTGATGCAACTATACCCCCGGTTGCAGTTGTACGATTTTGCCCTGTGGAAGTGGTTCAATGGACCCCTCATTCCTGATTTTCTAGCGCAAGGCGCTCCTACCGATCTTCGCCGCATTGTGGTGATTGGTTGTGGCGATGGGGCTTTTGCCAATTTATTGGCGCTGTTAATGCCCAATGTGGAAATTATTGGCATTGATACTGATTCGGATAAAATAGCGGATGCCCGTGCCACCATTGGCTACCGCCAGAACATTAAATTTATAAACGCCAATGCCGCTGTGTTGACCGATATTCCTTGCGATCGCATTATTTATAACCATTGCCTCAGCAAGCTGCAAAATATAAACGCCTTTAAAAAACTGGTACTTAAAACCAGCCAGTGGCTGGTGGATGAAGGGGATTTTCTGATTCGGGAATCTCCCCTGGCTTTACTGGGCCAGCCTGCGTTGCTGAAAGCCTTGTTCTCCCGGCTTCGTCAAACGCTGGATTTGGGCGATGCCGTAACCATGCTGCTGCGTGAAATCGGGTATTCCACGGCTTCCGCCTATGCCAGCAAGGGTATTTTGGGCTTGCGTTCCCAGCTTTACCTGCAAGTGTTTAAAGATGTTCGGCTGGTCCCGGTGCCGCTGTTAACGTCTGTGGGTATCGCCCCCAAGGCGGCTTCCTTCGGGGAATGGCACGATGTGTCCGAGCAGTCGGATGATTCGCTGCTGGGGTTCTTGTTTTCGGATGCCCGCTCGGACTTTAGCCGGGAGCTGGTTTAGAGCTACAGGTCTTTTTTTTTAAAGCCGCAGGGCCTTTTTTAGAGCCGCAGGCTCTTTTATGGGTTGAGTTTCAGCGCCTCTTGTTAATAGAAACCCGCTGAAGCTCTGCCCCTTTTATGGATTGAAATCCTATAGTTTTGTAACCCCTCGGCGTGGCTGTTTCCTTCCTTTGCCTGAATTACGCTATACTGGTTTTTCATAGATAGAGAGTGTTTGTCTGTTGCCTCAGAGAGGGCGTTGGATGCAGCCTTGCGGTAAGTGTGGCGATTATAATTCAGAAGACAGTATCTTTTGCGGGCACTGCGCCAACCGGTTGAATAACAACTGTCCGGCTTGCGGCTTTAAAAATCTGATGCAGCAAAAGTTCTGTGGCAGTTGCGGCAAGCAGCTTCTTTCTGATACCGCCTTGGGTCCCCCGTCCTTACCGTCAGGGCCTTTATCGGGCGTCAATCAGTCCGCTGGGCAGCCCCCTTCAGAGCCGCTGGCCGATGCTGCCAGTGCCATCAATGTGCCTGAATCTTCGGCTGGGCCTGCGATGCAGATCCTTCCGAATCAGCCTAATAGTTATAACGCCTCTGCCAGTTATAACGCTTCCGCTAGTTCCCCCCCGGAGTTGGCGGCTTATGCGCTGGCTTCTATTGAATTTGCCAACTGGAAGCAGGTTATGGCTCAATTTGCGGACCCTCAGCGTCTGGAAGCTTACCAGGCTGAAGTGTTGGCCGAGATTGCCCAAACGGTTACCGCCGCGGGTGGGCAGATTAACGCCAGTAAAAATAAAATTTTATTTGTGTCCTTCCGCCGGGAAGCCAGCCCGGAAGCCTCTTTGGGCAAAGCCATTGAAACCGCGCTTCAGTTGTTGGCAGCCGGTTATCAGCTGGGGCAAACCATGTTACCCTTGCGCATTGGGCTGGATGTGGAATTTGCCAACGCCAGAAATCCATTGACCTCTACGCTGGAGCGCTCGGTGGGGCAGCCCAACACCCTGATGGTTAGCCAGCGGGTTTATCAGGCCTTTCAGGGGCGTTACCCCATGGAGGCGGTTGGCCCTGTGTCCATGGGCAACCAGAGCTTCGTTTTTTACCGGCTTTCAGCCCCAGCGCCGGTGTTATCAATGCCTGCCGCTGGCGCCTTCTCCTCAGAGCCGTTGCCGATTGCCGTGCCTGCCCCTGTGATTGGAGCGCCGCCAGCGCCCAGTGAGTTCACTCCCATGCCTCAACAGGCTTCCCATTCCGGGAATCCAGTCTCTCAGACACCGCCTGCTGAAAAGTCACCTGCTCAAGATTCAGCATCCCAGATGCCACCAGCTACCCCGGCCTCGCCTCTCGCCCCGCCGGAGTTGCCCCAGTATGCGCCTGCGGCTTTGGGGCTGATGAAAGTCCCTCGTCCGCAAAATGTAACCTATGATCAGGCTGTCAGTGCCTTAACCAGTGATTTTAGTGCCTTTCTTTCTCAGGGCGTGGCCGGGGCCAAAGGGCAAATTTTGTCGTTATCCTCAGATGACGGGCTGGGAAAATCCAGCATTATCCATATGGCTCGGGCTCAAAGCGATCCTGAAAATCAGCTGGGTATTTGGATGGGTGGCAACAATTACCGTTGTTTCCAGCACGATGGATTGCCGCTTCTGTTCTGGCTGGAGCTGGTGCAAAACCTGCTGAGTCTGGTGTTTGAGGGGCAACCCGGAAAAGACGTGCAAGAGGCGCTGGACAAGTTTTTGAACTATGTCTACGAGGATCAGCCCCCCGAAGACGTGACTGCCTTTTTGGCGGATTTTTTGCTGGTGCAACCCCCTCAGCCCTTGGGTGCGGATACTCGGGACGCACTAGGGCGTATCGAATACTTCTTTCTGGCCTTTTTCCGCATGCTCACCACCAAGCGCCCGTTGATTCTGGTGTTGGAAGATGCCATGTACGCGGATTTGCCGACTCTGGATGTGCTGAGCCGACTGCTGGATCGGGGGCTGCTACAAAGTCCGGTTTATCTGGTGCTGACCCACCCTCGTGACTTTTACCCCACCGGTCGTTTGGCTGAGGCCTTGAAAAAATGGCCTTACAAGGAACTGGTGATTGGCAATCTGGATGAAGCTGCCTCGGAGCGGTTTTTGGATGACGGGCCATTGGGCGGGCATTTACGGCAGTTCCCGGCCCCCTTGATTACCCCCTTGATTCAACAGTCCAAAGGCTTGCCACTCTATCTGGAAGAAGCGCTGCGTTTGATGCATCTGCGAGACGTATTGACCGTGGATCCTGAGTCGGGCAAGTTTTTGCTGAACCCGGATTTTAATCCGGCCCATTGGCAACTGCCCCCCCAGTTGGCGGAAGTGATTTTTGCCCGCTTTGAGTTTCTGGACGAGCAGAGCCTCTATTTGCTTCAGTTGGCCAGTGTGCTGGGTGAAAAATTCGCGGTCAGTATGCTGTTTTCTCTATCCCAAATGGATGAAGAGGCCTTTAATCAAGCGCTTACCTTGCTATTCAATCATGGCTATCTCACCCCCGATGCCGCTAACAGCGGGCGCTTTCGGCATGGGTTGATTTGGCAAACGGTTTACGAAACCATTGAAAATGAATTGCGCCTGCAAATGCACCAGTTGATCAGTGAGGCCATGGAGCATGATTTTAATCAGGCGGTTACCGTCAATCCAACCCTGATTGCCTATCATGCCCAGCACGGCGATTTGCCCAATCGGGCGGTCAATTACTGGAATTTGGCCGCCATTTATTGCGGGCAAGTGGGCTCTTTATCTGGTATGAACCGTTGCTTGTTTCATGCGCTGGATTTAATGCGGCAGGCTCAGGACACCCCGTTGCACACCCAGGAGTTGGCCTTACGCATGATGGAAAGCGCCGGGGCCTTCAATCTGGACGCGGAGCCTCTGTTGGCTGCCAGTACGCTGGAATGGGTTTTTTATTATCGAAAAGATGAAGGCGAGCCGCTGAAGCTGATTGAGCCTTTGGGTTTGCTGGCCTCTGCTTATGAAAACGCCGGGGATTACCCCAAGGCGCTGGTCACTCTGGAAAAATCGCTGGCCTTGATTGATCCTGTTGCCTATCCTCTGGAGTCGGCCACCTTGCAGATTAATAAAATGGAGTATTTGCATACGCTGGGGCGTTTGCAGCAGGCTCGGGAATTAATGGAAACTGTGCTGGAGCCAACCGCCGCCCTGCAAGGCGCTGGTCATCACGAGTTTATGGATGCCTTTATTCAGGCCCGGCTTTTAAAGGCCCAAATTATGCTGGCCCAGTGCGACCCGGACGTGAGCGAGCAAGTAGCGGCTGCCATACAGCTGGCTACCGCACGGGATTTGGAAGGCTTGCAAATTGCCCTGAAGTTGGTGATGGGCCATATTCACCTGAGAAATGGCCACTATGAAACCTGTAACCGGGAAGCGGACAGTTTGCTAAGCGCTATTGAGCGTTTGGATGATCCCAACTGGTTTTTGGCCCAATGGGGGCTGTTGGCCATGATGTATCACTGCGAGCTGGAAGACTGGACCAGTGCTTCCCAGTTGGTGTTAACGGTTATTTCCAAGGCGGAGGCCTCTCGGGATCATCATTCATGGGTGGTTGCCCAGGTTTACGCCGGTTATATTGCCGGTCGGATGGGGCAAATTAAAGAGGCTCGCCAGTTGCTGGAGCAGGCCATCGGGCTGAGTTCAGAGCATCGCTTTGCCTCTGCCGCCCTGATTGGCTGGCGTTTTCTGGCCGAGTTCGAGTTGTCTTTGAACAACCTGGAAGTGGCTCAGGATATTACGGGTAAGGCGTTGGATATTGCCAGTAAGCCGGATATTCAGAACCAGTTTGAATGGGTTCAGTTAACCCTGGTGCGGGCTCGGGTTCTGTTGGCTCTGGAGCAACCCAAGGAAGCGGGCAAATTGTTGGAACCGTTGTGGCCGTTGGTGGTTCAAGCCCGTTGGCAACCTTTGCTAGCGGCCTGCGCCTTTGAAATCGGGCAGCTTTACAAGGCGTTGGCCCAAAATGTTCCGGCGGATTTGAGCCGTAAATACCTGACCCGCAGTGTGGAATTTTTTATGAAAGCCAAAAACGTGTGGCTGGAATTGCGGAATATGAATCAGGTGAAAAAAGTGGATTTGGTGATGCCCAAGCTATAGGGTTGGCCCTGCCAAGTGTGCTAGTTTAGTAGCGTTACCCCGTTGGGCTGAGCCGTTTGTTGTTTCGTTTTTTTAGGAATTGGCATGACTTCCCATTCGCAATCTCATTTTCTGGTGGATCGTAATCTGGAGCATTTGCGGTTACTGGGCATTTATCATTGGGTTATTGCGGGTGCGGCGGCCTTGCTGGCGGTTTTGGTTTATGGCCTGCCCTTGGTGATGGGGGCTGCCTTATACCCGGTGTTTTCATTTCTGCCCACTTATGCGCCTGGTGTTTCCCCCCTGCAACTTTGGGCGGGCTTGCTGGTAATGGTGGTGCAAATTGTGGTGCTGGGGCTGAATGGCTGGTGTTTGCGTTCTCGTAAAAACTGGATTAGTTCCATTATTTTAAGTTGTATTGAATGCTTGTGCCTTCCCCCGTTGGGGTTGATATTGGGGATTTCCGCGGTTTTGGTGCTGCGAAGAGAGTCTGTTCAAACCATTTTTGCTTTACCCAAAGAAAACGGCGCAGATAGTAAACATTAAAGCGCTATTGACTTTCATGGGAATGTGATATGATCCGTCCTTAAATTCAAGTGATGTGGGTTATTGTTAGGTAAGAAACCAGTTTTGGGGGAATTTTGTGATGGTAATAACAGGCGTGGGTGCTTTTTTAGCGCCCTCAATTTCAGCTTCGTCCAATGGACAATCTTCGAAGGCTAAAAACGCCCAAATAGAGGGTGGTAGAAACAAGGCGTCCAGTAATATTGTGCCGCTTTCACGGCGTTTGCAGCTGCAAAGGCGGCCACAAACCCTGAAACCGCTCGAGGCGGATCGTTTGGACTTTAAACCGCCCGAGCGGAAAGAACCGGCTCAAAAAGCAAAGATTCAGTTTCCAGATCAGCGCTCAGGGCCTGCGGGCCAAAAGAAAAAGGCGCAGGCAACGGATTTAACGCGGGCCGTCACGCTTCAGAAGCCGGGAGGTCCTGCTTGTAACCCAACCGCATCCATTGATCAGGAGCCACATCCTGATTGCGGTTTGAGTCCGGCGGATGCCAAACTGTTGGCCCAAAGCGCCATTGAAGGTAAACATTTTCCGGGCCGTAAGTTGTTAATGGGGAAAATTAAAACCCCCTGGGATATTCTCACCGCCGATCGTGCCATTGCCAAAGCGCTGGATGAAGCCAATGTCGGGGCTTCTCCCAAGCAGGTTAAGGCCCAACAAATGCGGGCGCTGTTCCTTAGGGATAACGTGGGCCAGTGCGTGATTAATCAGGCCATGCAAACCTGGCACGGCAAGCGGGTAATGGCCGCTTATGTGCTGAAAGTGCTGCCTTCAGAAATGAACCCCAAAATCCCGGCGGTGCGAAGCCTGGCAGGGGATGGACAGCTGATGCGGGAAGATGCTCGCTTGTTAGCAGACCGCTTTATTTTGAAGCAGCCCTTAAAAAATCATGCTCAAAAACTGGAGCAGGTGATTGGCTTTAAGGATTTGGTGGTTCTGGAGGGGGTGGCCATTGAGGCTTTGGCCGAAGCCACTGAAAACGCAAAAACCCCGCAGGCTCGGGCTGAGCTGGCCATGAACTTTTTGTTTCTGTTGCATGATGTGGGCACCCAAACCGCCAATCGCATCATGACCGAGCGGGCCGATCGGGTGGCTTACATGAAGCATATGGTAAAAAGCCTGATGGTGGGATAGGCCTGGATTGGGGTAGGCCTAGAATAGAGAAGAGAACTGTTCGCTTATGCGCCCTGCTGCTTTACAAGGCAGAGGGGCGCAGGCCCAGTTCCACAACCACCGGCAAATGATCAGATCCTACAAATGGCCCCGTATGCCGGGAAAACACTTCAATTTGCTCGCTAATCAGCACGTGATCAATCGGCACCACTAACAGTTGGGTCAGCAGGTTGGGTTCGGTGCGAATGCCAAAAAATGGAAGCAGCATGGGCCAGCTGGGTTGCAACCCGTATCCCAGTTGACTGTCTCGCAGACCGGTTTTTCGGGTCAGGGTCATAAACTCTACCGACCAGGGCGAGGTGTTTAAATCGCCCACCACAATTAAATGGCGGCCCAGTTTGGTTCGGGTTTGAATCCACTGGGCAAAGCTTTCCTGCAACCAGGTGAGATGAGAGGGCCTCATGGGCGAGGCGGGATGCGCCACCAGAATGGTAAGCGGCTGTTTATCCAGCGTGATCTGGGCAATAATATTGGCCTGATTCTCCACTTTCTGGACCCCTGCGTAGACCAGTCGTGGGTGTTGCAGGGGGCGCTTGCTATACAGGGCCATCAGCCCTTGCCCGGATATCCGGTAGGGATAGCGCTTTATAACAGGGGATTTCTCCAGCGTCTTGCGCCAGGTTTCGGTGTATTCCACCATGTCAAGCAGGTCGGGGTCTTCTGCCTGAATGGCGCTCAAAACGGCCTGGGTATTGTGGTTGGTTTTGCCAAACAAATTAAAGTGCATCAGCTTCAGGGTGCTGACAGGGGGGGAGAGAGCGTCAGGTTTTTGACCCGGCCAGTAGTAGGGAGCAACGCACACCAGGTTCAATCCGGCAAAAACGCCTATAAATACCAGGCTCAGCCAGCGCTCTAAATGGCCCCCGTTTTTAATATCCTGTTTTTTGTGGCGCCAGTAAGCCACACTAACCAGCAAAAAGGCCAGTAGTTGCACCACCAGGTATTGAACCCTGAAATGGGTGGTTAAGCTCCACACCCAGCCCCTATCGCCCATAAAAGCCATGATGGTGAGTATGCAGCTGAGCATAACCAGCACGTTTAAAAACAGTTTGAGTATGCCAGTTACCAGCCTGAAGGGCCAAAAAATACTGAATATCATGGGGTCACAATGGGGTTTCAATCTTAAACGCTGACAGGGTAAACTTTTGAGCATTAAAAAAGCATGCTTTTCTATTATAACTTATATTTGAACCGCCGCCGGAGCGGGTTTGGCCGGATTTGAACCTTCTTGAAATCTAACTTGAAATTTGAGCCCGACCATTTTCATTTCTGGTGGTTTCAGGCTATGATGGGTTGGCTTTTGAATGGTGTCAGCATCATTTTTTTTGAGGCCCCATAGCTCAACGGTTAGAGCAGCGAACTCATAATTCGTTGGTTGCAGGTTCGAGTCCTGCTGGGGCCAAATTTTAAGACTGGATTGCAGAAAAAAAGACTTTATGTCAGAGTGCTTGGCCGGATGGGGGAATGGCCGAATGTGCTTTGGTTTTTCGGTTTTAAAATCAACCTTTTTAAAATCAACCTTGCCTTGTTAAGATAAACTCACTGAATTGTGATGAGGGTTAATCATGCGGATTGGCGTACCTAAAGAAATCAAGTCCAATGAAAATCGGGTGGCTATTACACCTGCCGGAGTAGAAGCTTTACTAAAGCGAGGCCATCAGGTTTTGCTGGAAGTGGGGGCTGGGTTGGGCAGTGGCTTTACCGATGCGGATTATGAAGCCGTGGGCGCCGTGTTGGTGGATTCTCCAGCCGCCGTTTTTGCCACCGCCGATATGATTTTAAAGGTGAAAGAACCCCTACCCCCCGAGTACGAGCTGTTTCAAGAGAATCAATTGCTGTTTACCTATTTGCACTTGGCGGCAGAACCCGCTTTAACTCAGGCTTTGCTTCGCAAAAAAGTTCGGGCTATTGCTTATGAAACCATTCAATTGCCGGATCGCTCCCTGCCCTTGTTGACGCCTATGAGTGAAGTGGCTGGTAAAATGTCGGTGCAAATTGGGGCCATGCTGCTGGAAAAACAATATGGCGGCAAAGGCATGTTATTGGGTGGGGTTCCCGGCACCCACCCGGCTCGGGTGATGATTTTGGGCGGTGGCACGGTGGGCACCAATGCCGCTAAAATTGCCCTGGGTTTTGGGGCGGATGTTACCATTCTGGATGTCAATCTGGATCGCTTGCGCTACCTGGATGATATTTTTCAGGGGCGAATTAAGACGCTCATCTCCAATACCTACAATATTCGGGAAGAGGCCAAGTTGGCCGACTTGCTGATTGGGGCGGTGTTGATTCCCGGCGCCAAGGCCCCCCGGCTGGTGACAGAAGCCATGGTTCAGGAAATGCAGGCCGGTTCCGTGATTGTGGATGTGGCCATTGATCAGGGCGGCTCCATTGAAACCATTGATCGGGTGACCACCCATGCCAATCCCGCTTACGAAAAATACGGGGTGATTCATTACTCGGTGGCCAATATGCCGGGAGCCGTGGCCCGAACCTCTACCTTTGCTTTAACCAACGCGACGTTGCCCTATGTTTTAAAGTTGGCCAATCAGGGCTTTGACACCGCCATTAAAACCGATCCGGCCCTGGCCAAAGGGGTGAATGCGCTGAATGGCCACATTACCCATGAATTTGTGGCCGAAGCGCATGGTTTGGAGTATGTGCCTTTAAATTCATTGCTGACCTAAATAAAAAACACGCTAAAAATTCAGGGTCGCTGATTGATATCGGCGACCCTGAATAATTTTAAATGGGATTTGACCTTAAGCCTGTTGAGCCAACAAAGGCAGGTTTTCTCTTCTTAAAGAAATTTCAGGGCAACGCAGGAAATTTCTCAGGCGAGGCAACTGGCTTTTTTCCACAAAGGTAATGGCCATACCGGATTTACCGGCTCTTCCGGTTCGGCCTACCCGGTGAATGTAAAATTCCTGATCCAGCGGCAAATCGTAATTGAACACCGCTTCGATATTGCTGACATCAATGCCACGGGCGGCCACATCGGTGGCAATCAGGAAATGCACCGTGCCTTTTCTAAAGCGCTGCATGACTTGATCCCGTTTTCTTTGGGGCATGCCGCCGTGCAGGCCTTCGGCTGAATAGCCTTTCACTTGCAAGCGCTCTACCAATTCTTCCACCTGCATTTTGGTGTTGCAAAAAATTAAACCCAACTGGAACTGGTGTTGTTCCAACAGGTAAACCAGCATTTCCATTTTCTTACGACGATGGATCTCGTAGTAAGAGGCATCAATTAAAGCGGTGGTGCGTTTTTGACGAGCCACTTGAATGTGTACCGGATCATTCTGGTAACGATCTTTCAAATCCAGAATGGCCTTGGGCAAGGTTGCCGAGAAGAAAATGGTTTGGCGCTCTTTGGGGGTGAAAGCCAGAATTTTTTCAATGTCTTCCACAAAGCCCATGTTCAGCATTTCATCCGCTTCATCCAGCACTACCGATTTAACGGCGTTCAGGCGCAGGGTTTTTCTGCCCAGGTGATCAATCACCCGTCCGGGGGTGCCCACAATGATTTGGGGGCGTTTTTGAAGGGCGCGGAGTTGTTTTTGAATGGGGTCGCCACCATAAATGGCCACCACGGAGATAAAGCGTTTGTGCTTCAGCAACTTGCGAAACTCTTCGGCCACCTGAACGGCTAGCTCACGGGTGGGGCAAAGCACCAGTGCCTGCACGTTTTTGGAAAGAGGATCAATGCGCTCCACAATGGGGATGGCAAAGGCGCAGGTTTTGCCGGTTCCGGTCTGGGCTTGACCAATCAGGTCACGACCAGCCAGCAGGGGCGGAATGGTCTGGCCTTGAATATCAGAAGCTTCTTCAAAGCCCATGTCAATAATCGCCTGGTTGAGCGATTCGCTAAGTGATAGATCCTTAAATAGAACAGCGGTCATGTTGTTTTACCTTATTCATTCATCATTCGAACAGAGCAAAACAAGACCTTCATGTAGCGTTTAGGGTTACCACTCGCGGGACTAAGGGCTTTTTCCACTCGGTGAACTGAGGGGGTGACGTAATAATAAATTGGGGATGGTGTCATCCTGTAATGGAATAAACCATCCCCATTCTAAAAATTGACTATTTTTTAATAAGAGCCGGTATTTTGGTAGCAGTCACGGCAATAAACCGGTTTGCTACCGTTGGGTTGAAACGGCACTTGGGTATTCACGCCGCAGCTGGCGCAAACGGCATCGTACATTTGACGCTGGGGACGATCGTAACCGCCGCCACCACCACCGTAACTGCTGCTACCGCCGCCGTAGCCACCACGACTGGCACCGCCGCCGTAGCCGCCACCGCTGCCGCCTCTGCTTTGTTTGGCAGCATCCCGGCAGGGTTTGCATTTTTTAGGGGGCTGAAACCCTTTGGATTGGTAAAACTCTTGCTCTTCCTGGGTGAACGGGAAACCAGTTCCACAGTTCACACAAGTCAGTTCAGATACAGTCACGATGATAGGAACCTCGAATTACTTGATTTCAACAAACTAGATTTCCAGATGAGGCCCGTTGACATGGCGAAAAACAAACCTGAACCAAAAAATCCAATTTGATTAGTATTACTCGCCCAAAGCGAAAATTGCAAGAAAAACATGGAATGATCAGTTACCTGTGGTTTACATTGGCGTTGACTGGTTTAAAAGAATGATAGGGGTTAATCAGGCTCAGACTCGCCAAAGCGGGCTTGGGGAGTATGTTTGTTTTTTCAGGCGTTCCCGGGGCTGGGCAGAACGTACGGTCTGTTTTAAAAATCTGGTTCCAGCCCCTACAAAGCTACCAGGGCAAACCCGTGAAGGCGACTGCCGTGATGACCCCTGAAAATCGGTCTGTTATAAATCCATGTCGAACACTAACTCGTTCTCCCGTTCTACTTTTTCTTTTCGGCTTTTGAAAACGGGGAGGGATTTTTGCTCAAAAAGCTCCAGCCAGCTTAAAGGCTTGTTGGGTGTGGCATTGGGTTCAGCCTTTGTTTTCGCTTCTGGGTGAAGCGTGGTTTGAGGCTGTTTTCTGGGACTGGCGCCTAACAGGCGTTTTTGAATTTCTGGCAGGTTCAGGATCTGGCCATCCGCATGGCGAACGGTGAGCACCGGGTCTTTGGCTTCGCCTTGAATGACCCCTGATCGGGTCAGCGTATCGTAATCCAGAATCACGTGTTCTGGCTTACGTTTTTCAGACGGGTGGGATGTTTGCTCTGCCTTGGCGGCTTCTTCTTGCTGGATAATCAGGTAATCTTTCAACGAGGCATTCTCATCGGCCACCAATACCCGTTGAGCGTGGGGGCAGGTACTGGATAAAAACTGATCGACCTCCTGTTGAACCTGACGTTTGGAGTTCTTTTCCTTGATTGCGGCGGTGGCGGCGTATTGGTAAAAATTGATTTTGGGCGGCTCTCGTCTGGAAAGATCCGCGGCGTATCGAATTTCGTAAGTGGCCGGAAGGGGGGGCAGGTTACTCATGTTAAAAAACTCCTGTAGCAGGCTTGTCTCAAACCGGTGGCAAGCCTTGAATCAAAAAAAGGTGAACACAACAATAATAACCAACAGAAAACCTGAATTGCGACAAATGGATGGGGCGGTTATTGGCAGGAGGCACTTTAGGTCTGCTTGTATTTGCGGTAAATTTATACCATTACGCCCCGTTACCATCCACAGGAGAGCGCTAATTATGAGCGACATTAAACCAGCCCCGGCTGTTATCCGGGTAGCCCATAGCCCTGATTCCGATGATGCTTTTATGTTCTGGGCCCTGGCCCACCACAAAATTGATGCGGAAGGGCTGACCTTTGAGCATATCCTGACCGATATCGAAACGTTGAACAAAGAAGCCCTGAAAGGCACCTATGAGCTGACTGCTATTTCTTATCACGCCTATGCCCATATCCATGAAAAATACGCCATTTTGAACGTGGGTTCCAGCGTGGGCGATAAATACGGCCCTGTTCTGATTGCCAAAAAGCCGCTGTCCAAAGACGAACTCAAGCAGGTGACTGTGGCCGTTCCCGGTGAAATGACCACCGCTTACCTGGCCTTGAAAATCTGGGATCCTGAAATCAAAACCGAAGTGGTTCCCTTTGATCAGATTATGGAACGGGTGGAAAGCGGCGAATTCGCAGCCGGTCTGATCATTCACGAAGGTCAGTTGACTTACCGTGAGCAGGGCTTTGTTAAAATTGTGGATTTGGGCGAATGGTGGTTTGAAGAATGTAACCTGACCCTTCCCTTGGGCGGCAATGCCATTCGGCGGGATTTAGGCCCGGACATGATTCAGAAAATTGGCCGGGTGTTAAAGCGCAGCATTGAGCACGGCTTGCAAAACCGGGAAGAAGCGCTGGATTACGCCATGCAATTCGCTCGGGGGCTGGACAAGTCCACCGCCAATGAATTTGTGGGTATGTATGTAAACGATATGACCCTGGATGCCGATGAGGAAATCCGCAAAGCCGTTAAACTCCTGTTATGGCGGGGTCAGGCTATCGGGGTGATTCAGGATAAAATCGAGCCTGATTTCATCGACGTGCTGCCAGAGTTGGCCGGTTCAGTCTAGCCTTTACCCTGATGGTTAACCTTTTAAAAGCGCTTTGCCTTTTGGGCGGGGCGCTTTTAAACAGTTTTTTAATTTAAAACTAAAGTGTTGAAATAGGCGCTGTTTGCTGTATATTGGATTGAAATAAATTTGAGATTCTATTCATCAGTGGGTTTTTGGTCAGCTTAAAAAAGCGATGTCGTGTCAGGCGTCTCTGTTTCGGTTGACCCAGGGAAAATCAAGAGGCTGTTTTTAGTTTGCTACTGAGGCATTGTCATCAACTTATGAGACGCGTGGCGTTGTAAATCCTGCTTCCAGCGCCACGCCACCAGTTCTAATACAAGTCTAGTCAACCATTCGTCACAATCGCACCAAGCCATTTATTAATAGTGAGTTCAAGATAAAGGGGATTACAGATGAACGGGATTAATAACGCCCTGTTTGGAAAAAAACCAATGCCATTACGGCAACCCGGATTGGCACTGATGGGGGGCGGGCCAAAAGCCCCACCGATGCCACCGACACTGGATTTGAGTTTGGCCAAACTCGCTAAAGACGAACTCCATTTTGCGGGCAAGCGGCACCAGAAACCGGAGGGGGGTAGCCCGCCTGAGCCGTCTTCTAGTGGCGATGATCTTTCTTACAGCGCCTCTTCCGAGGGAGAATCGAGTACCAGTGAAGACAGCGCCACCTCACGGGTGGGGCGAACCCCTTACCCTTATAACTTGCGAAAACGTCAAAAAATGACGGCTATTGATGACCCTCAAAAGTACACAAGCGCCACCGAAAGTCATTTGGCTCCCGTGCCGCCAGAGGAAGACCCTCTCAGTCCCAGAGAACGGGAGCAGGTGGACAGGGCTGTCATGGGTTTTATCGTGACTTTGTTGGGTCAACCGGTGGCTCCTCAGCCACCCGTGCCTGTAGACCCGGTAAGCAGTGACGAGGAGGGCAAGGGTGGGATTCAGGTCATTTCCCATAAAAAAAGTCCCTTTGGTCCAAAGGCGGAAAAATTGGGGTTTCAGCGCATTGCGGGCATGGAACCGTTAAAAGCGGATTTGCACCGGTTGTTGATTGATCCCATGAAAAACCCGCAAGTGTATAAGGATTACGGGCTGGAAAACTCGGCTTCCGGGGTGCTGTTATACGGCCCTCCCGGCAATGGAAAAACCTTTTTTGCCAAAGCGGTGGCCGAAGAGGCCGGGGCCAACTTTCTGGAAATTCACCCCTCTACCATCGCCTCGCCCTACATTCACCAAACCTCCAAGTTTATTAGCGAGGCCTTTGACGCCGCTGCGGCTGCGGCTAAAAAATCCAGAAAGCCAACCGTGTTGTTGATTGATGAAGTGGATGCGGTGGCGCCTCAACGGATGGGCGATTCTTCCAATAATCATAACAATGAGGAAGTGGCTGAATTTTTGAACCAGTTAAACGAGTGCGCCACTAAAAACGTGTTTGTGGTGGCCACCACCAACTTGCCGGATAACCTGGACCCGGCCTTGATTCGCTCCGGTCGGATGAACGCCAAAATTTATGTGGGCGCTCCCGATGAAAAAAGTCGGGCGCAGGTCATTAACCAGTATCTAAAACTGCGCTCGCCCCGGGTGGTGGATGAGGCCATTGACGTTTCGGCCTTGGCCAGCAAAACACAGGGCTACTCCATTGCGGATTTGAAAGAGCTGGTCAACCAGTCCGCTCGTCATGCCTTGCAGCGCCGCGCCAAAATTTCGGACGGGGATTTCAAGCTGGCCATGAAGCAGGTGTTGCCATCCATTAGTGATTCCACCGAAGAGGCTTACAAGCAGATGATGGGTAAGTTTGAGTCAAAGCCCAGCTCAGAAGCCTGGAAAACCATGTACACTTAACCATTGGTTCAAACCAACCATAGCGCCTGGATGGCCTGCCGCTTGTTTGAGGGGCAGGTCACCGGGGTTTTTGAGTAGGATGGTTTGGTTTGGTTTTAACCGGAGTCAGCGCCGTTTAGGTGTCCCGTGGGTCCAGCGGGGAACGGGTAATGCCTTGACTGGTTTGAATAAAGGTCATGCCGCCGGTTTTCAGCAACCGTTCGTGAATCAAGCGCAACAGCTGTCCCGCGATTTCGGACTTGTTGGCCCGTTTTAAAATTTGGGGCGGGTGGTGGGGGAATAGCACAGTTACTTCATTATGATCCACTTCAAACCCGATATCGGGCCGACTAATATCATTGGCCACAATGGCATCTAAATGTTTAAGCCGCATTTTGCCGGTGGCGTTGTGAATGAGATCTTCGGACTCGGCGGCAAACCCCACCAAAAACTGATCGGGCCGTTTTCGCTCTCCCAGCCCAGCCAGAATATCCGGGTTGGGGGTAAGGTTGAGTTTCAAGGGGCCGGTCAGTTCTCTTTTCAGCTTGTGAGAGGCCGGGTTTTCCACGGTGTAGTCTGAAATGGCGGCGGCCATTAAAACCAGCTGCGTTTCCGGGTACAGGGCATCCACCGCCGATTTCATGTCCGCTGCGGTGTGGGCCAGAATCACCGAGTACTTTCTGGCAGCGGGCGGGCGGCTGGTCACCAGGGTGACTTCCGCCCCCATGGCGCTCAGTTCATCGGCCAGCGCAATGCCCATTTTGCCTGAACTGCGATTGGTGATGGCCCGAACCGGATCAATGGGTTCGGTGGTTCCTCCGGCGGTTACGATGGCTTTTACCCCTTTAAATAGGGTACGGTGGGGATGCATGGCCTGATACAAGGCTTGTAAAATGGTTTCCGGGTCCGCCAAATGGCCATCGCCCACTTCTCCGCAAGCCAAACTGCCAGCGGTTGGTTCTACCAAATAATAATTGGGCACGTTTTTCAGGGTTCGCAAATTCTCACGGGTCAGTGGATGATCCCACATGCGGGTGTTCATGGCCGGGGCAATCAGTACCGGCTTTCCGGTAAAGGTAATGGCGGTGGTGGTCACCAGGTTATCGGCGGTGCCATGGGCCAGTTTGGCCAGGGTATCGGTGGTGGCGGGTAAAATCAAAAAGGCATCCGCCTGCTGGGCCACCACAATATGAATGGGCACCCCTTGGGGATCAACAGAAAGCTCTGAGGCGTAAACCGGGTAGCGGCTCAGGGCTTGCACGGTCAGTTGGGGTAGAAAGGCTTCTGCGGTGGGGGTCATGATGGCCAGCACACGATGCGCCCCCCGGCGGTAAAGCTCTCGAATGAAATCGCAGGCCTTGTAAGCCGCAATGCCGCCAGTAATGCCGATAGCAATTGTTTTTCCAGAAAAATCCATGGGGGTGGGTTCCTTTTACCTCTGTATTCTATCGCTTCGGCAACTCTGTTTCGAGCTTTGATCCGATTTTGAGTACGAGCTTTTCTGCATAAAACCCGCTTTGGCACTTGGCATAAGCTTTTCCGTCCCTACTGCCTTTATCCACACTAATCCATTTCGTGATTTTTGGATTGTAAGCAAATGTAAAGGTTGAAAGCCGGTGTGGGTCCCACACTTACTTTGCGGGTACCGGCTTTCGGAATGGGGCTACTTTCAGGGGCTTGTCAATTAGTCGTGTATTGAAAAACGCATAAATTTGGGCTTTGCATGGAGGCCATATCCTGAAAAGCTAAAAGGCACCAATTTAGTGTGATGGGGACACTTATTGTAAATATTTGTAAACACTTGGTGCCAATTTTCAGTAAAATGGTTGCGCTCGAAATTTGAAGCGATATTCTACATAAACATTCAAGCGCAACGTTTGAAGCGCCGCTCTTAAGCAAAGCTTCCAAAGCGTTTGAAACCAGATCTAACTCTTAAATCTTTCACTTTCCCCCTCACTCCCAACCTAAAAATTGGATCGACCTTCTAACTTGTTAGAAGGTCTTTTTTTTTAGCTGACCCCTTGGGGATGGCGGGGTGGTATTTCAGTTAGCATCTCCAAAGGGCTGAGCCGATGGCCATGGCTGGCCTCAAACCGCAAAAAGCCATGCGGAAACCGGCAGATGGGGCATGTTTTTACGGTTTGTTAAGAAATATTAAAAGCTTGCGCTTCCCAAAGTACAAAACCTTGCCACTGATTCTTGAAGCAGTATATTGCTATCAATAGTTAGTAACACACTAACATCCCTACAAAAACACTCACTTTCCCCCTCACTCCCAACCAAAAAAATGGATCGACCTCTCTGCAAAAAGAGGTCTTTTTTTTGCGCATTTTCTGGGGCGGCGGCAAGTTCCTTTTTTCTGAGGACGGTGAATGCTTAGATTGATGCCACAATAGTGACATGGCCTATACCATATCCACCGCTAGACGCTTTTTGCCCGTATTCCTGATGGCTTTTACCGCCTCGGGCCTGGTTCTGCTGGGAGATCAGGCCATCAGCAAGGCCCCTCAACGCATTGAACTGAACGCCCCTTCTGTGGTTTTGCCAGAAACCAGACCGGTGTCCGAGTTGCCGGGGAACGGGGCGTCCCTTTCGGTGGATAACCCTGCCAATGTGGCCGATTATATGCGCTATGAGCCTTACAACCTGTTTCCCCGAGAGCTGGATTT
>NZ_JBGSRV010000009.1:0-62150 GCF_041737375.1 Vampirovibrio sp.
CCCTGCCGCGCCTACGCTGAATGAGGCTGTGCCATCATTAAATGCGCTACCCGCTAACAAAGTGGCCACATCCAGTGCGTTGGCGTTACTGAGATAAAACGTTTTACTTTGTCTGGGGACATCCATTCTGGAAATGGCGGATTCCCCCAGCGCAATATCCTGCGCGGTGCCCACCAGAATAATACTGTTGGTTCTGGCATCCGCCATGGCCGTTTGAGGCATCATACCACCCGCAGCACCGCCGCCGCCCCCTGCTCCTGTGCCACCAGCGGCACCCATTGGATCGGCATTGGCAAAAATGGAACGGTTCAAAATACTGGCCACCCGAGTGGCGTTGGTATAACTAACCGGAATGATTTTAGAAAGTTGACGCTCCAGGCCCTTTTGCTGAGACATTTGCCGAGAGACGGCCAGGAAGATATTGCCACTTTGCTTCAGTATTTTTAAATCGCCCAGGGCCGCTACCGATTGGACGGCCTGATTAATACTCACTTTGTTCAATTCAACAGTTACCAGCCCGCTCACGGATTCATCCATGACCAGATTGAAGCCGCCCTGCTCTGAAAGGGTGCGAAGCACGGTTCGGATATTTTCGTTGGCTACAGAAATAGAAACCAGTTTACCCCCGTTGGGGATATTCACTGCGCCATCGATAGATGTATTCTGATCCAGTGAAGCTGTTCCCAACCGGGCTTGAGCCATAGCAGGCAAAGGGTAAAGGGTTTGGGTGGCCAGCACTGCGATTAGCAGAGGGGCAAGCGTTAATTTCATGGCTGGTGGCCTCTTTGTTTCAAGGTGTTTAAAACTCAAATGCTCTGGACGTGAAATTTTTTAAGGTGGATGGCTTGATTACTCAGGCTCTTGTAGCCTTGGGCTGGTTTGGCTATTGTTGCCCGTTGATCGAGGACTGTTTGCGGAAGCGGCTGTATCAGGACTGGCCATGCTGCTGGGGTCTTCATTTTTATTGACGGAAACCAATTCCTGATAGGGATTGATTTCCAGTTTTCGGTTGACCCCTTCGGCCCTTAAGGTAAGCCCTGACTTGGAAATGCCTTTTAAATAAATACGTTCTCCCTCCACGTAAAAAGAATCCCCGGTTTTTTTAATCAGGGTTTTTGATTCGCCGGTGCCAGGATCGGTCATTCTGATAACGGCCACCAGATTTTTATTGTTTACATCGCCAATAAAGCCGGTGTACTGCACATCAGCCAGTATGTCCTTTTTTTGCTTGGGATCGTTCAATGCGTTTAGGCCGTTCTCCCCTTCTTGAATCAGTGGGGAAAATGGATCGGGCCTTCCGGTTGGCTCTGTAGACGAACTTTTTAATTCCTTGATGGTGAATGTTTTCATGGGTGTGGCCTGAGCAATTAGCCTTTCCTGGCTTTGCGCCGAGGGCTTGGGCCTGATCAGATGACTTTCTTTTTGCAGGGCCTCAATATTTTTCAGGAAATAAGAATTGGAATGCGTTTGAGGGCGTGTTGGCTGATGGCTGGTAATGGCCCTATCGGGTTCCGCGGCATGAGAAAAGCCGGTTGCTGAAATCCACCAGTAACCCAGTCCCGCATAAACAGAGGCAGCCAAAAGGCAAAGTCCAATGACTCCGGCAACCAGTTTGGGCTGACTCATGGCCTTGGTAACCCAGTTTCCCTGATCAGAAAACAAACCTTCATGGGCGAATTCCTGATTAAAAATGTCTGACAGGTTGTCTGATATCTGGCTGGATTCTAGCCCAGCTTTTAGGCCAGCTTCAAGCATAGTATTAGACACTCCGGGTTGAGGCACTTTTTGTAAGCAATGGGGCTGATCAATCGATCCGTGAGGGGTTTCAAACTCAAGGGCAGGTGTTTGCTGTTTGGACGGACTTGATTGAGAGGCCTTAAAAAAGAAGCGGTTAATTTTTTCTTCAGCAACTTTACGGCCTGTATTGCCAATGGCTGGCGCGGGCAATGTGTGACCCGCCGCACTCAAGCTTGATCTTGCGGGACTCTGGATGGCGTTTTCCTGTTGAGGGTTGAGCCCACTGGACTCACCTGATTTTCGAATAATGGGTTTTTGAAGCGGCTGTCTGGATTGGCGTCTGTTTTCCTCAGCTTGTTGAGGGAGCCATTGGCAGTGTGTATCGCCATTTAAGCGTTTAACCGCTGTTGGCCTGCTGGCATTTAAGCCTGGCAGACTGTTGGAAAATACGCTATGCGCTGAAGCAGCCATGATGGCCCAGTAAGAGGCTCTTAAAGCGTTAATATCAGCATCGCTACTTTCAGATGTAACTGACTCTTGCCGTGTGTTCATGCGCCACATGTCGTCTCCCGGCCTTTCCATATTGCTCCTGAATCGGTTTGTCCGTTATAGGGGTCAATAAAATGCAGAAATATCCGTACTACCCTGCTTTTGCCAGCCAGCACCTGATTAAGGGCTAGCCCACTTCTTTTACACTTATGCTTTACCATAGCGTGTCTGAGTGGCTACAGACTCCTCTATCCGTAGGACTTTGTGTTGGCGGAAAACACAATAGCCATCCGTATTTTCAGAGTATATCGATCGGGAAAACCGATGGATTGACCCGATCATTTGCCCGATCATTTGAAAGAAGAGCCATTTACAGAATGCTGGCTTGCCCGTTTTCCTGAACCTTAATTAATACCCGTTTTCCATTTTTGTTTTGATACTCGAAGCGCCAGCTCTCGTTGGTTGTCCGGGGGGGGATTACGGCGTTCAGTTTCAAGGATTGTCCGTGCGTGGTTTGCAGTATGCTCACCATTTTTTCAGCCTGATTTAGCGCTTGTTGGGAGTTCAGGGTTTGGTGACTATCCAGCCATTGATAAGATCCGTTAATCGCCGCCATGGCCAGCAGGCTAAAAGCCAACAGGGATAAAGTGTCTCTGTTCATATGTTTGGGGGTCTTTCGGGTTGCCTTCGACTCTTTAATTTTGGCGGTTAATCCATGCTGTCCGCTTCGTTTGTTTGGAGGATTAGTGTGTGTTTTACCGTTTGTATGCAAATCTATTTATTAAAGGCCAGAAAGGCACCGACCCAAGCGGTGATGGAATGGCTTTTTTGGCGGCCTTGGCTGGCTAAAAATGGCCTTTCCACTGTTTGAAAAGCGGCTTGTTTTTTTGGGGGTACTGTAGAGGGTAGGCAAGGTTCACAACCGTTTTTTTAAAACGCTGTGAGGGCAATATTGATTGGGTCGGCATCCATAAAAAATAGGGCCAAGCGGGGCCAAAAATGAGGAAAGCACTTACAATAAAAGGCATTACTTTTGTTGAGTTTTTGTTGAATCTGGAAAGCCTGTTTTTTGCATGTCTGACTCCTCAATTTCTATTTTATTTCGGGCGGATGCTTCGGTTGAAACTGGCACCGGGCATATTGTGCGCTGTGTGACCCTGGCAAAACAGTTACAGGCTCAAGGGGCTGTGGTTACTTTCGCCAGCCGAGATTTACCGGGCAATCTCAACCACTGGCTGGCGCAGCAGGGGTTTTCGGTGATTAGCTGGCAAGCGGAATCACCGGTAACCATTCCCGAAAATCTGGCGGCTTATTTGAGTCAGGTCAAACCACGCTGGCTGGTGGTGGATCATTATGGGCTGGATCGGCAATGGGAAGATGGGCTTCGTGCGGATGTTGGAAAAATGCTGGTCATTGACGATCTGGCGAATCGCCCTCATGCGGGTGATGCGTTGCTGGATCAAAATTATTTCGCTCAGCCTCAAACCCGTTATGCTGGATTAATTCCGGCCCACTGTCAGCAGTGGCTGGGGCCTGCTTACGCACTGTTGCGCCAGGAATTCAGTATTCAGCGAAAAGCCCTGTTGGAATTTGGCAAACGTGAAAACAGAGATTTGAAAACACTGCTGGTGTTTTTTGGAGGCAGTGATCCCACGGGTGAAACCGTGTTGGCCCTTCAGGCCTTAAGCGAAATGGCGCTATCGGGTTTAACCATTGAGGTGATCGTAGGGACCAGTAACCCGCGGCGGACAGCAGTTCAGCAGCTTTGCGACACCTTGCCCAATGCCCGCTATTATTGCCAAACTGATCGGATGGCCGAGTTGATGGCCGAAGCGGATTTGGGCATTGTGGCTGGCGGTTCCGCCACCTGGGAACGTTTGTGCGTTGGTTTGCCAGCCTTGGTGATTGCGGTGGCCGAGAACCAGCAAGCCATCAGTCAGCAAGTGGCTAAGGCGGGAGCGCATCTGTATTTGGGCCGGAGTGGTCAGGTATCCAAAGCCCAAATACAGGAAGGGATTACCCGGTTTTTGAAGCATCCAGCCGATTTAATGCCGTTTTCTGAAAAGGCTTTTCAACTGGTAGACGGTTTGGGGGCAAGTCGGGTGGCGGCTTTGATGATGGGGGAGATCTGAATCAATTAATGCGATCGAGGGAGGCTAAACGTTCGGGTTTCAGTCAGTATGTTGGCATCACCTCCTGAGGCGTTTATGTCCCCTTTCAGAAAACCCGGTTTGCATCCGTTGTTGAGGAATCCTTTACAAGGGCTGCTTGCGTTTACCATCCCCCTAACGCCCTTGGTGGGTCATCAACATCCCCTACCCACGGATTTCTCTCAACTGGCCAACCCTGCCAACCAGGGGGTTATTATTGATTTGGAAGCCCCACCGCCCCAACTTGAGCCGGTGCCGCCCCCTGAAATCACACCCCAACCGCTGGACCATTGAGTGTTTCAAAGGCCATTGATTTTCTGCATGGCATTACCTATTTAAGCGCATCAAGTTAATCCTTTAAATCTGGAGTGAAAAAAGAACATGACCACAGATGCTGTTCAACCCCTCTGCGAACGCCCTCGGCTTAGTCTGCTGAAAAACTTTTTATCGGATGAGGAGTGCGACCATTTAATTGAGCGTGCTCGTCCCAAAATTGAGCCATCCACCACGGTGGATCCCGATACCGGCGAGCATATCCAGGTGGAGGCCCGCAGCAGCACCAGTACTTATTTTACACTGGGTGAAACCCCTTTAATCAGCGCTATTGAAGAGCGTATCGCGGCGCTATTAGAGGTGGATGTGGTGAACGGGGAAGGGTTACAGGTGTTGCGCTACGGGGTAGGGCAAGAGTATCAGCCGCATTTTGATTTTTTTGATCCCAATTTAAAAGGAACGCCTATGGTCATTGCGACCGGGGGGCAGCGTCTGGCCACCTGTATTATGTATCTGAGCGCAGTGGAATCCGGGGGGGAAACCCGTTTCCCGGAGGTGGATATTCAGGTAGCGCCGAATAAAGGTGATGCCATTCTGTTTTACAACTTGCTGCCAGATGGAGAAGTGGATCGCCAAAGCTTGCATGCCTCACTGCCGGTTTTGGCGGGGGAAAAATGGGTGGCGACCAAGTGGGTTCGTGAGCGACCTTATCTCTCCAACCCTGATTAGCCTTGCCTTATTGATTTCTGCTCGATTAAGCCTTACCAGTCTCCGTGGATGTTGGGCTGATGTTGTTGACAGGCTTGCTTTAGCAGGCTGTGCAGCCGAGTGCGTGGGGTGACGGTAATGGCATGAGCAGGGCCTGGGATGTTCCCCGACTGGCGGGTGACGACATCGTGGGCTTGCCAGGATTGCAGGGGCGAGCGAAGTTGTCCGGTGCCACAGTCAATTTCATTGAGACTGACCCGATCCCCGGCACCCTGACCAGAGCCAACCATGTTGTAGCGTAATTTGCCGTTTTCGGCTGGGTGAAACGTCGCCGTATCCATATAAAAGCGGCCCCCTGTGGCCAGACTGCTGATTTCCTCAAGTCGGTGTGGCTCGGCCTGAGCAGCGCCCGTTACTGAGACAACCATTAAGGTAAAGGCGAACGCATTACGATAGATCATGGCTTGACTCTCATTCCTGAATCCTCAACATGTGCATTATAGGTCATGTTTTGAGAAGATACTGAGCATAACGCATACCGACCTGGCCCAGAAGCAACTTATAATAGACTTCTGGTTTTATACCCGCATCTCCCCTTGTCATCACTGTCAAACCCAATCAATGATCCTAAGCCCCACTCGATATACTGGAGTCCTGTTTTTGATGGAACCAATTTCATGAGCGAACGATTGAGCGCCTGGAAGCCTTATATGGCCCTTCTGGCAGTTTATGTGATTTGGGGCACCACCACGGGCGCCATTCATTTGGGCGTGACCTCCATTCCCTCTGCGGTGCTGCCTTGCTCTCGTTTTTTATTGGCTGGTAGCCTGCTCACGGCCTTTTGCCTGTTCAAAGGGCAGTCCTTTCCCCGATGGGCCGATTTGAAGACCCATGCTATCGTTGGCTTTCTGTTGTTTTTTGCCGGAAATTCCATTGTGTGCTGGACGGTGAAGTATATGTCCACCGGCTTTGGTAGTGTGTTGGTAGCCACCACCCCCTTGTGGATGACATTGCTTTCCGCCCTGTTACCCCCCAGAGAACGCATTCCGGGGCTTTCTCTTCTGGGCATTTTTATTGGTTTTGGGGGTATGCTGATTTTATTGTCCCCTCAGCTCACCCACTTACGGGAAACCACCGATATTTTCTGGATGTGTATGCTGGGGCTGGCGGTGATGACCTTTTGTTGGGCACTGGGTTCCATTTATGTGCGTAAGCACCCCACTCAGGATTCTTTGCTGATGAGCGTGGGCGTTCAAAATCTGGTGGCCGGGGTGCTGTTATTGCCGGTTTGCTGGCTCACCGTGCCGGACTGGTCAGCCGTCCATCCCACCGGCACTTCAATTAGCGCCTGGTTGTACCTCACCCTGTTTGGCACCATGGTGGCCACGCCCTGTTACTTGTTCGTGCTTAAAGCCTTGCCTGTTTCGGTGTCCAGTACCTTTGCCTATGTAACCCCGGTGTTAACGGTTATTTTTGGCGCTATGTTTCTCAATGAAACCGTAACCCCAACCATGGCGGTTGGGGCGGCAGTAATTTTGTGCGGGGTATCTCTGGTGCAAGTGATGAACCGGCAGCAGTGGGCGGGGAAAAACCGACCCAAAGTATTTAGCCCCGATGAATTGGAGGTTTCTACATCTTCATGAATACAGCGTTGATCATTCGCCCTGTTAAACCCGGTGATAACCCGCAGATACACCGTTTGGTGCTGGCCGTGCTGGAAGAGTTTGGCTGTGTGGGAACCGGGTACGCCTCCTCAGATCCCGAATTGCTGGACATGTTTGGCACCTATCGCTTGCCAAAGGGGCAAAAGCCGGATCGGGGCTATTGGGTCATTGAGGATTTGACCACTGGCCAAGTGCTGGGCGGCGGGGGCTTTTCTCCGTTGAAAGGCTACTCGGGACCAGCCCCCACTTGTGAGCTGCAAAAAGTGTATTTCCACCCCAGCTTGCGGGGGCGCGGCTTTGGCCGTAAACTTCTGGAAACATGCGTACAGGAGGCTGAGCAACGGGGCTATGAAACCATGTATCTGGAAACCATTGAGCGGATGAGCAGTGCCATTGGCTTGTATCAAAAAATGGGCTTTCGGATTTTAACGACCCGGTTGGGACAAACCGGCCATTCGGCCTGCTCTGTCTTTATGAGTCGTCCCCTGCGGCAATTGGCCTTGGTGGGGAGTTGCTAACATAGCCTCACGGGCTTGTTAGGGTCTCCTCTGCCATAGCCTTGGTTCTTACTTTTATTACTTAGGGCTGATTCAGTAAGTGGCGAACGCCTTGGTTGAAGCTCATATCCGCCTTTTTCTGGCGCAGCGCTTCCAGCCGTAGCTTCAGTGGCGGGGTCAGCGGCGATCTGGGATAAGTGATTACAAATTTTTCCAGCTCCTCAATCACGCTTTCAGGCCCTTCACAGGCGGAAGCGCTATTGAGCAACTGATCCTCAATATCCTTAATCAGTAAAAGGTTGGGATCGTTTAGTGCTTGCAGGTATGCCTTGGGATATTGCCGCTTAAACTGGGTCCATCCCCCATACAGGGCAACCAGCTGGCCGGTGCCAAACCGGGTGCATCCGCTCAGATCTTCCAGTTGCTCCATGGTGCTGGGCCAATACCCGTTCAGGGTTTCACTCATTAGCTGGAAGAAGGCCATATCAACCGGTTTGCCCTTTTGGGTGGCCAGGGTCACGAAAAAGTTGGGATCTGGCCCAATGACCAAAATATCATTGCGAATCAGTAGATAACCGGGCAGTTGTTTTCCAATGCTCTTGAACTCATCGTCGTTCAGCACATCCGCTACTTTTAACAGGGCGCTGGCCGCTTCCTGTCCTTTGTTCAGGATAGGCTCCAGATTTTGCCTGCCTTTGGCCTGCTGCCACTGGGTCAGCAAGGTGACATAGGCTTGGGCCAGCCGTTGGGCTTCCTGCGCTTTACCCGGCTCATCTTTTGCGGGTGTTGCTGGCTTTTGCTCGCTTTTGGATTGTTCAGGGCTATTTAGCAAGCCCTTCATTTCTGTGGCTTGAGGGGGCTTGGGTTTTGGCTCCGCTGGGACGACAGGCTCAGTTTTTTTGATTCTTTCCTAAGAACGCGGTTTGGCATTTTTGCCGAATTTTGGCTGAACTTTAGATTCATTGAGTGGGGCTAGGGGCATGGCCAGAGGCAGAGCGACACCGCTCCGCTCAGGGGGTGTTTCCAGCGTGTCTTTTTTTGGCTTTGGGCTAGCCGAGTTGGGAATGGCGTTCTGGATCGGTTTTTCTTGGCTGGCTGCTTTGGAAGTAGGCTGACTCACTGGCAAGGCCGCTGGCTTGGGTGGGCTTGGCTGGGCTTTGGGAGGGTTTACACGTTGGGCGGGCGGCGCACCTGGAACCCCCCGCACCTGAGGGGATGGATCGTCCAGGCTTTGATTCCATAAGCGTTCCAGCGACGCATCGAGTGCGGGGCTTTCCTCAGAGGCATCCTGGGCCATGCTGATTCCCAGGGGCGTCCAGCTAGCCAGTAAACTACCGATGACCGCAATGGAGAGGGAACGGGCCAAAAACCGTGAAAATCCAATAGACAAAGGTTTCATAGGGGAAAAACGATCCATTGATTTAAGTCAGATGGCGTTATTTTAACCAAAGCAAACAGGGAATCCCAGCGGTAAAAACCAACCCGTATTGACGATGAAAAACGGCCTTCCCTTGTCATTACCTGGCTAAAGTCATCGAGCAATTTTTAATTGTTTTTATATTTTTGTAAATAAATATTCAAAACCAGTCCGATTTCTGCAATTCTGAATGAGTTCTATTTTTATATATAGTATCAATAACAATAAAATTGGGTTAGCCACTCAGTTTCTATTTTCAACAGGAGGTCCTTATGGTTTCCGCCGCCACTTCCACGGCCACTGCCGCCGCCGCTCCTTACAGTTTTAACGCAAACGGTATTCCCGGACTAACCGGTGGCTATGCTTATCCTCCTGGCTCAAGCATGACCCAGTTTATGGACAATATTAACGGCATCACCGCCAGCGCCACCCGTGGAGCCGACGGTCAGGATGTGATTTCCTGGGCCAATGGCCTGGCGCAACAAGCAGCGCAACGCAAACAACAGGGTGCCGCTGTTGGACAGCAAAACCCGGCCGTGGGTGGCGCTGCCGGAAATCCCATGGAGCAGATTTTGCAGATGCTGATGATGCTGCTGTCCGGGATGGGGACGCAGCAATAAGCGGCTCCCATATTTACTTTTTTAAACTTCTGGGTTCACGTTCGGCGCTTGCCAATGGATGGGGGGCCTGAACTTTCACCTGACTATTTGTCTTAAATCCCGACCTGCTTTGCCTGTTGGGATTTTTGAGCGTTTAAACCCGGTTGGCTTTTAAGGCGGCCAGTGGATAGTGCGTTCCCCGCCATCGAATGCCATCGTTCATCAGGGTCAGGGCGGTGGCCCGTAAAATAATATAAACCACCAGCAGGGTGGATAAGGGGAAAAACAGCCCGCTCCATCGGTTTAGCCGGTACTTGATCAGGTGATCGAGGCAAAAAATTTGCATCAGCACCAAAATGCTGGCGTAAATCCACCCGGTAATTCCTGTGGTAAAAAACAAGGCGAATACGGGCCACACACTGTATAAAAGTTGAGCGAATACGGCCCCCAAGGCGTAAGGCACACTGTAATTCAGTCCTGCAAAGGCATTTTTCATCAGCCCGTCTATCATTTCCGGTAGAGAATGGTACCATTCCACCTGAATGTACTCGGAGCCGTCGCATAAATCCTGTCGAAATCCTTCGAGCTTAACCCGTTTGCCCAGCTTCATGTCATCATCAGGGCGCAGGGCGATGCTTTGGTGGGTTCCCACGGCATCGTAAACACTTTTTTTAATCAGGTTGAAGGCGCCAATGCCAATAAAATCTTTTCGCTTGGGATCTTTGGCGTTCCAGGGTCTGGAATACATGCAGAAAAACAGGCTGAAGGCCCCCATAAACAGGCTGAGTTCCAAGCTTCTGCAAAGCAGTCCCGGCATGGCGCTCAGGTGATCCAGCGATTGGTGTTGCATAAACTGCACGGCCCGCCGCAATGCGGAAGGTTCAAACACCACATCGGCATCGGTAAACAGCAGTAATTCGCCATTAGCCATGCTGGCTCCTTGCCACAAGGCGTGGTTTTTGCCCAGCCAGCCATGGGGTAAGCTGTGGATATGAACCACCTGAAGGGTGGGGTGGATTTCTGCCAGGCGATCCAAAATAGGGCCGGTTTGATCTTCAGATCGATCGTTCAGCACAATCAGTTCATAGTTTGGGTAATCCAGCTTTAATACCGAATTAAGCGCCGCCTCAATGTCACGCGCCTCATTGCGGGCGGGGATAATCACTGATACGGTGGGAAAATTAGGATGGGCGGCAGCTTCACCTTGGCCAGCTATGGGGATCTGGGATAAGGCGCGGATGCTGCGATTGCCTCGCATAAAACTGATGGTGGTTAGAATATACCCGAGTAATATTACGGCACCCAACCCGGTGACAATCCAGTGTTCCATGCCTTGTTGCGCCTTTTTGTTGCAAGGGATGGGCTTATTATACGACTGGCAAACAGGAAACGGTGGAATGCTCCTCTTTTAGGGTGGGTAGATGAGCCTGCTTATGCCCTGTGAAACAGGCAAGGCTCTGTTTCCTGTAGTAATTTTCCGCCCAGAGCCATGTGATCGCTGTGGTAGGGGGAGAACTGGATGTAGATTTGCTCGGCAGGCTCGCCCGTTAAAATGCGAAGCGCTTCAGTCAGTTCCTCTGCCATGATTTTGCGTTGTTCCTGCGGCATGGGGGCCGAGTAGAGCTTGAGCAACAGCATGACTGTTTCTCCGGGTTCGCCCCTGATGGGCTGTGCGCTAATAATCCCTTGGTTGCTCATTGTAAGCCCTGTTTTCGGCTTTGACCATTGCTCAATAAGACAGGAAGGACGGGTTAGCGCCCTGATGCACTCAGGCTTCTGGCCCTGGAAATACGGCGGGTTCTAGAGATTATTGAAAAATGTTTAGCCAATCTGTCCAGCCAATTGAAGGTGAAATATTTTAGGAATGGCCATGGTGGCAATGAGTCCCAAAATAGCCAAGCCAATGAGTAGCTCTGCCAAGATAAAGCCCTTCGAACGTTTTTTTGGCGTTGGGGAGGAAAGATACGGCGGAAGAGACATGGTATTGCTTTCTGGGTCAAAGGCGAGCATTCAAATATCATTCGGGCCGTTCAAAATGGGGACATCGGCACCGAAAAAGGGTGAACGCCCTGCTCGGCTCTCTATAAAAAAATTCGGAAGTGACAGGAGTCGAACCTGCAACCCCTTGCGGGGCGACCGCTTTCGAGGCGGCTCCCTAACCATTCGGATCACTTCCACGATGAGGGACCAATTAACTATGAAAGAGGCCGTGCTAGACAGTGCGCCTTGGATGCTCTCTAAGCCAAACCCTGTTGTAGATTCCTCAGCGGCTTCATTGCCATGGGCCTTGAAACCAATTGGGGAAAGCAGCCTCTTTTTTTCCGCTATTATACAGAAAAACTGATGACTGGCAAAAGGTTGTGTGGCCTGAGACGTATCAAACGCTGGTTATTCTCTCAGTTCTGTCTCACGGGAATCAAACAGGTTGTGAATGCGGGCGGTCAGCTCATCATGATCCAGATCTTGACTGTAATGATTTAAAGCCTGGGCTTGTTGAAAGCACTGGGCGGCCTCCAGCCGGTTTCCCAAAAAGCTGTAAGCCCGTCCCAGATTGTAATGGGCCAGCGCGTAATTGGGTTCCAGGGCTAGCGCCTGCTGGAATAGCTCAATGGCTCGGTTTACCTGCCCCAGCATGTCCAGATGGATAACCCCCAGGTTGTTAATGGGGATTTCGTAGTGGGCATCCAGGGCAATGGCTTGCTCATAGAAGGCAATGGCCTGCTCCACGTCATTGGCCATCCACCTTAAATAACCCAAATTGGAATACAGTTTGGGACGCTTGGGCGAAAAGCGCAGCGCTTTTCTGTAAATCACTTCGGCGTTCTCAAAGTCATCTTGCTGAAAGTACAACATGCCCAGCTGGATGTAGTTTTCCTCGTCATCAGGATTCAACAGGCAGGCCATTTCATAGTAAGCAATGGCCGATTGGGGGTTAAACAGGTAATCGGCCTGAATATTACCCATACTTTGAGCCACCAGCGCTTTCCACTGGTTATCCTGACCCAGTTGCAGAGCGGTGGCGTAATGGGTCATGGCCTTGGTGTAGTTGCCCATATAATAGCAGGCATTGGCCAAATTACACTGTAAATCCGCGTTATTGGGGGTTAAGGCCAGTAAAGATTCGTAAACCTTCGCCATGGCCGGGTAATCTTCCTGCTCTTCCAGCAGTCGGGCCAAATGGTAGTAGGCGTTAATATAGTCAGGATGCCGGTCGATGGCTTTTTCAAACCAGTAGCGGGCTTCTTCTTGTTTTCCATTTTCCCGGTACAGTTCGCCCACAATCAGGGTAATGGAGGGCAGGCCCGGAAATTGTTGATGCAAGCTCAAGTACCGAAGCAGCGCTTCCTGCGGCATGTTCATTTCTTCTTTTAGCCATGCGTTTAGAATTTGCGGAAATAGAAGCAGCAAATTGCTGAAGGATAGGCGATCCTGAGTAAACGGAAACAAAACCGCGGCACTGCTCAGCCAGTACAGCGCTTTGAAGGCGGTGAACAAAGCGGTGGGTTTTAAGGGCGCGCTCAATAACTGGTTACGCTGAATTTTATACAGGCAAAAGCGGGCAGCCGAACTGGTTAAAGGACTTTTGGCCTGAGCCAGATTATAGTAACCTTCCGCTTTTTTTAAATCGTCATGATGATAAGCCAGAGTCCCCAGCACCAGATAGGTTTCGGCCTGAACAGTGGTCACCGCCTCTTTGCTTAAGCCTGATTGCTGGGGACAAAGTGACAGCGCTCTCAGCGCCGATTGCTCCGCCTTTTGCTCCTGACCCAGCCGTAGAAAGACCTTGGCCATTTTAACGGTCAACTGGGCCGAATCGGGATTTTGCTCCAAGGCCCGCGCGTATTCGTTGAGGGCGGATTGAAGATGGTTGTCCGCTTCTCTGGGGTTGAGATGGTCTTGATAGTGGCGATCTCCCGCCTTCAGGCCCGGATTGGCGCTGGGGCGTGGCGTCAACTTGACGACTCGTTCCTGTCTAACCTGATCCTGCATATTTCGTGTGTCCCTTTACACCTCTGCATGGAAGGTATCGACTTAAAGGGTTGGAAACTTTGGGGATTCAGCCCAAAGCGTTACATATTTTAACTGTTATAGAACGGTTATACCCTTCGACACGATAGTTACCATCCTGTGGCTCTTCTATTTGTGAAGAAATAAAAATAAAAGCATATCTTTAGGAAATAAATGAGATTCCATTGTTTTTATTCAAGTATGAAACAGGCACCGGTGAAAACCACCGGCTCCGTTCAAAAATTTTTCTCCCTCCCTCCCTCCCTCAAACACCTCCCTCACTACTACTAGTCCCTTTTATTTTGGAGCCGCAAGGCTCCTTTTTATTGCGGTTTTTACCCTTGATGCGGCACAAATCCTACAATTGCAGGGTCACTCCCTGAGATTTCTCATTTATAATGAAAGGGTGAAACGAACCGCATTGATAGTGATGGTATTGGGGTTGTTAATCCTGTCGGAAGCGCTGACTTTGCTTGCGACGAACGCAGACGGGCTACCTGCCGGTGAGTTGAAGGGCGCTGTCATCAAAACACGTCCCTCTCCATCCGCTCAGGCCCATCAGGATATTCAGGGTGTTCGGGGCATTCAGGTGGCTGGTGCCGATTTTTATTACCGGCTGGATGAAAAAGCCCGCTTTATAGAATTGAAAAACCAGTGGCAATCGGATCATCGGGGGGAATTGCCCATGCAGCAGGCTCAGGCATTTTCCGAGAAGGCTTATGCCCAATCCAGCGTGGAAGAGGTTTTAAAGGTTTGGCGCTACCATGGCGGTCCCAGTCCCTGGGTGTTTTGCGCCAAGGCCCGCTTGTTTAACGAGGGCGCTGTGGCTTTTTTAAATGTTCCCGCTCACATTAGCTACCGGGCCAAAGTGGGAGAACTCAGGGTCAACTCCGCCACCCAGCTGACCGATTTTAAACACTTGCAACAATCCGCGAAATGGCAGGATATGCCGGGTTCGCATCGAACCAATATTGCGGTAATGGCCCCCGGTGAGGATATTTTGCTGGATTTGGGCCCAGTTCATCTCTTGTCATTTCTGGGTGCCCACCCCAATCGCTGGCCCACGGAAATTGAGGTGACGGTGAGTTCTCCCCGGTTTGCCACCGTGCGTCATCGCCTTCAGCTGACACCCGATCATTTCCTGACCCCTTCCGTGTATTAGGCCAAAGGGCCTTTTGGGGGTGAGTAACCCTTTATGCTCACTGAAAACGAGTGATTGTGGACGCTTCTTCTCGTGGGGGCCATTCTTTTGGTATGATAAATATTCTCCCCATTTGTTGTCCGCAGAAAATTGTTTTTCAGAAAAGGTTCCCCCATGACCACCCGACCGGATCAGCGTCAATCCAATGACTTACGTCCTATTCAGATTACCCGGCACTTTACCAGGCATGCTCACGGCTCGGTTTTGGTCTGTTTCGGGGATACCAAGGTGATTGTGACCGCCACGGTTGAAGAGCGGGTGCCCCGGCATATTCATGTCCTCAGAGAAGAGAGCACCGGCTGGCTGACTGCCGAATATGCCATGTTGCCCGGCGCCACCAATACCCGCACCCAGCGGGATCGCCAGAAAATATCGGGCAGAACGGCTGAAATACAGCGCTTGATTGGCCGCACCTTGCGGGCCAGTGTGGATTTAACCAAAGTCGGTTCCCGCACCATTCATATAGACGCCGATGTGATTCAGGCGGACGGTGGAACCCGTGTAGCCGCCATTACTGGTGGGTATGTGGCCCTGGTGGATTGTCTGAACAAACTGGTGGCCGATGGCATGTTGCAGGCTTTGCCGCCCTTAAACCCCATTGCCGCCGTGAGCGTGGGCATGGTGGCGGGAAATGCGGTTTTGGATTTGAATTACGACGAGGATTCAACCGCCGAGGTAGATGCCAATATCGTAATGAACGCCGAAGGGCAATTGATCGAGCTTCAGCTCAGTAGCGAACGCTCTCCCTTAACCCGTGCCCAGCTGGATAGCCTTGTGGATTTGGCCTCAGAAGGCATTCAAAAACTGTTTCAGGCCCAGCAGGATGCTTTGGCGGATACAAGCGGCTCTCAAAAATCAATGGAACTGGTTTAAAGAGGAGGGAACGCGTTGACCATGGCCACCCCTCCTTCTAAACTTCGTAAAGTAGTGATTCAGCGCCCCAAGGGGACTCAAGATCTTTTTGGGGACGAGTCCGCCCGCTGGGAGGCTGTGGAAGCTTTATGCCGCCTGCAGTTTAAAAACGCGGGCTATCAGGAGATTCGCACTCCAGCTTTTGAGCATACCGAGCTGTTTGAGCGTGGGGTGGGCGAAGCCACCGACATTGTGAACAAAGAAATGTACACCTTTGAAAAAAGCGAGCGTCGTCTTTCCTTACGCCCGGAAGGGACTGCCGGGGTGGTTCGCTCCTTTATTGAGCAAGGCATGGGGCGCTGGCCCAAGCCGGTGAAGCTGTACTATATGGGGCCCATGTTTCGTTACGAGCGCCCACAGGCGGGTCGTCAGCGTCAGTTTCATCAGGTGGGCGTTGAGCTGTTTGGTCTGGATACCCCCGCTTCTGACGCAGAAGTGATTTTAATGGCCATGCGCCTTTTTGAAAGTTTGGGACTCCCTAATCTGTCTTTGCAAATCAACAATATTGGCACTGCGGCTTGTCGGGAAACCTTCAAGGCGGGCCTGAAGGTGAGGGTGCAGCCTTATCTATCCCAGCTTTGCGCCGATTGCCAAACCCGTTATGACAGCAATCCGCTGCGCATGCTGGATTGTAAAAACACGGCGTGTCAGTCTATCTACGGCTTGCCTGATATTCAACAGTTTTTGCAGACCGACTTTACCTCAGAAGCCTGCCAAGCGCATTTTGCCCAGTTGCTGAGCATTCTGGATGCCCTGAAGGTTCCTTATCAACGTAATTTTATGCTGGTACGGGGGCTGGATTACTACACCAAAACGGTGTTTGAGATTACCTCCACCAATCTTGGGGCGCAAAACGCGGTGTGTGGCGGCGGGCGCTACAACACTTTGGTAGAAGATTTGGGTGGGCCTGAAACCCCGGCCATTGGCTGGGCCTTGGGCTTGGAGCGTTTGATGTCGCTGGTGGGAGCGCTGCCGGTAAAACCCCTGGATTACTATATTGTGACCGATCAACATGCCGCTGCCTTCGATTTGGCGGAGCAGTTGCGGGCTCAGCATCACAGAGTGGAAGTGGATCTGTCCGGCAAGGGCTTTGGCAAGCAACTGGAACGCGCGGCCAAGTTAAACGCCACTCAGGTTCTCATTCTGGGGGAGGCGGAAGCCAAAAATGGCGAAGTGCAGCTTAAAATTCTGGCTACCAAGGCCCAAAGCGTGGTGCCTTATAGTCAGCTGTTTGAGCGTTAACCCTGTTTCAAGTAAGTGAGCAAACATTGCACCTGAATGACTTTGATTCCTTTGCTCACAAACGGAATACAAGCCTTAGGTGCCTGATTGAGCAGGTAATCGCTGGGTTTAGGACGCTTTAAACGGTTGAAAAACGCTGGTTCAAAGGCGTAGTAGTAGCGATCTGGCAGCTCGCTTAGGCGTGGCTCACTAAAATCGATGGATTGAGCCACTATGTAATCCACACCGCTTTTGGCGGCAAAATCGGCCAGAACATGAGGGGTCGTGGCGTAATAGGCCAGCAAAAACGCCTTCCAGCGGTGTTTGATTTGCTGAAAATACCGTTGATGAAAGGGAATATAGGCTTCATTGCTGATAAAAACGCTGCGGTAGGCATAAAGCGGAATATTACTGGCCAACCCCGGAGAGGCCGCAATTATGCTCTGCTTGGAGGTGGTTTTTAAGTACTGGTACAGGGCTTTTTCGCTGGGTTTGGAATTCATCAGATCGGCCCGCCAGAAAAAACTGGTGAGGATCAGGCAAAGCAAGGCCAAAGCGATGTAGGGCCATTGCTTTTTAGCCCCCCCGTAACGCTGCAATTGGTAAATGAGTGTTCCCACCATAAAGGTGGGGATCAGGGGGAAGGTGTACTGTAGATAGCGTTCTGGCACATAAAAATAAAACAGAAACACCCAGGCCAGCGCATACAGAATGGCCGAGCTGATTAAGAGCCTCCATATTTGCGCAGGAATGAGCAACGGCCCCCAGCGGGCTTTGCCAAAACGATGGTAGAGGCCAATTAACAGCAGAAACACAGCGGTGGGAATTAGAATGTAAAGGTGCGGCACTCTTTCCAGTATTTGCCCTAAAAACTGGAGGGGGGCAGGCCAGATTTCCGAAAAATTGCCCCAGGGAAACAACACGATACGCCCCCCAAGGGTGAAGTCTCGGAGGCCATCGGTGGATTGATTGGTGCTGAGGTTTCCAAACAAAGAGGGATCGGTGCCTGCGTTTGCGGTGCGCCAGAACAAAAGCCCCAGACTGGCCAGAAAGCTAACCAGCAGGCAGCTTACTCGTTTTTTGAAATCCTGATCCTTGCCGTAATGGTAAATGGTTTCAATCAATAACAAAATCAGGGATAAAAAGAAGGCCGGAGGGTAAATCAGGGCGCTGGCAATCAGGCCCAGAGCAAGTGTTATCCAGTTTTTTCGGATGAGTTGCCAAAGCGTAAAAAACAGCAGGGGATAAATAAAGGCCCGAGACAGCCCCCCGGCCATGTTTTTAAATATCCAGATAGAACAATTGAAGGCAAAGCAAACCCAAAAGGCGTAGGTGGTATCCCGAAAGTTTCGGGCGAACTGGAACAGGAAAAAAGTAGCCAGCACCACCAGAGGGAACGGCATGATTTGGGAGAGTTGCAAGGGGTTTAGCCATGGCCCTGCCCAGTGATAAATGCCGGACAGCACCGGAGAAATTAATAAAGGCTGGGCGAAATACTGGGCAATGTAATCGTGAAGGAACAAACCGGGATCCGTAATGGGGGCCATCCAGTAAATCTGGTTGCGAAGGTCATCGTTAACGGCGGCGGGGTCGCTAAAAATGCGACGTTCAACCCACAGGGCCACCAAAAGGCTAAACAGCAACGCCCCTCCCAGCAGATAGCGAGAGGACGTGATTTTTTCTGGGTGCTGTGGCACTGGACGCTCTGGCGATTGGCTGGTCATAAAATAGGGTCCTCAAGCCAATGAAGGGTGTCGTGGTGGGAAGGTGAGTCGAGGTTTTCAGCATTACCACGTTAACCCCATGACATTCCCCCCATTGTGATTCACGGGCTTGCTTTTTGCAAAGCCTGGTTCCCGGCGAGTGTGGAAGGTGGTCCAAACGCAAAAAAAAATAGGACTTCGCTTTTATATGAGTGACGGTTTCCGTTTTTGAGTTCCCAAATCGGTGGGTAACAGTGTTCGGTGCGTAGTTTGATCCCTTCTTCCCTATTTCAGAACCGACAGGCTCCTTCAGGGCCTTTCCGTTCAGTGGGGATGCCGGGGCCTGTTCATAGTGCAAGGCACCCGATTGATGGGGGTGGCTGGCACCAGCAGGGTTTACAATCCTCGCAGCCCGCTTTTGGCCATGGGGGGCCACGGTTTGGCAGGCCGAAACTATTGCAGCGATTAACCGAACATCTGCCGGTTCCCCTGCGGCGCTGGTCGTTGAATGGGGTGTTAACCCTGCGTTACGCGGTAGATGTGGTTAAAATGTTTAGTAGCTTGTGCGTGTGGGCGCTGGTATTTATTCCCTTGCCCCGGTTTATGGGCGGAACGGCCAAACGCATTGAAAAATTCAGCGCCAATCGCTTTTTAAAGGGGCCTCAGGAAAAGCCGGATGCCCAGTTTCTAAAAGACAAGACCTTGCGCTCCATTATTGAAAACAAAAATGAACACTTCATCAACATCCAGCAAGTGCTTAAAGAAAATCAGGCCAGCGCGTTAAAGGGCAGATTCAAAGCAGATCCCTTACTGGATGATATCACGGTTCACGCTTGGCATATTCCGGCACCCGCCGGGCGTCCCACGGTTATTCTGCACCACGGGCGTGGCAGCAATATTATGCACCTTGAGCCAGTGATGCGCACGTTTCGGGATCAAAAAATGGGGATTATTGTTTATGATTACCCCGGTTTTGGGCGCAGTGGGGGCGCTCCCAGCCCAGAGGCGCTGTATAAGTCCGGGCTGGCGGTTAGTTTGTATGCCAAGCAGCGAATGGGGGCTAAAATTCCGGTGAAGGACCAGATTATTCTGGGAAATTCTCTGGGCAGTATTGTGGCCGCCAATACCGCCCATGCTCTGGAACTGCTGGGGGAAGTGGCCCCTAAAGCCTTGGTGCTGGCCAATCCATTGCCTTCGCTTAAAAAAGTGTTTGTCCATAACCGGGATCGCTTCAAACTGGGCTGGCTGTTTAACGAAAAGCGCATGACCCTGGATCTGGATGCCGAAGCCCCCTTAAAAAAGCTGACTCACACGCCGGTTCAGATTATTCGGGGCAAACAGGATCAATATATTCCCATGGCTCAGGTGGATCAAATGTTTCGCCAAATTGGAAAGCCGGAGGGGCAATCGCTTGCCCCCTATTATGAAAACGGGGCGCATTTGGACAAGACCCTGCTGGGCGAAACCCATCACCGGTTGAAAGATCGGGATTATCCCTTGTTGGCCGCACAAATCGATCGCTTCATTCAGCGCACGGCGGTTTAAACGCATCGCCGCTCTTTTGTTGCTCTTTTATTTAAGGGGCTTTGTGGGGGCTCATCAGGCTTTGAGTTTTTGCATGTAGGTTCTGATGGTTTCCGCATTGCGAGCGTTGGGAGAGAGTTGCAGGTATTTTTCAAGATGGGTGACTGCCTGAGCGTTATCGCCCAGCTTTGAAAAAATCAATCCCACGTTATAGTGTGCTTCGGCAAAGCCGGGACGGGCCTGAATGGCTTCCAGATACTTGTTGCGAGCTTCTTCCAGTTTGTTTTCAGCGTTGTACAGGTTTCCCAGGTTAAACAACACCTCACTGTCCTTGGGATTGATGGTTAAGGCCAGTTTAAACACAGACTCAGCCTCGGCGATGTTTCCCACTTTTTTAAGAGAGGTGGCGTAATTGTTCAGCACACTGAGCGGAATGGCCCGTGTAAAGGCTTGATTGGCCGCATCAGCCTGATCGTTGAGCAGGTAGACTTTTCCAAGCTGGTTATAAGCGTCCCGATCTCCGGGATTGCGTTGCAAGTAGCGCCTCAGCACATCAATGGCCTCGCCGTACTGTTTATCTTCAGCCAGGGCAATGCTGTAATCGGTGGCATACTTGGCGTTGTCCGCATCCAGTAGCAACGCTTCCTTAAATTTGGATAGCGCCATTTCAATTTTCTTTTCGCTTAAAGCGGTTTTTGCCAAATTGTAATCCCGCTCGGCCTGAGTGTTGGTTGAGGTTGTCCGGTTCACCGGGGTGGCGCTGATGGTTTCTTTCAGCGCTTTATTTTCCTGGCGCAGGGCGCTCAGTTGCTGGTTCAGGTTGTCTAGCGCTGGTTGCTGTCCAGCGTCTGGTTTGCTAATGGTTCCGGGTTTGGTTTTGGTGCTGGCTAATTTAAGAGATTCTTTGGCCTGGGCCGCTTCCTGCAATGCTTGGCTGTACTTGAGTTTTAGGCTTGATAAATCGCTCTGCAAGGTGTTGAGCTGACTTTCCAACTGCTCGGCCTTTTGAGTGCTGTTGCCGTTTTGCTGTTGCGCCATTTTCAGGCTGTCCAGATCATCCTGCAAGGTTTGTTTTTCACGGTTCAGCAGGGCGATGGTCTGCTTATCAGCGGCGCTTCCTTTGTTGCTGGCCGTGGATCGCTTCAGGCTTTCCAGCTCCGCTTTGGCGTTGGCCAGTTCCTTTTGGGTTGCGCTGTTGCTCTGGGTGCCTTTTTTTAACTGAGCGATTTCCGCTTGCAGAGCGGACACCTGCTCTTTGGATGCGCCATCCATCCCTGCCTGCACCGTGTTGACCTGATTGCGGAGGTAGGCGATTTCCTTGTTCTGCTCGTTAATGGTGCGGATAGCATCACTTAAAGAGCCTTGGGCCACCGTTAACTGTTTACGCAAGGTTTGAAATTCTGTATCGGAAACAGCGGAAGTGCTTTTGGCGTTGGTGGTATTTTTTTGCAAATCGGCTTTCAAGCGGGTGATATTGGCGTTGAGATCCTGATTTTCCTGGGTTAAGCGATCCAGTTGGGTTTTGTTGGCCGCTACTGCCGTGTTTTTTTGCAGATCGGCTTTCAAACGGGTGATATTGGCGTTGAGATCCTGATTTTCCTGCGTTAAGCGCTCTAGCTGGGTTTTGTTGGCCGAGAAGCTAGCGGTTTGGTTGGCTTGGGTTTCCAGCCTTGATCGGAGCGTTTGGTTTTCCTGTGCCAGTTTGTCATAGCGCCGGTTTATTTCAGCCAGTGATTGTTTCATCTCATCAACGCTGGTGCCTTTGGGCCTGGAAAGCGCAGCGCTTAACTGAGTATTCAGAGACTGATTGTCGCTTTTCAGTCTGGCAATTTCAGCTTGTTGACTGCTGAGTGCCGGATCAGGGCGCTGATTTTCCAAACGCAGGCTATTCAACTGGCTTTGTAAATTGGCGTTTTCACTGCTCAGGCGATCTACATCCGCTTTTAAACGATTTTGTTCTTCCCGGTTTTTTTCCAGGCCGGACAAGTGATTGTTTTGAGATTGCTCGGCGTTATTCAGTCGAGATTTGAGGTACTGGTTTTCTTGCACCAGATTTTCGTACTTGCTATTGAGAACCGACAGGGTTCGGCGTAAATCTTCCTCAGAAAAAGTGTTTTGCCCATAGACGGGAGGGGTAGGACCCGATTGCTGATTGCTTGCTATGGCGGGTTCCTGGGGCGGATTGAGCCGAGAGAGCGAGGGAGGCTGCGCATAATTGCTATACCCATTATTGGCTGATTCATTGAAGGCCAGCTCAATTTGAGAACCCTGATTTCTAACCAGCCGCACGGTTCCCGGATCGCCTTGAATATCAATTAAAATTCGCACAATGGGCCGACCATTGCCTGCGTACTGGTTGACCGTTACATTTTTGAGGGTCGGCATTTGGCGAGATAAAGCGTGAAGCAGTTGCACGTCTCGGGGCAGCTCGGTGCCAATTTCGGCGTTGTCCAAATCAATGATAATGCGTTTGTGACCCGCCACGTTCAAGGTGTTTACCACGGCCCTCAGGCTACCAGCAGCATTGATCTGAAAGTGGCGACTGGCGGCATTATACTGGATGGCTTGAACCCGTCCATCCGCCGCCCAGACTGGAGAAACCAGACAAAGCAAGGCCAGCCCAGTAACGCTTGCCAGGGAGATATGCCGGGAAAGTGACACCATGTCTGGTTAAACCTCGTTCAATAATGCTGAAAGATGGAGGCCTGGCTGCTTATTTTTAGCCTGAAACACTCCGTATTACTTTATTTTACTGGCAAGATGAGAAATGTGCCGATTGGCAAGCTTGAGACACTCAACATTTTATCAATACGGGGATTGAGCCAGCAGCATCTGATGCTTGTAAATCAGCCACCCAGCCTGATTGTTGATCCAGCTTATAGTATAGCATTATTCAGGCTGATGGTTAGGGTGGAGAGGCATTTGGTACAGTCCTTGCCAAGGAAAAAATCAGGTGGGGCCGATTTTTCTTTAAGGCTGAATGGCGCTGATTTTTAGCGGCTGAAGCGTGTGGTGTCGAATCGCTCAGCCATTGAGCCATCGCCACTGTGCTTAATGAGCAGGGAGTTGCTGACCCCCACCGAACCGGCGGACGGGGTGTTCACGGTTCGGCCAAATACAGACATCTGGGTGGAGCTGCCGCCATCCAGATTCATGGCGTTGACCGCCCCCAGTTTTTTCATGAGGTGTGATAACTCATAAATGGTCATGCCCACCGAAATTCCTTTTTGTCTGCCATCCACCGTGACCAGCAACATTTTTCCAGTAGCGGTAACGCCCACTGCGCTTCGGGGTTCCCGGCTGCCTAAACTGCTGGCTGTAAAGTGCTGAGCCTGCAAGTCTACATAGGGATGTCCCCCCTTTACCAGCCAGGGGCCCCCGCCAATGGCATGTTTCATTCCCGACCAGTCTGGAATGGTGTAAATATTGACACTGACCGGCAAGTTGGGCCCCAGGTTGGCCAGGGCCAGCATGTCGGGGGTGGCTGGCCCGGAAATGACCACCCCGTCTTTGGGGATGGGCAAGGCTTCATTTTGAGATACCCCTGCCACCCGGTCGTTCCGCAGTAAAATTTGCAAGCCATTTTGAGGTACCTTGGGTGCGGTTTTCCCCCAGCGTGTGGTGTAAGCAACGGTTTGATCGGCTTTGACCCGAGGCTGGTTAATGGTATGAACACTAACCTTGCGCCGATCGGGCATCACCACTTCTCCACCCAGCCGAATGCGATCCATGACCACTTCGTTGGTGGGGGTCAGTCCCAAGGCCACCCGATCGTAGATAGGCCCCGAAATTAATTCCTGATTAATAATAATGATCCCCAATGGAATGCCCACATCCTGTTTGAAGAAGGAGCCATTAATGCCTGCAATGGCTTGATTTCCGGACACCATGTTGGCTACGTTGGATTTGGCCCCCATACGGTTGGCAGCCAAAGCTGGGGTAATGTCTACCGACGGATTTTGAGGATCTATTTCCAGTATATTAACTCTGGCAGGCCCGCTGGACAGTTGCTCCACAAAACTGGTGTGTTGAACGCCCGGTGAAATTTCGTTACCGTTGCCGTTTTTGGGAATAAAAACATGGGGAACGTTTAACACCATCTGGTGGGCCGAATGGCTGATGGTTACCGAGCCTACCATGGATCTTTTGATGAAAATCTGAACTCGCCCGTTGCGGTTTTCCGCAAAAACGCCTTTCAGGTTGGGCCATGGAAAATTCCGGTTCATGGGCAAATCTTTGGCTGAGGCTGCAAAGCTGACCGTCATGGGCTGTCCGGGCTGATCGGTTACCCGCAGTGTTTGGGGCGATCCATTGAGCTTTAAAATTAATTGGGTGTTGTTGTCAGATTCCAGAATTTGCAGCTGGTGCAATACGGAAACTGCCGGTATCTGAAGGGGGCGCTGGGCCATGACCGGATCAAAAATGGCCATGGGGCTCAATGCCAGACCTGCCGCCAGTAAAAGCAGGGCAGAACGGTATGAGCTGAAAAGCTGTGCTGCTTTCAAATGTAAAGTCCTTGTCAGGTTAAGGGCCATGATTCAGCGGGGCTGAACCGAGAGCTGGCGACTGGTATGAGGCCAACCCGTAAAACACCCTTCAATGTCACTTAAGCTGAACAGAGAGAACCCAAAAGGTTTCAACGCTAAAAAAGATAATAGAGATAGCCTTACCCGCTTTATTTTGGCGTTGAACCTAAAAAATGGACAGATTGTAAATTATTATTTTAATTATAGCCTCTTTATTATTCTGTTTCAACTTTAAAAACCGGAAACCCACTGGGGGCTTCCGGTTTTAAGAGATAATGGCCTATCTGAAGATTGCTTAGCTGGCCTGAGGCATACCGGGTTGCGGTGGCATTTGACCCGCTGCCTGAGCCTGATTGGCAGCGCTCATCAATCCGGATTTCACTTGCTGAACCGCATTTTTAACATCCTGGCTGGGGTCTTTGGCCGCACGGTTCAGTAAACCTTGAATCACTTTATCCTGAGGGCGATCGATGTAGCCCAGTGCGGTTACCGCCGCGGCTTTCACCGCAGGGCTTTCCTGAGCGTTCCCCAGAATGTTGTTAATGGAGTCCAGACCCGGCAACATGGCTGTTTCTACCTGGCTGTTCTGGGCGCGGTTCAGGTTGCCCAAGGCGAATAGGGCGGCTTGACGCACCAGATTGCCATCTTCCTGGGCTTGTCCTGGGGGTAGTTGGCTGGTGGGGGCCAAAGCTTCACGCTTCAGTAATTCGTAAGTCTCGCGGTTTCCCTGTTGGCGGGCCGCAAACTCCAGAATGGCACCCAGTTTGTGGTTGGGGGTGGGAGGATTGGCAATAACCATATTCAGTTCTTCAGGCCGCATTGCCTGAAAGTCCTGACCACCGGGCTGCTGCTGCATGCCGGGGTCCATAGGTTGTTGTTGCTGCATCATCTGTTGCTGCTGCATCGCTGGATCCATTGGGCCTTGCCCGTAAGGGTTTTGCGGTTGCATTTGCTGCATCATCATTTGCTGTTGCATAGCGGGATCCATCTGGCCTTGGGCGTAAGGATTCTGCGGTTGCATTTGCTGCATCATCATCTGCTGCTGCGTAGCGGGATCCATTTGGCCTTGGGCGTAAGGATTCTGCGGCTGCATTTGCTGCATCATCTGTTGCTGTTGCATAGCCGGGTCCATGGCCTGTGGCTGGGGGGCTTGTGCCTGTTGTTGTTGCAGCATGGCGTTTTGTTGTTGTAACTGCTGAATTTGGGCTTGCTGTTCCGCTTGTTGCTGTTGCATTTGTTGCTGGAACTGCTGCTGTTGTTGCTGAAGCTGGGTTTGTTGCATCTGTTGCAACTGACTCAGTTGTTGCTGAAACTGCTGAGGATTGGTTTGTGGAGGCTGAGTGGCGAATGCGGGAAGGGGTGCCATTGGGCTTGTCATTGCTGGTTGAGGCATTTGGGGCGTCTGGTTGGCCTGGAATGCCTGCCCGTTCACCTGGTTACCGATATTCAGATATTCGTTTCTGGCTTGCTCGGCATTCAGGTACGCTTGTTCCAGACGCTCTTTCAGAGAGCCCGCTGGCGCGTTATTGTTTCTGCGCTGGAATGTATCAGCAGCAGGACCTGCGTTTAACGCTGGGCTGGACGGGAAATTAGTGCCACCGTTAATTGCTGAACCGGCGGGATTGTTGCTGCCCGGCAAACCGCTTACAGACGATTCACCCTCAACATTGGTAAAAGGCCCATTGATGTTTAGCACCAATGCCCCGGAGGTGCGGGCTGGTGCCGGTTGAGATGGAGGTACCATCTGTTGGGGTAAGGTCGTTGGTATTGCCATAAATAGATGCCCCTTTATATAACGCATTCGCATTCTGGAACTAAACTAGTAAGATTGCTCAAGCCATGGTGTTGCTAGCCGGATTCTCTTTGTTAAGCCATTGTTACAACAGACGAGATATTGTCATCAGTACAATTACGGCCTGCTTAAGGCTGGGTTAAAGATGAACATCAACCATCCACGACTGGATTTGGGAAGGTCCCTATCCTTGTTCGCTCATGACATATCACTAAAACCGGAACATGCCAAGCATGGAACCCTGCCTTCTGCCCATGGTTATGGAGGTAAACTCTTAAAAAATACTTAAGGCGGTTCGCTCCCGGCGGGAGAGTTGTTATAATAAACCCCAAAATGTACGCTTAACCTTGCCGTTTGAATGACCACTCATCTGTTTGCCTCAAGCGTGATGGGCTGAACCCTAAGCATTCGCAGAGAACTCTCGAATTTGGGTAAATCGGTAAAGCCTTATATTTAAAAGGCATAGAATGCGTACATGCATTTATTTTATATCCGTTTAGAAGGAAGCCCATTTATGTTTAACAAATCCGCCCCTCGTGAATCTCAAGAGCGTGAATCTCAAGAAATGGAGTCTTCCGACATCGACACCATGAGCCAGCCGCAAGCGGTTGCCGGTTTCGGTGAAAACAGTGAGCCAGAAGCTGAACAGTCCGAGTGGCAAGGAAAGTATCAACTGTTACAAGACCAGTTCACCCGGCTGGCGGCTGATTTTGATAACTACCGCAAGCGCACCCGTGATGAGCAGGAATCTTTGGTGAAATATGGCGCCCAAAAAAGCATTATGGAGCTATTACCCGTGCTGGACAATCTGGAGCGGGCCACTGGCAGCTTAAGCGAAAGTTCTGACCCCAAGCTGCTGTATAAAAGCTTTAGCATGATGCGCCAGCAATTAATGGATGGGTTGGATAATATGGGCGTCACCAAAATCAAGGCCGTGGGTCAACAGTTTGACCCCTTGCTGCATGAAGCGGTCAACCAGATGGCCAGCGCGGAATTTTCCGAGGATACAGTGATGCACGAGGCTCAAAGTGGGTATCAGTTGCATGATAAAGTGATTCGTCCTGCCATGGTGGTTGTGTCCACTGGCGCGCCTCAGGCAGACACCGCCCAAGAGGCACCCACCGCCTTGGGAGCAGAGGCAGAAGAGAAGCCCCGGAATCCTTTTGTCAAATAGCCCTTGGCTGGCTCCTGTATAATGGCCTTAGGATTCCCCCTCTATAGCCGTCCTGAATTTTTAATGGGATTATCGATTGTCCCTTCAGGTCTATTCTAATTCAGCCCTCCCCCTGATATTAATCATTGAGAAAGTATGCAAATGAGTACAACCCGGCGAGATTATTACGAGGTTCTCGGTATTTCCAAAGGCGCTTCTACGGAAGAAATCAAGAAGGCTTTTCGGAAAAAGGCCAAAGAGTGCCACCCGGATACCAACAAAAGCCCGGATGCCGAATCGCAGTTCAAGGAATTGGGCGAGGCTTACGATGTACTTTCTGACCCCAATAAAAAGCAGGTTTATGACAACTATGGTCATGACGGCCTGAAAAGTGGCGGTTATCAACCGCAATGGGATTTTGCGGAAGGCTTCCCGGATTTGGGCGATATTTTCGCTTCCTTCTTTGGCGGGGCGGCTGGCTATGGGGGGCAGCGCCGTCGGGGTGGGCCTCAGCAAGGCAACGACCTGAGAATGGACTTGCAGCTAGAGTTCAACGATGCCATTTTTGGCACCAAAAAAGAAATCACATTTCACCACCTGGAAAATTGCGATTCTTGCGAAGGCAGCGGAGCCTCTGCGGGTTCCGGCCCTACGGTTTGTTCCACTTGCGGTGGGCAAGGTCAGGTTCGTCAAACCACCCAAACCATTATTGGTCACTTTACCCAAATTGTAACCTGTCCGAACTGTCAGGGAACGGGTTCCCTGATTGTGAACCCTTGCCGGGACTGTCAGGGGCAGGGGCGCACGTCGGTTGAAACCAAGCGCTCTATCGTCATTCCGCCGGGTGTGGATCAGGGTACCCGCTTGCGCGTGGCCGGAGAAGGAGATGCGGGTATTAAGGGTGGCCCTCCCGGTGACTTGTACGTGGTTTTGCAAATTAAACCTCACACCGAATTTAAGCGGGATGGCTACCATATTTACTCCTTACAGGAGATCCCCTATTCCGTAATGGCTTTGGGCGGCGAAGTGGAAGTAAACACGCTGGATGGTACCGAGCGTATTAAAATTCCTTCAGGGACCCAGAATGGTCATATTTTCACCTTGAAAGGCTCAGGGGTTCCTCACTTGAACAACAACAGCAAGCGAGGCGATCATTATGTGGAAGTTCAGGTTGAAATTCCTACCCAGTTGAGTGGCGAAGAGAAAAAGCTGCTGCAAAAACTGGGCGAATTGCAGCAGGATCGCAGCCGCAAAAGCCGAGCCAGTCAGAATGTTTCTATTGTAGGCAAGCTAAAGGAAGCCTTTGCGGGCGGCGCTTGATTGCGTTTAGCCACCGGTTTTTCTTGCATTTTCAGGACTTGAGAATTTAAAGCAGTCGAAAAAGCGCAAGAGTTGCTGATGCTGGTCTCTGCCATACTGGGATAGCGAACTGGAAGTGGGGCGTAAGTCGGCCCACGAATCTTCACGGGTTTTGAACACGGGCTTTATTTTTTTAGGCAAGTCGCTTGGGGCTCGTTTGGGAATCATGGTGAGGGTGGACTGCCATTCCACTGGTTGTGGCGCCTTATGCTGGGCGATTGTACAGAGTTGCTGGCCTACTTTGCTGAGCAGGATGATAGGCCCGGTTCGAAGTTGCATAGATTCCCCCTTCCCGATGGATGGCTGCGATTGATTTTAAAAGAACAACGCATCTGTGCGGCTCGATTGAAATCTATACAATCAAAAAAACAACAACCCGTCCAGTGAACCGAACGGGTTGTTGTAATCGAAAAATAGAAACTAGATTTTGCCGTTCCAGTAACCACCTTGACGGTTCACTAAACCATCCCAACCGGACCAGAAGCGGAAAGGAGGGAAAAGGCCGATGACGGCATGGGTGGCAACTTTGGGGCCTTTGTTGCTGTTAACCGCCTGGCCAATACCGGGCCAAACGAGGAAGGAAAGTACGCCTGCAACAACGGAGCGGCCGGAGATTTTCCCGCTGCGTGGGGGATCGGTGTTTGCAGCGATGGAAGCGGGCATTGCGCTTACCAGGGTACCTACCATCACCAGGCTAATTAGCCCTGTTTTCATAATGTTATTCATATTTCAGAACTCCTACAAAATATACCAATTGAAGCTGGATTTGGACTCACGCTTAGCCCAACCTCATAGCTATATTATTAACACAGCTTTATGGAATGGTGTTATAGAGCATCAGGTCAATCTTTTGGGGGTTTATATTTAAACCAAAACCAGAAGAAAAGGCTTATTCGGCGGGCAGATTAAAGGAACCCCCAAAATCAATGGTTACCGTGTCGCCGGGCTTGATGATGACACTGTCTCCTTTTCCCACCACGGCCACTGCGGCCTTTCCTGTGGTTACGGCGGTGCCTGCCAATGCCCCGCCCACAACCGCGGCAGGGACTGTAATCAGGCTTCCCAGTCCGCCCGCAATTTGTTTACCAGCGGAAAATCCTTGATCGGTAATGTTGCCAAAGGTCTGCTTACCTGCGTCCACTCCTTTTTGCACCTTCTTGCCAATGCCAGGATCGGCGTAAAGAGCGCCCTGATCATTCACCAGCGTGTTTTCGGTGGATAAATTCAGGGTTAAAGGCAGTAATTCACCGGAGGGAACCACCACGTGATCAAACGAAAGATAAATGGCGCCTCCCCGGCTGAAAAATGTGGGCCGTTTCACTTCCTGAACTCGGCCCCGAACCGTGGTTCCTGCCGGAAGCACCACCCGGCGAGTCGCGTTTTCACCCTTCACTGTGAAATCCTGGGTGAGGTACGCATTGAAAGCATCGCCTGTATTGGTGGTTCGAGAATCCATATCGGTGTTAAACCCAATGGTGAGCATGGTTCCGGCAGGCACTTTCTGACTTCCCGTCTGGATTTTAAGGGCCGAGGTGGAGGAAGGGGCCATGACCGGCTGGGATGGCTGAGCGGTGGGTGGGGGCGCTGTCATTTGAGCCAGAACCGGCTGGGAAAGCAGTGAAACTGCCAGCAAACAAGGCACCATTTTGGCAATGGCGGCGCTGCTTTTAAAAATGCCCAGCGTGCGGGCGTGTTGAATGGTTGAATTCATGCGTGCTTCCCCCGGTTCCTGCCTCAAGCTGAGGCTCTAACTCGATGGGTCTATTATAGCCCAAGCCTTTCTGGTTGACGAAGCGGTTTTTTATGGCAAGATTGGCTTGATGTCCTCCTCTGCAACCCCGTTTCAGGTTCATCAAAAAAGAGCGGACAAGACGTTCTGTATGGGGCGTCTTAATCAGATTTTAGAACAGTTTTTACCCATCCCCAAGCGTTTGACAGGAGATATTCATGGCCCAGGTGATTGATAAGACGACCGAGAAAACCTCGACAGGCGTCATCACTCAAGTAATTGGACCCGTGGTGGACGTTGAGTTTCCCGCTGGTGAGCTACCCGAAATTTACAACGCCTTAAGAATTGAAGACAAAGACCCCAACGGAAACCCGGTGATGCTGGTTACCGAAGTGCAGCAATTGCTGGGCGATAACCGGGTTCGTTCCGTGGCCATGGACAGTAGCGAAGGCTTGGTTCGGGGCATGAAAGTTATTAACACCGGCGCTCCTATTATGGTTCCGGTGGGCGATAAAACACTGGGTCGTATTTTGAACGTTTTGGGCGAGCCCGTGGATGAAGCGGGTCCAGTCAACGCCGAAGTGCATTGGCCGATTCACCGTCAGGCCCCAACCCTGACCCAGCGCTCCACCGATGTGGAAATTTTTGAAACCGGCATTAAGGTTGTCGACTTGCTGGCCCCCTACTCCAAAGGCGGCAAGGTTGGCTTGTTTGGTGGTGCCGGTGTTGGCAAAACCGTTATTATTCAGGAATTGATTAACAACATCGCCCAGCAGCACGGCGGTGTTTCCGTATTTGGCGGCGTGGGCGAGCGTACCCGTGAAGGGAACGATTTGTATCACGAGTTCAAGGAAGCGGGCGTACTGAGCAAAGTGGCCCTGGTTTACGGGCAAATGAACGAGCCTCCGGGCGCCCGTTTGCGGGTGGCTTTGTCCGCTTTGACCGTTGCCGAGTACTTCCGGGACGTGGCCAAACAGGATGTATTGCTGTTTGTAGATAACATTTTCCGCTTCACCCAGGCCGGTTCTGAAGTATCCGCCCTGTTGGGCCGGATGCCCAGTGCGGTTGGCTACCAGCCTACCCTGGCCACTGAAATGGGCGAGCTGCAAGAGCGGATTACATCCACCAAGGATGGTTCTATTACTTCCATTCAGGCCGTTTATGTGCCTGCGGATGATTTGACCGATCCGGCTCCAGCCACCGTATTTGGTCACTTGGATGCCACCACCGTACTGTCTCGTCAAATTGCCGAGCTGGGTATTTACCCTGCGGTTGACCCCTTGTCTTCTACCAGCCGGGCCTTAGACCCCTTGGTGGTGGGCGAGGAGCATTACAAAGTGGCTCGTGGCGTTCAGGCCAACTTGCAGCGCTACAAGGAATTGCAGGATATTATCGCCATTTTGGGTATGGATGAGCTGTCGGATGATGACAAGCTGGCCGTATCTCGTGCCCGTAAAATTCAGCGTTTCCTCAGCCAGCCCTTCTTTGTAGCGGAAGTATTTACCGGCAGCCCTGGTAAATACGTCAAGCTGGAAGATACCATTCGTGGTTTCAGGGAGTTGCTGGAAGGTCAGCACGATGATTTGCCTGAGCAAGCCTTTTACATGGTGGGCAGCATTGAAGAAGCCCGCGAAAAAGCCGCCAAATTAAGAGCTTAGGCTTAAGGAGCTGATTCATGTTACTTAAAATCGTAACCCCCGAACGGGTGGTGGTTGAAGCAGAAGTGGATGCCTTCTATGGTAAAACCCTGGATGGGATGATTGGCATCAAGCCTCGGCATATTCCATTGGTCACCCCTTTGGATATTGGGGTCATGAGCTACAGCATCAATGGTCAAAAGTACCCTTTAGCGGTGATGGGTGGCATGTTAAGCACGGATGGCAAAAGCGTGACCGTGCTTTCCGATGCCGCTGAGCTGACCGGTGAAATTGACGCCATTCGGGCCAAGCAGGCCAAAGAACGGGCCGAAGCTGAATTGCGAAAACTGGATGACAAGCATACTAATGCAGTTGCCCAGAAGGCATTGACACGAGCGTTAACCCGCTTGAAGTTGGTTAGTGCCAAGTAGTTAAGGCCCTTTAAATCTTGAAACGGAGCGGATGTTTACCGCTCCGTTTTGTTTAAATAATCTGCTATTGAATCCTGTTTTATTTGAGGTACCATAATTGCAATTCTGAGTTTCAAGAGGGGTTTTTCATAAGGGGTTATATTTAGGAGACGTAAATACGTGGGTCCATTTGTTTTGCCCACTGGTTCTTCCTATGTGAATCAGAACCATAGGGCTTTTTTAAAAGAGAAAATTGACTTGCCACTTTTTCCTGCAAGACCACAACGTTTGTCGCCGGTTTTTAAACCAGCGGTTCTGGATCAATTTGTGCCAAGGTCACGGACGAGGGCCTCTCAACTTCAATTGACCACTCAGGCCAGCGCCACTTTGCCGCCTTCCAATACGCGTAAGGCAGAGCATTATTTGTTGTTTTTTCCTTCCCTTTACCCCCGAGAGTGGGCCAGAGTCTGTCCGGCTCCTCGCAAAGCCGGGATGGATCCCCCGTTTGAGATGCTCGACAAAAAGGATTCCAGAAAGCTGGAAATGGCTCAAAAACTGGCGGACTGGACATTGAGTGAGATGAAAGCGGCCAACGCTGGCGTTGCCATTATTGCCCGAGGGGGGAGCCATATTTCCAAAACCCAGGATCGCACCTGGATGGAGCATAGCGGCATTTTAATGTACAACCGCAAGAGCAAAGAATGGGAAGTTTACAACCTCTTGAACGACTTTTGCGATCAGGCCCCCAGGTGCGAGATTTGGCGACATAAACCGCTGGATTTTTATTATTCTCAGCCCAATTATGATGAAGATGCCATGTTGTTATTGCCGGATGCCAACGTGCGTAAAAAACTGCGTAAAGCCATTGAGAGCGGCGCTTATAAGCAGCTTCAGTTTACGAACGCCTATAACCTGATCACTCGCTTTGATGGTCAAAAAAGCCTGAATTGTAACAAGTGGGTGTTGATGAACGTGGTGGCCGCCCGAATGGATAATTACAAGCCTGAGGCCGTATTGGCTGAAATTGGAAACACCTTTGCGCCAGGTGAAGTAAAAGTGTGTTCCGTAATCCGCCCATTGGCCAAGCAGCATCCTACTATTTTGCAAACCGAAGCCCCTTTGAGTGGGCCGATTAACACGGTAACCGCCGAGAGCTTGTATCGATCTGATTTATTTGAAAAAAAGCTGTTTTATGATCCCAAAACTTTAAAAAGACTTACCGGATAAGCGCCATTTTTAGCAGTTGGGCAACTTGCGGAGGGTTCGTGTTTTTCAGGGCCAAATCCAGCGGCGTTTCATTCCATTGATTACGACGACTAAGCTCTATGCCGGGCTGATTCAGGAGCACTTCAACGATTTCAGGGCTACCCATCAAGGCGGCATAGTGCAGTGGCGTATTTCCGCAAAAACTGGCACCATTCAGTAGGCTATTTTTTATGCCTTCTTGTAGTAGCATTTTTAAAATTTCGGGGTTGGTTTGAACCGCGGCAAAGTGTAAAACCGTATTTTGCTGATTGTCCACAGCGTTAATGGTTCCCCGCACTTGCAGTAAACGACGAATTATGGCGGGTTGGTTTTTTTGAATGGCGATATGAAGCGCTGTTTTGCCTCGATCATTGTGGACGTTGGCAGAAGCGTGATTGGCCAGCAATTGATTCACCAAATTCAAACCTCCCCAGGTCACGGCGTAATGAAGCGCTGTACTTCCTGTTTTATCAACGCTATTACAGTTAGCGCCCAGATTGATGAGGGTATTGACGGTTTCAAAATCTTGTAATCTGATAGCAAGCATTAACGGTGAAAAACCGTAATTGGCACTTTTCTGGTCGGGATTGGCCCCACCAACCAGCAGTTCATGAACCATTTCCGGCTTTTGCAGCAGAATGGCGTAATGCAGCGGTGCTTTCCCCTTCAAATCTTTCTGATTGAGCGCCGCTTTGGCTTCAATTAATGTTTTTAAATTACGGGTATTCAGGCTCTCAAGGGCCAAATGTGTTGGGGTGTGGCCACTTTCATTTTTGGCGTTGACAAAAGCGCCATTTTCAAGCAGCTTTTTCAGGATATTATGATCATCGCCTTTGGCGGCGTAATGAAGGGGGGTCCATCCTTTATGATCGGTTTCCTCCAGGAGGGCCTTTTCGGTAATCAGGGCGTCCACAGCTTCAAAAGAATAGTTTTGAACCGCATGGTGCAAGGCTGTCCCATCGCAACATTTTGCTTTGAGGTTTATATCTGTTTTGGGATGTCTGGCTAGCAGCTTGATGGCTGGAGCATTGTTGATGATTGCCGCATATTGCACCGGAGTATTGTTTTCCCGGAAAGTATTGGGGTTGATGCCAGGTGCTTGCAGGGTTTCTTTTAACAGTTCCATTTTTTTCAAGATCACGAACAGATGCAAAGGGGAGTGCTCTAATGAATCATTAAAAACGGCATTAATATTTAAGCCCGGTGTTCTTAATGCCGCTTTGATCTGTTCCAGATCACTCTGGGCTGTTTTTGGCGTGAGGCCAAGCAGCTGGCTAAATGCGTATTGACTTTCATCTTCCGAGGCTAGCAATACATGGTTGGCTCTTAAAAAATTTCGTAGCGCAAGAGAATGGGCTGGATTTTCGGCCAACAACTGGTTCACCAGAGGAAAGCCTTGCGGGTTTCTTCTGACTTGAGGCGCTTGGCCCTGGGTGGTTTTCTGAAATCTCGAAAAATAGTCCGGTACACCTTTCAGCATTTGGTTGAGCCAGCGCAGCGCAGAAGTTTTTTCCTCAGCAGGCGCGGCCAAAACTTTTTGAAAGGCATCCATCACCAAGTCATCCTGCAACATCAGTGCCTGTCCTACTTTGGGGTTTTCCAAGTAGGTTGAGACAGACCTGGAATCCAGTTTGCGTTTTTTGGATGAGGGCGCTTCTTCGTAAAACGAGCGTTCTCGATTGAAAGGGATGGTGTTTGAAATGCTTACCATTGTTAGCACCTTACGAGCTTGTGGTTCCAGAAATCCACGAATACCCCATTAATAACCCACTTTTTCGTTCACCATGACATCTTCCGGGGAGTGGGCGTGGGGGAAAAACTTTTGGTGGATTGCCCTGACCGCGTCATGACCCTGATTTTTATCAACCAGACAGCTGATTTTGATTTCAGAGGTGGAGATCATTTTAATGTTAATTCCGCTGTCGGATAGGGCTTCAAACATCTCGGCGGCAATGCCGGGGCGATCAATCATGCCAGCGCCCACAATGCTGACCTTGGCGATTTCAATGTCGCTCTTAATGCTTTCAGCGCCTATTTTCTCTTTTACCGTATTCAAAACCCGCAAGGCATCATGGGCATCGGTGCTGTTGATGGTAAAAGCAATGTCGTTGGTGCCTTCCCGCTTGCCCAGAGACTGGATGATCATATCCACACTGATATTTTCACTGGCCAGACTTCCAAATATCTCGGCGGCTACCCCAGGCTGATCGGGGCATCCCACCACCGCAAAGCGGCTTTGGCTATTATCGCAGGCAATGCCGGTAACGGCGTTTCCGCGATCAGAATTCACTTCACCAATCATCATTGTTCCAGGGTCCTCTAAATAGAATGTACTGCGTTTGCAAAGCCTGATGTTCCCCTGACGAGCCAGTTCCACGGCTCGGGGGTGTAGTACCTGAGCGCCGACCCGTGCCAGTTCCATCATTTCAATGTAGGAAATCTGCTCAATTTTAATGGCCTCGGGAACCACTCGGGGATCGGTTGAATAAACACCCCGCACGTCGGTATAAATATCACAACGTTCGGCGCTTAAGGCACCCGCCAGCGCAACGGCGGAGGTGTCAGACCCTCCACGCCCCAGGGTGGTGATATCACCTTTGCTGTTAACGCCCTGAAACCCTGTGACCAGAATGATATAGCCTTGATTCAGGTGCTGAATGATATTGTTGGTCTTGATTTCCAGAATTCTGGCCCGGTTATGCAAATCTTCGGTGTAAATGCCTGCCTGTCCGCCGTTCATACTCATGGCCGGGTAGCCCATGGTTTGAATGGCCATTGCCACGGCAGCCACCGAAACCATTTCACCAGTGGCCAGCAGGGCGTCGTACTCACGTCCGCCGGGATTTTCACAAAGCTTTCCGGCCAGTTCTACCAAATCATCGGTGGAGTCACCCATGGCAGAGATAACCGCCACGGTGCGAAAGCCTTTCTCGTAGGTGTCCACAATAATACGAGCGACATTCTTGATTTTATCGGCATCTGCCACGGAGCTGCCGCCAAATTTCTGGACGATGATGGGAGATTCGCTGTTGGTAGGGGACACGGTTAGACTCCTTGCTGCCTGAATCAGCGCAAAACATCAGCCTGTAAGCCAGATCGCTACAATTGAAGATGCCGAAATGAAAACCAGGCGCCCTGAAAAATTGCGATGCTGATGGGGAACAGAATGATTAGTAGTACGGGCAATACAATAACAGGCTGGGACCCTTGGGGCAAGTTTAGCGCCGATTACAGCACGGTTTTGCCGAGCTTGAAATAATGGGATAATAACAGGGTTGGTATGGAGGATTTGTTGTGGTCAAGCTGTCGATGGCCTTTAAGGCCCAAAACGTGCATATGGGTCGACTGGAGAAGGGAGCGGACATTATTCAGTCGCTGGAGCGCTTTTGCCGGGACAAGGGCATTCAGGCGGGTTGGGTCAATGTCATCGGGGCGCTGGATCGGGGAACCATCAGTTATTACCACCAGCAAGAAAAAGTGTATCGCCACCATCCCCTGAATGGGGATTACGAGATTGTGAGCTGTACGGGTAATATTTCGCTGAAGGACGGGCAACCGTTTGCGCACTTGCATATTGTTTTGTCTGATACCAGCTATCAAACCTGGGGCGGGCATCTTTGGCCGGGTACGGTTTCGGTGTTTGCCGCCGAATTTGTGTTGTTTGAACTGGCTGGGGAGACGCCTGCCGAAACCCTCAATCGCTGTCCTGATGTAGAAACCGGGTTGGCGTTATGGTAGCGCTGCTTTTTTGTTTCTGAGGCTCCAAAGTGCCAGCATACACAGGATGCCGCCCACGAGTCCTCCCACGTGGCCCCATAAATTGACGGTGGCGCTTTCCATGCTGTTCCACAACACGAACATCAGGGTCAGTACAATGCTGCCTCGCAGCTCTTTAAAAAAAGCCTGCTTGTCCAGTTGCAAGCGAATCAGCAGCATCAGGGTAATGTAGGCCCCAATCAGTCCGTAATCAATGGTTGAGGCCCCATAGGTCATGCCATTGGGAAGCATGAGGCTTGATAGCCAAAGCCCGCCAAAGGATGAAATCAGGTAAATCCCCAACAGGGGCCAGGAGCCAATCACCGGCTCCAGCAAATTGCCAAAAATGAGTAGCCCCGCAATGTTGTTAAACCAGTGGGCAGGCGTTCCATGTAGCAGGCTGGCGGTGATATAGCGCCACCACTCTCCGTTTTGCACAAAGGGTGGGTAAAATCCGCCCAGCAACACCCATAATTTAGCGGGGTACTGAAACCCATTGCCATAACTGCTCAGCCCATAAATCAGGCTAACCAGCAGCACAAACCCAACGGTGAGCGGACAACGCCGAATGAAGGAAGCTTGAGGATTGCCAGCTTCCATTTCCGGGATGACCGGAGTTTCTTCCTGATGCGGAGGGTATGGGCCTTCTGGCCGGGTGGATTCCAATGGGCGTCTTTCCTTTCACGGGTGAACACAGCGATTGGTTTCTATTATACAAGGGGTCATTCTGTGATCATCGTACAACCGGGTTCGGGCTTTTGAAAGAAAGGGCTATGGAATCGCCCTGATTAATTGTTTTTTCAGGGACCGATGCCTCGATCTACCCTTTGTTAAGGCCATTGGCTGAAGCGGGTGGGCTTGGCAGGTTTGCTGACTGAAAAAGCGATGAGTTTGTTGACATCCCATTTTGTGACTGTTATCTTAATTCCATCGAAACAAGCAATCGGTTTGTTTTGTATGAGGCTCTGGCTCAGTTAGCCCGTGTTGATGAAAATTTTCTGAAAGCGCTGGTTATAAGGTTCAAGACTCTCATTTTCCACTCAGTTTGAAATAGCCAAAACCCACTATGGGCCTGTAGCTCAGTTGGCTAGAGCGCACCCCTGATAAGGGTGAGGTCGAGTGTTCAAGTCACTCCAGGCCCACCATTTAAATCTAAGTTTTAAAAAAGTAAAGTGAAAAGCGCCAAAAGTAAGCGGTTTACTTTCACAAATTAAAACTATCCAAAAGCTCCTGCAAAGGAGTTTTTTACGTTTTAGGAAGTCTGCCTGTTACAAGCAGGAATGAAGTTAAGGTGTCATGCCATGCTGATACTTAAGGTCATTTATGTTTTAAACATAGTGGTTGCTGGGTTTGTAGGTGTTACGGCCCTGTTTTTCCCTCGTTTTTCCAGTGATAGGGTCTTTCAGGGCACGATTGCCCCAAATTGGTCTCAGCGTATTGTGGGCTGCTTGTGGTTGGGCATCGCACTACTTTCGGTTCTGGGTTGGTTTAAACCGCTGGTTTATAGCCCCGTATTGTTGCTTCAGTTGCTTTATAAGGGTTCGTGGCTTATGTTTATTGCCTTGCCCATGAGCTTCAACGGAAAGCTACAGGACCTGCCAACGGGTATGACCTTTTTCTTTTTAATATGGGTAATCGGCCTTTTACTTTTCTTGCCCTATGCCTATTTGTTTCCATTTTAAGCGTGATTCAGCATCGTTTTTGGCATGCTTCACTGAAGGGTTTTCCCTCAAGCTTTGGCAGGCTCGGGCCCATCGTGGAAGTCGATCTGTTTACGGTGGGTCATGGATAATTGTAAGGGATAGGTCAGTACGTTCATGCCCTGGGCTGCCAGCCGCGACCATGCGCCGTTAAAAGCGCCCCGAATCTGATGCTGGTAGCGATCCATATGAGGCTCATCATTCAGGTAAGCGCTTAGCACCATGCCTTCAGTATCCGCCAGGCTTTTAGAAAAAGAGCCTTCCACCCGATGCAGCATCAACCCCATTCGGGTCAGGTTTTCAGCAACCGGCATAAAGGGGGCCAACATGGACTGCAACACGTCTCTTGGAATAAACAATTGGGCGGGCCAAACCAAACCAAGCGCCGGAATCACGGTATACGATTTTAAGGAAGCCTGCAATCCGGTTCGGGCCATCATTTCCTGAAGGGCCATTTCCTTTACATAGGCTCGTACCGCTTTTTGATCGGTGGGCTTAATATGCTTGGGTAGTAGCAGTCGCCCTTCTTCCAGATGTTCGTTAAAAGAGCTCATCACCCTGGGCAAGGTCAACCCAAAGTTAATGGGAATGGAAAAAGCGCCCAGGGTTCCCACCGAGGTGGACAGCATCTGGTTGGCTAAGCCCGGTTGTTGCTCGGTAAATGTTTTAGCGGCATACAGAGACATGGCCACCCCGCCCATGCCTCCCAAGGCAATGGAGCGATAGGTGGAGGCCACTGCTTGCGAGGCTTTGCCGTCGGCGTCCCCGGAACCCATGAGCAGCACCCGCCGCCGCAAAGACTCTAACCAGCCCGGCAAGTGGGTGGCATGCCGCGCGGATAAATAATGACGGGCTTCAACCGGATTGGCCGGTGGCTGGTCACCAAACACATGCTCCGTGCTATTGCTCAGCCCCATTCCTTTTAAGTCGGCTTCCAGCACTCCATGCTCGCCGTACCAGTTATCAACCGCATCCACCATGCTTAAAAAGGCCAGTCGAATCCACAAGCCCGGTGTTTTCCACACGCTTTCACCCGGTGTGGCTTCCCCGCCAATGCGACTGGCAATCTGTTCACCGGCAATTCCTGCCGCAAAACCCTTGGAAAAAGTGGTGACCGTATCCAGAACATCCACCTGTTCCGCATACTGAAGCCCCGCCAGTTGAATGGCCGCCAGTTTGGCTTTCAAGGATCTCAGTTTTGGATCTTCCCGGTGGTTCAGCCGTTCGTTCAGCAGCTTGGCCAGCGCCGGATCGGAAGACGTAAACTGATAAATATCGGCATCCGCCAGCAGGTCAAAGCAGGCTTTTTGAGAACCTTTCACCTTGCAGTTAGGACCAAGTCCCTCTTCCCCTTTTAGAAGCACCGCTTCTAAAAAAGGCCATAAACAGGCTTCCTTAAGCTGTACCTTTTTAAATTGGCCGGGGTGATTGGGATCTTTAATTTCAATCTCTTCGCTAATGCGGAACGTATTTAAAATGGGCCGAAACACGTCTTCTTTAAATTTTTTCTCATCGCGTAAGCGCAATGCAACGGTTGTGTTGGGCTGGATGGGTGGCAAAGGCTGATTTTTGATTAAGGCGGCAATTAATAAGGGGGCATTGGGATCTTTAGAGGTAATTTTGATGGGCAAATCATGTTTTAAAATCACTTTTTTAGGATCAGGAACCAAACCTCGCCACCAGGGCTTTGGTGCGGTATTGGTGGCCGCTGGCTCAGGCAGTCGGTTACTGACCTGAATGGTCGATGTTTCAGGATCCAGCACCATCAACTCATACGGATTTTTAAGCGGGGGATATTGATTTTTCTGCAAATACCGGGTGCTCAGCTCCGTTTCGGTTAACGGTTTTTGCTGGAAGCGTTCAAACTGCCGAAGGGAGGATGCCATTTGTTTGCCGCCTCTGGCGGATAAAGCGGCAGCGGCTTGTAACTTGCGGGCCAACTCCGGGCCTGTTTGAGGGGGAGGAACGGACAATGCAGACGGTGTGGTTTCAGTTTGGGGCTGCTCGGTTTGGGCTGGTTCGGGATTGGGCTGAATTTCATCTTCCGTTGACAGGCTTGAGGCTTTTTCCGGCACCGTTGAGGAACCCGCCAGATGGGTAGCACTCTGCGATCGCATCTCCACTTCCGACGGTGGGGCGGGGGCCGGTGTGCTGCTTTCTCGTTCCTGCTGCCAGTTCAATATTTGAAGGATGGTTGCTTTAAGGGGCGGTTTGGCCATTATAGGCCACTTTACAGCCGCCGCCACTGGATGACTTAACGCATTGTGAACCACGCTGAACAGCTTTGGCTCATCTCGCAAGGCCTGAATCAGCAGGCGCTTTGTTTCCAGGGGGTCTACCCCTTCTTCAAGGTCGTATAAATGGTTTAAGGGAAGTTGCTGATGAACCGCTGCCACCAAACGGGCGGCTTCAGCCTCTCGGTGCTTGCTTAGGGCTTCCGTTTGGTTTTCCGCAAGGGAGGATGGGGACCATTTGCCACGAGTCCAGCTTGCAACGCTACTAGCGGCTGAATGCAGGGTATGCGGCAAAAAATCAACCGCTACCGTCATTTCAGATACTTTTTGCCCTGCCGATTGAATCATTCCCGGCAGTTTAGCGCTGCCGCGTGGCAGGTCATGATTCAGCAAGGCCGTTTCGGTTTGATCCTGCTGCAGCAGCCATGCGCTTAAGGCTTGTGCCTGCGCCTTGGACAGTGTTGTATCCTTGTTTTCTGCTTGATGCCCTTGAAATAAGGGCTTGTCTTTCTGAAAAACAGGTGAGGGCGTGGGCCTTACCAATGGCGTAATACCTGTGATGATCATTAGACAGTTGCCCTAACATTAAAACGCCAGCCAGCCTGAACCAATCCAATGCAGATTTTAAATTCAGACTAATCCGTGAACAAAGTAAATTACGAGAATAATAAAAAACCTTATAATAGTCCGCTCAAGCATGTCAAATAGGCACTTTACAAAGATTAAACGCCACTCTCAAAGATTCAAACAAGATTCAAGCTGTTTTATTTTCTCTGGCCTTTATTTTTTGTTTTTAAGCGGTTTTGAACACCTGACTCCAAAAAGAGAACCTAAGGCTCCAGCAACCGTCCAATCCAATCAAGTTGCACAAACGATCCAGGAGCCTGACTCATGCAAAAAGGGCGAATTGTTTGCACTTTGTTTCTTTGCCTCTTATTGCTGCTCAAGGGTTTCTACTTACCAGCGTTTGCCCAGTTTGGGGTAGGCGTTGGGGCCTGGAACTGGGGCGGCTTTGGCAGTTGGTTTGGGGTTTTTGTGCAACCAGTTTGCAGACGTTGTTTATTCAACAAGCCCAATCGGATTGATACGGCCCCGCAAGCCAATGGGCATCTGGCTGGGGTTATAACGCTACGCTCCGTATGCCCTACCCCTACCCCTAATGTGGCCTGTCCTTTATTGCCACAGGCGTTAAACGAAACCACCCTTTCTGCCAAGCCTTATGGCGGAAATCAATGGATGACCAGCAGACCGGATGCCTCTGGCCGTTACCGGCTGGCACTGCCACCGGGAGGCTATCAACTCAGTATTCATCATCCCTTATGGGGCGAATCTGATCAGGTGTTGCGCCAAATTATCATTCAACCGGGTCAAACCAACACGCAAAACTTTCAAATTGAGCTGCCTCTTCAACAATAATACGCACAAGGGCCTTCTTGTGGAGAGAAGGCTTCAGGTCGGTAATGGCTCCTGCTCCAAGGTTTTTGGCAGGAGGTATTCAGGGTTTGCTGCGTGTCAGGATGGTTTCAAGGTTGTATGATAGATGGATATGCTCATTTTTGCCGTTCTAAAATAAAAAGGTGATCTTACCAATGAATACACGCAGGTTATTAATGACCTCACTATTGTTGAGCGTTTCGGTTATGTCGTTATCGCCAGCAATATCCTTTAGCGCCGCTTTGCCCAATGGCAAAGAGCAGCCTCGTACCAATCAGTTCTGGTGGCCTCAACAGTTGAATCTGGCGCCACTACGCCAGCATGATGCGCTGTCCAACCCACTGGGTGAAAATTATAGCTACGCTGAAGCGTTCAACAGTCTTGACCTTAAAGCGGTCAAGAAAGACATTAACGATTTGTTAACCCTGTCTCAAGACTGGTGGCCTGCGGATTACGGGAACTACGGGCCTTTTTTCATTCGCATGGCTTGGCATAGTGCCGGAACCTATCGTATGGCCGATGGCCGTGGCGGTGCCGGGGGCGGTCAGCAGCGTTTTGAGCCGCTTAACAGCTGGCCCGATAACGCCAATCTGGATAAGGCCAGACGGTTGCTGTGGCCCATTAAGCAAAAGTACGGCCACCAAATTTCCTGGGCCGATTTGATGGTGTTAACCGGCAATGTGGCCCTGGAAAATATGGGTTTTGAAACCTTTGGCTTTGCCGGAGGACGGGCCGATGACTGGGAGCCAGATTTAGTGTATTGGGGTCCAGAAACCAAGTTCTTGGCCAGTGAGCGCTACAATAAAGACGGAAAATTAGAGCATCCTTTGGCCGCTGTGCAGATGGGCTTGATTTATGTGAACCCCGAGGGGCCAAACGGCAACCCGGATCCGTTGGCTGCGGCCAAGGATATTCGCGAATCATTTGGTCAAATGGCCATGAACGATGAGGAAACCGTGGCCCTGATTGCCGGTGGACACACCTTTGGCCGAGCCCATGGCGCCCATAAACAGGCGGAATGTTTGGGGCCTGAGCCTGCCGCCGCTGGCATTGAGCAGCAGGGTTTTGGCTGGAACAACAAATGTGGCAAAGGAAATGCGGAAGATAGCGTTACCAGCGGACTGGAAGGCGCATGGACCGGAAAACCGGTGGCATGGAGCAACCAGTATCTGGATAATCTTTTCGGTTTTGAGTGGGTGCAAACCAAAAGCCCTGCGGGGGCCACCCAATGGATTCCCAAAGATAACGCCGCTGCCAATATGACCCCGGATCCGCATATTAAAGGCAAAAAACATGCCCCTATCATGTTTACAACCGATCTGGCGCTGAAGGTTGATCCCAGTTACCGGGCGATTGCCAAGCGCTTTCAGGAAAACCCTAAAGAATTTAAACAGGCCTTTGCCAAGGCATGGTTTAAGTTAACCCATCGGGATATGGGGCCTCAAGGGCGCTATCTGGGTGCCGAGGTACCTAAAGAGCAGTTGCTGTGGCAAGATCCGGTGCCGGTGGTTAATCATCCGCTGATTACCGAGGATGATGTCAATAAGCTGAAAGCCGAGATTCTTGAATCGGGTTTAACCGTTCCTGAACTGGTGAGAACCGCTTGGGCTTCGGCTGCCAGTTACCGGGCTACCGATATGCGGGGTGGCGCAAACGGGGCCCGTATTCGTCTGGAACCCCAGAAAAACTGGGCGGTGAACAACCCCCAGGCACTGGCTTCGGTGTTGACCCGTTTGGAAACGATTCAGAAAAACTTTAACGGCAAACTGAAAAAGGGCAAGCAGGTGTCCTTGGCGGATACCATTGTTTTGGCCGGGGCTGCCGCTATTGAAAAGGCAGCCAAAGAGGCTGGATATAAAAACGTAAAAGTTCCCTTCAAGCCCGGCAGAACCGACGCATCCCAGGCGCAAATCGATGTGAAGGCGTTTGCGGTGTTAGAGCCCAAGGCAGACGGATTCCGTAATTACTTTGGAAACGACAACGATCGTTCTCCAGCGGAAATGCTGGTGGATCGGGCCAGTCTGCTGAACCTGACAGTGCCTGAAATGACGGTGCTGGTGGGTGGTATGCGGGCCTTGAACGCCAATGCCGAGCCCTCAAAGCATGGCGTTCTCACCAACCGACCGGGCACCTTGAGCAATGACTTCTTCATCAACCTGCTGGATATGTCCACCCAGTGGAAAAAGTCATCTGAGTTGGAAGGCGTTTATGTTGGGTATGATCGCAAAACAAACAAGCCTCGCTGGAGCGCCACGCCGGTGGATCTGGTTTTCGGCTCCAACGCTGAGCTGCGGGCCGTGAGCGAGGTTTATGCCTCCGATGACGCCAAAGAGAAATTTGTGCGTGATTTTGTGGAAGCATGGACCAAGGTGATGAATCTGGACCGCTACGAAAACGGACAAAAAATCTAGTCAATTCCGAGTCGGGATGCAGTGGCGGTTTTGCCGTCCTGCATCCCGGCCCCCAACCCCATCTTCTTGCAAGTGGCTGCCGGTGTTTTACTTCAACCTGTCAATTGTGCTTTGCGCTATTTTCCTGATATCCACGCTTTGAACAGCGCCAGGTGTTTGGCTGTTTACGGATGCACCGGAAATGATTATTTGAGTCGTTTTTGTAACTTGCGCTTCCACCAGCTGGGCAATCGATAAGCCCAGCCTGAATGGTGATTGGCCTCAGGGGGAAAGGAGGGGCAATGAAATTTATCCATCCATTCTGCCCACAGCAGCAATTTGCGTAATTCCTGAGGGGTTTTAAAACAGTCTTTTCCTAAATGGGAATCCACAAAGGCGCTTTGTTCAAAAGTCACCTCATCAACCGGGCCAGAGAACAGTCGATAGGCTTCATCGTACATCGATCTGTCTTTAGCGTGGGTGGTCACCAAATGACGTGCTTCTTTGGCCTGTAACTCGACGGGCTGACTTAACGGCAGTAGAAAAAAACGACACCCGCTTTCCACCGCAAAAAAGAGGTGGCTCCCCACATCGGTGGCGCATACATATCGATGAGCGCGGCAGTTTAAATAAACCCGACTACTAAAATCGGGATCCAGCATATGGCCGTTCGTAATAATGGAAAGCCCACGCTTTACATAGGGTAAATGCTCTCCATCCAAATAATCACGCCAGTAAATTGACACGGTAATGGGGTGAAATTTTTCAGGCAAGTTGATGAGTCGCTCTGCGAATTCTTCGTGATTGAGCCGGGATTTTACATAGCGGGTGGAATGGCTTGGAAAGGCAAGTGTGCCTTTAGGAGTGGCTTTAACAGGATGTGTTTGATCTATGAGCTGTTTGGCGTACAGGAAAGCAGATCCAATGGGAATGGCCGGGCGGCCATGGGATAAGCGCTGGTAAATCTCCGCTCTTTTTGGGGTGGTGGGTAAAAAAAGCGGCAATTGGGTATCGAGTTCGCTCCCTGCCGTAAAATCGCCGCCATAGAAATACAAACCATGCTGAATGACCGCTTTTAAGGCGTACCAATCGGGAAAGCCCGCATAGCGCTTCAGCGATTGAGCGTTTCCATAAAAGTGATTCGGCTTGAAAATTTCAGGATTAGACAAACTGGGTTCTTGGCAAAGCTGCGCCAGCCCGGAGTCTTCCAGGTGGTTTGAGGTGGTATAACCGTTATTCATCGCCAAAAATCCTGCCCCCATATTAAGCGAGTTGTTGAATCTCCTGAAGGTTTAATAGAGATTTATCGTCATGTCGAAACTGCAAATGATAGAGTTTGTGATAGAGGCCTGTTTGGGCTAATAATTCCTCGTGGGAGCCTGATTCCACGATTTCCCCGCCAGAAACCACAAGAATTCTGTTTGCAAAGCGCACTGTTGAGAGTCGATGGGCAATGACCACCACGGTCTTGCCTTTCATCAGTCGCATGGTGGCTTCCTGAATTAAAGCCTCTGACTCGTTATCCAGAGCGCTGGTTGCTTCATCCAGTATCAACAGCGGGGCATTCTTTAAAAAGGCCCGAGCCAGAGCAATGCGTTGACGTTGCCCCCCGGAAACCATTCCGCCTCGCTCCCCGACCCTGGTGTTAAATCCTTCTGGCAGCGACTGAACCCAGTCTAGTAAACAAGCGTCTCGGGCGGCTTGCTCAATATCCGCATCGGTAGCCTCCAGATTCCCCAGGCGAATGTTTTCATGAATTGTTGCGTCAAACAAAATGGTTTCCTGAGACACAAGTGCGATTAAATCCCGAAGGGCGCTCGTTTTCAATTGGGGCAAGTCAATCTCATTTAATAACACCCGCCCTTGATCCGGATCATAGAAGCGTGAAATTAAATCAACCAGCGTGGTTTTTCCGCCGCCGCTGGAGCCAACCAGAGCCAGAACTTCCCCTTTTTTTAAAGTGAAGTTGATATTTTTAAGAACCGGTTCATTTTCTTTATAGGCAAAGTGGACATTCTCAAACCGGAGGGATTCAAACGGTTTAATTTCCTGCGCATCGGTTGCGTCCACCATTTCAGGCTTAATATCCAACAGCTCAAAAACACGCTCTGCCGGAGCCATAATGCGTTGAACCTTGCTTAATACGGAACTGATTGCTTTAACGGGCTTGTAGAGCAGAATCAGTGCCAACAGGAACGAGGTGACATCGCCCAAGGTCATTTTACCCGACTGCACCTGTAAAATGCCCAATCCAAAAATAACGCAAAACCCAATGGCGGAAATCAGCTGCATTAACGGCCTTAACATAATACCGGCTTTGGTGGATGAAATCAGGTTAGAGAAAAACTCTGACTGATTTTTACGAAAGCGCTTTCTTAAGAAGGATTCCAGATAAAAACTTTTGACTTCCTTGACCCCATTGATACATTCGCTAAAAATATTAACCATGTGGGCCGAGAGTTCTTGCTGATGGTGATCGAGTTGCCTGATTTTTTTGGAAATAAAATATAAAGGCAAGGCAATGAGAGAAATAATAAAGATGGAAATAAAGGCGAATTGCCAGTTACGGTAAAATAAAACACCTGCCAGAAAAATAAAGCTGAAAATTTCGATGGAAAACCCTTGCAGGTTACTGGTAATGGCTTGCTGCAGGCGATTACAGTCTGAGTAAAACCGGGTAAAGACTTGTCCGGTGGTACGCATTTTGAAAAAGCGCAAATCCATTCGGGTTAATTGGTTAAATAATTCCAGCTGGAGATCTCGGGTAATGGCGTAACTGATGTGGCTGGAAAAATAATTGCTAATATAATCAAAGAAACCCTGAGCCAGCATGGCGGTGAAAACCAGCACAGGGACACCCAAAAGAAACAGATAGTTTTGCTCATTAACCAGTTTGTCCAGAAAGGGGCCAACTGCAAACGCCAGCACGCCATTGAGGGAAGAGGCGGGAATGGAGGCCAGGACAGAGCCTATGAAGCGGGTACGGTAAGGCTTTAGATAGCCCAGCAGCCTGAGGTAGTTTTCCCGATCGTTTTTAATGTTCATCAATCTCACCGGTTAGATGTAAAGTGGGTATGCAACAGGCATGAGGCCAGACTTTGAAATCCATTGGTCAACAGTATAGCCGATCTCCTGAGAGGCTTGCGCTTTGGGGGACTGTTTTGTCGCTTGGCAAGCGCGGTGGGTGATACTGTTGGCGGGACTTCATTTTGAGCTGCACGATAGGAAATCAAAGTAATTGGGATTATACCACCTCTTGGCGGCGATTGCTGGGATGTGTCGCCTATTAGCAGGCTCGCCTGCCTCAAACGCTTCCAAAAGCACGTTCTCAGCTAATATTGAGGTATAGCCGGTTTAGAAAGCTTTGCAAGCCTTGAAGCTCATTGTTTCAATCGGCTGGTTAGGGTTGCGCAATGTACAATTCTCACTCCTGCTCGTTTAACCTGCGGCAAGCCATTGAAAACTCTATCCCCGCAAATTGAATGAGCATCATTCTATTACTGAGGTTACCGGCTATTACAGAAGTTACCGGATGAGTTCCAGGCTGATATTCTGCTTTGGCGAATGCGACGCAATATGATAAAGTAGCCTTTGAGGTAGTTTTTCCATTTTTAACTCGTGGTTGCCGAAACATGCTTCATGATGATAACCAAATTGCCAAAGACAATGCCAATCAGGCGATGAAACAAGCGGCATCGGCCCAGAAGCATTCTGAGCAGGCTGAGCAAGTTTCAAGAATGGCTGTTGAAGAGGCTGAAGAAGCCAGAATCTCTGCTCGCAAAGCCAGAAAAAGCAGTCAGAACGTGCAAGAAGAGAAAACTTCTTTGGCTGCAGCGGAAGGGGCTTTAATTCATGCCAAAGGCGCAATATTAACAAGCGAAAAATCCCGAAAAGAATCAGAAGAAGCCAGACGCAATGCTGAATTGGCAAGGCGAGGGGCTGAAGAGGCACGAGGGAAGGCCGAGGAGGCCAGAACCCTTGCTGAATTAATCCGGGATCAAGCAGAAGCTGCCCAGAGCTATACCGAGTCTGAGCGCTCTGCGGCAGAGGTTGCCAGACTTCTTGCCGAAGAAGCAAGAAAAGAAGCGGAAGCTGCCCAGCGTCTGGCGGAAGAAGCCTTGGAACAAACCAGGGACTATGCCCAACAGCAGGAGTTGCTAGCCCGAAATGAACGGCTGATTCGTCAAATTTTTCAGGCCGTCCATAGTGGGAAAGCGTTAGAGGACGTTTTCCAATTGATTGTCAATGAAATGGGCGCGCATTTGGGCGCGGATCGCTGTTTTATCTCCCGTTATGATCCCAAGCAAGGCATTCTCTCGGCTCCCAGCCGGGAATATCGATCATCTGAGGAAATTCAACCCATCATTGGTACAAATCCCAAGCTCTGGCAAGAGTTGAGCCGCTATGCCCAAACTTTGTGTGCAGAGAGTAATATGCCGGTGGAATTTGACCGTGAATGCTCTGGAACCTCTTCTGAAGCTCAGGCGCTTTTAGGCATTGTCAGGATTCAATCCGGCATTGGCACGTCTATTCGTTATCAGGAAGACTGTTTGGCAGTGCTTTTCATTCACCAGGTACTTCAAAAAAAATCCTGGTCCGAAATAGAAACGCTGGCCATGCATCTGGTGGCGGAACAAATCGGGATTGCCATTTATCAATCTGAATTACTTGCCAAGGAACAGGCCGCCCGAAAAGCGCTTGAGCAAAGCAACCGGGATCTGGAATATTTTGCCACCATTGCCTCTCATGATTTGCAAGCCCCACTCCGCAAAATTAAACTATTTAGTGAGCAAATTTATCAATCCATCAAAAACAAGGTGAATCCCGAAACCCTGGATTTAATGGAGCGGGTGGACCGCTCAGTGGACGCTGCACAAATGCTGGTTTCCGATTTGTTGTCCCTGTCTAAAGTCATTAAAGCCGACCGGCCGTTTCAAATGGTGGATCTCTCTCGGGTGGTTAAGAAGAGTCTGGCCACGCTGGATGATCAAATTCAGGAAAAACAAGCCCAAATTGAGGTGCAACCACTGATCAGTTTGATGGGGGATTCTCAACAACTGGAGCAGTTGTTTCAAAACCTGATTGATAACGGGTTAAAGTATCAGCCGCACGGCCAAAAGCCAGTGATCAAAATTTATTCAGAATGCTTGGATCCAGCCTATTATGACATTGTTGTGGAAGATAACGGCATTGGTTTTAAACCGGAACAAGCAGAGCTGGTTTTCCAGATTTTTAGACGTTTACACGGCAAGGCAAGTCCCTATTCATGTACTGGCGTTGGTTTGGCTATTTGCAAGCGCATTGTGGAACGACATGATGGAAGCATTCAGGTCGCAAGTACACCGGGTCAAGGATCCAGGTTTACGGTTCGGCTGGCTCGATCTGCTCAAACAAACTCAGGCGTTGAACACTCCGGGTTTCGATCCGAGCTGCGAGGATTAGAGCCAATACGGTAACTTTTGAATCGCATTTTCAGGTATTTTAAGGCTTAGGAGCGGCAAAATTATTGTTTGACAATACAATCAGCCCGTTTATTTGGCACTCGCTTGATCCACGCTTAAAATTCTCAAAATTTGAATGACGGTTTCATTTTAGATAGATCAGAGTTGCCCTGAAACCGCTTTAAAATTGGCAATGGTTTGATGGTACTCCACTTCCAAATCCAGCAACCGCATGGCGGCTTCTGCACTGGAACGCTCGCGCTGATTGACCAAAAACAAGGTACTATCGCCAAATTCAAACCGCTGACGTTCTCCCTTTTCAAGTTCTTTGGCAAATTCATATTCTTTGTTGGCTGCTAAATATTGTTTATATGCAGCATTAATGGCAGAAACAGAGTCATCTACCTCTAACAATATTTGCTGCAATACCAAGCGTTGCTCCAGATCCAGTTTTTGAGTCCTGAACTCGGCGGCGGCAATCATCCCGTTGGCGGTTCGCTGGCGCAGAGGTACCGTTAAGACAACACCTGCCTTAATGGTAGGACCAATGCTTTCATTGCCGGTGTCATAGCCAGGGGTGGCAAATAAATCCAGTACAGGTAGCTTTAAATTTTTTGCCTGACGCAGATCGACTTCCACCATTTCTTTCTGTAAGTTCAACGCCTTTAACTCGGGACGCGTTTCCAAAGCCAGCTTGCGAGCTTCCATCCAGTCTGCTTCTTCAAGCGCATCCGGGGTGGGTAACATTTCAGGAATGGCTCTTTTTTCGGGTAACGCTGCGGGCTGGCCGCCAGGCTCCCACAGGTACCGGGAGAGATTAAATAACTGGCGCTCGTATTCACGCTGACTGCGCACTAATAGCCCTGCCCGCCTCTGCACTTCCTGACCGGCCTCTACCTCGTCAATGGGCGGCAAGTCCCCTGCCTTGACCCGTTCCTGAATGGCCTGATATCGAACGGTTGCAAGCGCGAGCAGATTGTCTGAAACCCCAACCTTGCGATGCGCATAGACCCAGTTCCAATACCCGTAGGAGGCCTGCAGCAAAGTGCTTAAACGGGATTGGTTAAACATGGCGTCAGCCAACGGAATGCCAATCTCCGCCTGCATTTCCATGGCCACTTTCTCGTTGATACGAAAACCGCGTAATAATGGCATGCGAGCCGATAAAAAATACTCGCCCGTAGAACCGGTGGGATAGAGGGGTGGTTTCACATCGCCGGTATTATAGCGGCCACCTGTGGCAATTCGTGCCCCGGAACGGGTCAGCCAGCCAAGCGACAAGTCATTATCCAGTGCTTTGCTGACCTTGCCACGATTGGAAAAATCGTTATAACGTAAATAGTCGGTTTCTAGGGAAATGCCAGGATCAAAGGCACCTTGCTTTTCCAGTAACTTGGCCCCCGCAATTCGTCTGTCCAAATCAGCACTATACAGCTTGGGATGATTGGCCCGTACCTGGGTTAAAAATTGCTGAAAGGTGAGAACGCCCACCAATGTTTGCCCAGCAGGCTGATCCTCTTCTTTGAGCTGTACTTCTGGCAACACCGTCTCTGGGCTAAGCTCAGCCTCATTCGCAAACGTACTGGTCGCCAACGCAAACAGCGCAATAACACTCAGTCCAAAAGCAGAACGGGAAAAGAACTTCATTTTTTAACTTTCCGTTTAATCGGCTTTTGCTTGCCACCTTCATCAGTCTCATCACCTTCACCGGGCTTTTCTTTGAGTGTTGGCGGGAATGCGTTAAATTGACGCCACAGCTCATAGCCCAAAGGTACGGTATCCAACAGCACCCAGCCGGTGGCCTCTGTGCCGGGACGCAGGTAGTTTCCAGTGGGCCACGGTTCGTCTTGGCCCGCCTTGATACTTTCAGTATCCGGTTTTACCAAAATGCGGTAACGGCCCTTGCCATCATCCACGGCATCCACCACGGCAACCCTGCCCCCAAAAGTTCCGCTGGCAATCATGGGCCAACCCGAAAATTGAATGGCAGGCCAACCTGAAAATTGCAGGCGTACCAAACGCCCTTCAGAAAGAAGAGGAACATCCCAGTCTGACACGTACAGCTCCACCGCCTGATCCTGAGTGTCAGGAACCACCACCGCCATAATCGCTCCGGCAGAAACCGTTTCACTGGTTCCAACCCGCATCAGTCTTACAATTCGCCCATCCACAGGCGCCGTAATCTGTCTTTGATCCATACGCATCCGAAGATTCTGAATTTCCACTGCCAATTTGGCGATATCACTTGCCGTGGTGGCCACGGTTTCCTGAGCAGAGGCAATAGTGGCTGCCACATTTGCGATTGCGGCCGAGGTATCCCCCGTTATTTTTTCGCGATCAAAGCGGGCTACAGAAAAATCCCGCTGGGTAACTTTCAGTTGTGCGTCCACTTGCTGCATGCTGGTTTCGGCCCGCACTTTGTCCAGTTCCGCCAACTCAAAATCCCGCTTTGAGCGAAGCCCTTTCTCAAAAAGCGATTTAACCCGGCCATAGTTAAAATCTGTGGTGGCCAAATTTTGACGGGCTGCTTCCACTGCTTGCTCAGCAGCCATAATACGGTCATTGCTCTGGGTAATCCGTTCGCCCGCACCCGGAATTGCGGCACTTTGTGAGCGGGTTAACCCACTCATTTGGTGCTGAAGGGCTACGATTCTACTTTGGATGGCTTTCTGGCGTTCGATCAGGGCGATTCTTTGCTCTTCCAGTCGCTTGATCTGCTCTATATCCAAAAATTTGGGATCCGTATCCACCAGCTCGGCAACGCGCTGACCCGCCTTCACTCTCTGGCCTTCCATTACATACCAGGACTTGAGTCGGCCTGAAATTTGAGCCTCAATGGATTGAGGCCGTTGCATGGGAGAAAATACCGTCACGGTGCCGGTGCCAATGATGGTTTGCTGCCAGGGCACAAAAATCAACGCCAAAATAGCGGACACAAACAAAATAACGGTCCAGGTTGCCAGCCAGCTTAAAAATCGGGGAGATGCCAAAAAATCTTTGGATTTGGAGTTTTGATAATCGACACTCATGGGTTGGTTATCTCCTGGCCGCTCTGATTGTCAACTCTGGAAACAGTGTGCTAAAAAAGCTGCCTTCCTGTCTTGCCAATTCATATGGTGGGGCAGACTCCACAATAGCCCCATTGGCCAGAACCAGTACACGGTTGGAGCGCATGACCACTTCCGCATCATGAGAAATTTCAATCACAGTCCAAGGCATGTTTTGCTGTAGTAGCTTTTCCAGAATGGTGACTTTGGTTCGCTCATCAATCCCGTTAAACGCTTCATCCAGAATCAGCAAACGGGGTCGACTGACAATGGCCCGAGCAATCAATAATCGCTGCATTTGTCCTTTGGATAGATTGCGGCCAGCGCTGATCAGGCGTGTTTTCATGCCTTCTGGTAAATCCGCAATCTCGTCCATCAATTGGGTAACACTCAAGGCCCACCGAATATCCTGTTGCGGAATCGGACGGCCGACCACAATATTTTCCTCAACAGTCCCGTCAAAAATCTCGTGATTATCGCCAACCAAGGACACGGCGGTGCGAAGACTCTGCAAGTCCGCATCCCGAACATCCACCCCATTGATTTCAACCAGGCCTGTTTTGGGTTCCAGCAAGCCGCAAATCAAATTGGCCAGCGTGGATTTGCCAATACCGCTGGCACCCACCAAACTGACCAGTTCTCCGGGCTGAATGGAAAGATTCAGGTTGCGAAGAATCGGTCGTCCGGCCTGATAGGAAAAAGAGACATCCTGGCAAAATACGGCTGCGCCCTCTTTAGCTTGTTGGGGTAGCATTTTTCCACCGCTACGCTCCAGGGGCAGATCTGTGACCTGGGCAATCTTCTCTACGCCTGTTAACAGGCCGTACCAATCCTGAAACATGGTAATCAGCTTGTCGATGGCCGATAACATAATCAGAATGACCAGCTCTGATGCCACCAGTTGACCGAGCGTTAATTGTCGGTGAATGACCAGCCAGCCACCCAGCCCCAGAATGCCTGCACTCGCCACTGCCTGGAAAAAATGATTGGCAATTGCCTGATTGAAAAGAATACGAAAGTGGGAGCGTCTGGCATGGATGAAATCAATCACCTGATCATCCGTTTTATTGAAAATATAGCTGGGAACCCCGTCCATTTTGAAGCTCATGTGGCAGCGAGCCAGTTCTTCCAGCCAGCCCGCAATCCTGTATTTTTCCACGGATTCATTCAGGCTGGTATTGACCCCGTTGCGGCCCAAAATAAAAGCCGTAAACCCGAGAAACAACAGCACAAACATGTCAAAGCCCAATAAAAGTGGACTGTAAATGGCCATTAAAACAAGTCCTACCAGAATCTGCAAAATAGCGGCAGGTCCCTCTAACAGCAATTTGGCCATTGATTTCTGCACTTTGATAATGTCAAAAAAGCGGTTTAGCAGCTCTGGCGGGTAGTCTGTGGCAAGCGCATGATGTTGTATAAAGGGGACCCGCTTGGCCATATCCAGTGATACACGCGCAAAAGCCCGTCGCTGGAGCACTTCTACAATAAAAAACTGTGAAACCCTCAGAAAACCGGCAAACAACATGCCGATAAAAAGCAGGGCGGTTAACACCACCAAGGGCTGCAGGAATACGCCTGCGGCAATTGTGTTAACCAAAGCCTGGGCGGCTAGCGGTGTGGCCAAAGTCAGCAAGCCCGCCAACAAGGTATATAGAACCAAAATGAGCAGGTCTTTGCGATCCGGCTTTAAAAAAGCGATCAGCCGACGAAATGGGGTGATGTTACTCTTGTGGTGCGAATGTGAGGCCATAATACGCTCTATCGTAGAGTCAGGTAGCCTGACATGGGGATTGACAGGTATTTATCACTAATATACTACTTGAACAATGGACTTTTTATCAATAGATTTTTTATCCAACGGGCTTAATCAAAAAACGCTTAAAAATAAGTGTCTTCCCGATTCAAATCGCTTTATACACTACATATTACATTGCCGCTATGAGTTTAATCAATTCATTGAGTATTTTGAGGGCGTTTCCGGTTGTAATGCTTTCGTCAGGTTTCAATGGTGCCCGAAAGTCTTTCCGGCTCAAGATTGTAGGCTTGCTTTGATGCTGATACTCCCGCTACGGTCATTTTTATGACTAAGGACAAATGAATGTGATATCATTTTGTGGAGTAACGTTTTTTCTCTTTTTTAAAATATTGGCAGTCTTTTTATCTTTTTAATTAGAGTTAAACCGCCTTTTATAGAGTCCAGTTGTCTCATCAGATGATTTTTTTAAATTGTCTTGAGACAAAAATTTTGAATTTGAGTGATTCGTTTTTTCGCTCTTTTTCGCATTGCGAAAACGTTTAATCAATTTTATAGAAAGACAAGACTATGACTTCTTATATACCAGCCTCAGAATTAAGCAAGTCTTACCTGAATCAATACGTGGAACGTGCTATTGAGCAACTTGAACTGAACGCCAATGTCCAGGATGTATTGGTAAACGCGTACCGGGAAATTCGGGTGCAAATCCCTATTCGTAGAGACAATGGTCAGATGGATGTTTTTTATGGCTACCGGGTACAGCATAACGGGTCATTGGGTCCTTATAAAGGGGGTATTTGATTTCACACCGATGTTGATCTGCCAGAGGTCAGAGATCTGGCTTCCGCAATGACCTGGAAATGTGCGCTTTTACATTTGCCTTTTGGTGGCGCTAAAGGCGGGGTGGTTTGTGACCCTTTTAAACTTAGCTTGCGAGAAAAAGAGAGTCTTTTGCGTGGATTTACCTCTAAAATCGCGCTATTTATTGGCGCTCATAGAGATATTCCGGCCCCCGACATGAACACAAATGAACAGATGATGGGTTGGCTGATGGATGAATACGGTAAGAAGAATGGCCATTCTCCAGCGGTTGTGACCGGAAAGCCTCTGGAGCTAGGAGGCTCTCTGGGTCGAAAGGAAGCGACTGGACGAGGCGCGTTTTTTATAATACGGGAATTCTACAAGCAGCAAGGGGAAGCACTGGCAGGAAAAACAGTAGCCGTACAAGGCTTTGGTAATGTGGGTTTTTACAAGAAAATTAACCGGGAGATGCCCAAGCACCTAGCTTTGCATTTGCAATTGTGAATAACAGTAGCACGCACAAGACGCAAGATGTGCTGCAATGGCTGGACAAACACCCGCGTATCCACCTGCGTTTCACGCCCACCCGTGTCTCCTGGCTGAATGCCGTAGATGGCTGGTTTGCCAAACTGGAGCGCAGAGCCTTGTACCGAGGGGTCTTTACGTGTGTGGACGAGCTAAAAGCGGAAATCATCCGCTTTGTCCAGGTTCACAACCAGAACCCCAAGCCTTTTCAATGGAAAAAATCCGCCCACGATATCCTCAAAACCAAAAAAAAGTTAACCAAACTGTCCACTAGCTGTCTAAAATAAAAATTTGTCGAGGTATTCAATAATACCTCGACAAATAAAATCTTATAATAATGTAATTATAGAAAAATGTACGAACTTACATAACAATACAGCCATCAGACTGTGGTTTTTCAGCACCAGCTCTAATTAAAGCGTTGTAAATTTTTTTATAATTAAAGTATTTAGCCCACTTGGCTGCCGTCCATCCATTATCATCTCGTGCATTAAGATTGGCCCCAGCAGCTATTAAACCTTCAACTAGGTCTATGCGATCACATTGAGTGTAATGCTTTATCGGAGTGTTTCCATCCTTTTTTCTTTCAATATCTACTCCTGCCTTCACTAGAAGCTTGAGTACTTCTGCAGATCTTACAGCATATATTGGAATGTCATCTGTCCAATAACTATATTCTGGCAAATTAACGTCTGCTCCAGCGTCTATCAAAGATTTAACCGCCTCAACATTATCACATTTGACAGCTAATGCAAGAGGGGTCTTTTCTTGAGAAGAATGTCCATTAACATACATATTTTTTACTGTTCTTTGGATCTCACTGGAGTCTCTATTTAAAGTCGCACGAACGAATCGCTGTGTATTTTCCTGTCGGCCAGCTGGGGTATTTAGAGCCGTTTCAAAATTTCTTATAATTTCAGGGGATTTTAAGACCTCCAGCTCATTTCAAACGGTTTTTGCCGATTTATTTTGCGGGCAGCCTGATAGATCGCAGTTTCTAACCTGAAAATATGTGAATAAATCGGGACTATAAAAAACAGAATCGCTGGGGCGGTTTACGACCTTACCTGAAACGGAAGAGCAGACTGTTTCACGAGCTATGCCAAGTTTTTCCCAAGACGGGGTTGCACCCAATCTCAATATGAGTTAAAATTTCATCATGAGATTAATCGATCGCAAGCGGCTGATTCAGGCCGGAGTCCAGTACCCTCAGGCCAGAGCGCCTTTACAAGACTGGTACACCATCATGAAGCAGGTCAAAGCCACTAATCTGGTGGAATTGCGAAAAACTTACCCACATGCGGATCAGGTGGGCAAGGCCACTGTGTTCAATATTAAAGGAAACGACTATCGATTGATTGCATCCATTCACTATAATACGCAAACCCTTTATATTTTGGAGGTGCTCACCCATGCCGAATATAGTACCGACGCCTGGAAAGCCAGATGGCATGTTTTCGATTGAAGCGCTGTCGGATTTACCGGTCATGCAATTTGCGGGAGAGTATCTGCAGCCCATTGATACCGAAGAGCAGTATGAGCGCACCAAAGCGCTTTTGCACGCTCTGATAAATCAAAGCCCGGATGAGCCCAGACATCCGGTAAATGGACTCATTCATATTCTGGGGCTCATTGTTGAATCGTATGAGGATGAACATTATGCGGTTCCTGAATCAAGCCCTGCCGAGGTCTTGAAGTTCTTGATAGAACAACATGGGCTGACACAATCAGAATTACCCGAAATCGGGAGTCAAGGCGTGGTGTCCGAGATATTGAGAGGACGCCGCCAATTGAATGCCCGGCAAATTCAGGCGCTGAGCCAACGGTTTCATATTTCTCCTGCTGTCTTTTTCCCAAAACCCAACCCCATAGCTTCCGCCGGTTGAGGAATTCGATTATGAAAATTCTGGATTCAGAATCTCGGCCCAGTCACCCTTGACAAGCGCCCTAAATTTCGGATGCCTGTCACACCAGATTATTCCAATAGAAACTACTAATGATTAGATAAAATACACCTATAAAGTATTCATTCTCTGGTTCAGGATGTTTGTATGTCATATTGCTCAGCGATTGAATCCATGACAGGTACTCGTCAATCTTTACACCAGCAGTATCATGATCAGCACTACGGTTTCCCCATCCATGATGACAATGAGCTGTTTGGCAGGCTTATTCTTGAAATCAATCAAGCAGGCCTGAGTTGGGAAACAATTCTCAAAAAAGAGAATCATTTTCGACTGGCTTACAGTCATTTTGATATTGCGACAGTGGCTCTTTACACCGATACAGACAGAGATAGACTTTTGAGTGATGCGGGCATTATTCGGAACCGACTGAAGATCAATGCGGCCATTGAAAACGCCCAAACGATTCTTCAATTACAAAGTGAGCATTGTTCGTTTGAAAACTGGCTGACCCATCATCATCCAAAAACGAAGGAAGAATGGGTTAAGCTTTTTAAAAAGACCTTTCGCTTTACTGGTGGCGAAATTGTCAATGAATTCTTACAAAGTATTGGATATCTACCCGGTGCCCATGACGCCAGTTGCCCTGTTTATAAGCAGGTTCTTAAAAATAATCCAAAGTGGTTTCAAGGGACTTGAAAAAATCTATCGGTATAGCCTGTTCCAGACAGTATGAAAATCAGCCACTTCCTTTTCTAGATACGTTAACTCGATTTTCCAAATCAGTCCAATGGTGTTTCCACTGAGATGGTTTCTCTTTTTGCGGGCGGGGTTGGCAGGACAGATTCAGATTTTTCTGGAAGCGTTTTTCACAGAAAGCGAGAAAGGTTTGAGTCATTTTATCTTCCGACTGTTTTTGATTTTAAGTGTCTGTTTAAGCGAGTCTTTCAAGGTGTTCCATTGACGATAACAGCAGTCTGACTGGTGATCGGGCAAGTTGACCGAATGGGTCAGACAGTGAGGTTGATGACAAAGACTGAGCCCCCGATGGCCAAAGGCCTTGCCGCAGGGATCTTGATCCAGCCGCCCACACCAATAGCATTGCAGATGGGGAAGGCAGAAAGGTTCAGCCTGATACAAATGGGTCAGGACGTCGGTGGTGGGTTCCTCCCTGTGGCTTTCGATCCAGTCCGGGGTGTGGGGAAACAGTGTTAGCCCGTTGAGATTTAATTTATAAACCTGAATTATGGTCCAGTGAAGGGCGTTGAGTTCAGAGACGGGCTTAAGAATCAATTCTTGCCCAAAACGAAAACGATGCGCCCAGTTTACGTATTTCAGCACTTTTGTGAGCTGAGAGGAGAAGAGCTCTTTCCAGGGGTTTAGAAAGCGTTCGGAGAATTCAGGCTCTGAGAGATTCAGCTCCCGTAACAGGTGCTTAAAGGGCGTACAGCCCAGGGTTTTATCAATCAGTAGAAAATCCCCTAAGGCACTCTGGTGCTCCTGGATATTGCCAAAGGAAGCCAGTTTATCTTCCACAAAGGTGAGTAGGTCGGGTCTGAGAAACTCATAGTGGATAATCATAACCTAGAATCTACATTATGTTGTCGGTGAAATATAGGGTGATTTTGACGGATATTCTATCCAGATGCAGCTTTGTAGGATGAAGGGGTCATTATTCATTTGGAGGATGGAACCATGCAATTAATGGTCAATTATTTGCCACTGAATCAGGTGCTTTTACCCCAACGACAAACCAAGTCACATCCAGTCAGGCACATTCAGCAGATCGCCGATAGTATTCAGGCGTTTGGATTTAATGACCCCATTGCCGTGGATGAAGCCGGTGAAATTGGGCCGTTATCTAGCCACACAGTTATTGAGGTTGGAGGCCCTTCCGGTGATCCGGTTGACGCATATGAGTGAAGCGCAAAAAAAGGCTTATCGGATTGCCCATAACAAGATCGCAAGCAACACAGGCTTTGATCTGGATGCCCTACGGAGTGAATTTGAAGCCCTGTGTCAGCTGGATGAATCGCTACTGGCTTTAACCGGCTTTGAGGCAATTGAGCTGGAGGACTTGCTCAAGTTGCCTGAGCTGACCGAATCGCTCAGCGAGAGTAAGACGGTAACCTGCCCGCATTGTGGAGGAACGGTTCATGTCTAGCCCTATTCTGAAACCTGCACTTAAAGTGGTGAGTCTGTTTGCCGGTTGTGGTGGATCGAATCTGGGTTACAAGCTCGCTGGGTGTGAAGTGCTGGCAGCCGTAGAGCGGGATCCGCATACGGTAGCAACTTATAAAGCCAACCATCCCGCCACTTTGCTGCTGGATGGGGATATTACAACCTTAAATCCTCAGGAAATCATGACGGAATTGCAATTAAACGCTGGGGAACTGGATATTCTGGACGGTTCACCACCGTGCCAGGGATTCTCGCTAGCGGGCAAGCGGCAGGTGAAGGATCCCAGGAACCGGCTGTTTGAAGAGTATGTCCAGTTTCTAAACGCCTTTCAGCCAAAGGCTTTTGTCATGGAGAATGTGCCGGGACTGGTGACGGGCAAAATGCGAACTATCTTTTAGGAGATGATTCAGGTATTGACAGGTGCTGACTATAAAGTACAAGCCCGCATACTGAACGCCGCGCATTACGGAGTGCCTCAGACGTGCAAGCGGGTGATCATTCTGGGCATACGCAGTGATTTGGGAATAACGCCATTGCATCCGCATCCTCTGACGCATCCAATCGGCTTCAGTTAGGCTGTAAAAGGCTTAAGCGATCCGGGCTTGATTCAGTTTCCTGTGGGGAGAGCGCTAGCCATTGCCAAAGCATTGAAACCAGGAGAATCCGGGGCCGATTTGCATGAGCGTTACCAGCAAAAAGGAAATGACTTTTCATTAGAGCGGCTCCGTTGGCACAAGCCGAGCCCCACCGTCTGCAAAACCCTCCGGGCCGGACAATGCGGCTTGCTGCACCCGGTAGCGGATCGATTCTTAAGCATTGGGGAATTGAAGCGAATATGCTCATTTCCTGATGATTTCAAGCTTTCAGGCGCCTTTGAGCAGCAGTGGGTTGACAGGCGCCCGAAATTTAGGGCCAGTTGAAACTAGAGATTTTCCCGTATTACCATGTCGTCAAGGAGAATCTCGAAATGAAAGCCAGTCGATTTACAGAGGAACAAATTGTCCGAGCCTTAAGAGAAGTGGAAACT
>NZ_JBGSRV010000023.1:0-2256 GCF_041737375.1 Vampirovibrio sp.
ACTAAGCCTCTGCCAGGCTTCAGCAGGTAAGTTTTCCCGGAGTTTGGCAGCTCGCCAGAATTCAAAACCAATGGTCACAGTTTCCTGAGAAGAGACACCCAAAACATACGGAATTTGAGCCTTTTCCAACCAATTTCGCAGCTTGCTGTTGTTGCCATATACAGCATCTCCAGTGACCTAACTCACGGCTGTAGTACTAGGTTAAAATGTCCTCGATGTCGGTGATTAGCTCAGCGCTTGGAAGGCTATTTCCTTGTAAATCCACCGGTTTCCCCTCGATATCTTTATAGAGGGTTATTAAACCTTGGTTTAGCAGTGCTTCACGGCGGGCTTGGATCTCAGGATTTCTGGATTGATAACTCAGATAATTGGGATTACGGATAAACAAACTGTAGGCATTCAACACAGTTCCATACGCATCCAAAACGGATTGCCCTGTAGCAGCAAGCTGACTGATACAGACAAATTGCTCTTTCATGGTGGACCAATCGGAACGACAGGTGCCATTGCAAAAACGCTGACGGGGTTCGCCTTGTAAAAGACGCCCACAAGAAAGGCAAGTGGTTGGATATAAGCACAAAGGAAATTCCGCCTTATACACCTGCTGTTTCCCAGGCGTAGGATACGGCAGCCCCACCTCCCCTTCCAGTAAATACCCCAGCTCAGAGGCCCTGCATTCGGCCAGCCAAAGCAAGAGTAATAGAGTGCTGGGAAACCGGCTACCCTGCAATTGAGAAGGGATGACTTTAGAAATTTGAAGCATATACTCCAAAACCCGCTGGTCTCTGGGCTCATGAAAAACAATAGTTCCCTGGAGTGGTATAGTGACGCCTTTGTCCTGAAGCTGCTGAAGGGTGAGCCGTTCTACCAAAGCAGCTGAAAAAATCTGCAGTCGCTTTATGGCATTGACCAACTCTTGACCCGGTGGTTTTCTTCTCATTTAGCCCCTTCTCCTGTCACTGAACTTTTCTGCATACAGATTGGGCGGCATGCTGCATAGATGTGGATCAAAGCCTGTGTAGCTCTACTTCAGGTTTTCCGTTTTGAAATTATCCTAGAGCTTATGTAATAGCAGCTATTACCTGATCCATGGCGCTTTGATCTGCTTTGGAAAGTGTGCCTCACCTCTTCTTCACAAAAGTAAGCGGCAGAGTGGCTATTTTAGGTTTAATCTAAGACTCAAAGACAAGCCCAATCGCATCTAGATCCTGTATCTAAGCATCAAAGTGAAGTGGTTCCGAGTGTTCAAACAGAATTTACATTTTTGAATGCTCTGGAATTCGAGGGGTATTATACACAAAGAAAAATCTCTGGGTCTGCATTTTTTCTTGGCGTTACAGACTTCCAAAGTCCTCCAGCCTTGTAGACACTGCCCGGAGTTTGGTAATCCAAGGCTTTATGCAGGCGTTGGTGGTTGTATTGGTGGATATAGCGCCCAATATTGATTCGGGTATCGCCGAATTACCCTTCTCATTCAAAGAGAAGATTTAGCCGTTAACCCCAAGCGCATATATCGAATTTACAAGCAGGAAGGGCTTCAAATAGAAAGAAAGTGCCCAAGAGAAGGCTTAGCCCTCAATTAAGGCAAGTCAGGATTCCTGCCGCCAGGCAGCTTGGGGGACAGTGCTTTAGGAGGCATTGCACCTCATTCCTTCGCCGCCGCAAATAGCCTGGCGCGCCAAGCTATTTGACTCCCGTCTTTCTCACTTGAACTGGTACGCTTCTGGGGTCAAAGCCAACCATCCTGAAACTCTAATTTTGAACGGTACCGGCCGTGGGTCTCAATCAGTTCAACAAGATTTTTATGAAAACTATGAAAGGTTTACAGATGCTTATTTAAAATAGATAGATAAGATTTATCAGATGGATCAGTCCGCATATACACAGGCTATAAAAGATTGGGAAACATTACAGGATGCCAATATACATTTAGATTTCAATCATCCCAATAATACTTTGATTGACTTCGATAAAAGTCGATTCAGCTTTGTAGATCTGAATTTTATGCCATCCAAAGTTCATTAGAAAGCTTTTTTGATATTTTATTGGGAAGAGCAGACAGTTATGACTTTAAATCTTGTATTGTTCGACCAGAAGAGCGCACCCAATTGGAAGCCTAGAGCCAATACGGTAACTTTGGGTTAGAATTTCAGGGTTTGGAAGAGGATAGCGTATGCCTTGGAGACCCTTGAGTGACGAGCAATGGGAACTGATTGAGCCAGTCATTCCAAAACAAAGAACTGGCCGCCCCCGGAG
>NZ_JBGSRV010000015.1:0-138158 GCF_041737375.1 Vampirovibrio sp.
TAGCGGCTTTCCAACCGGTTTTTTACAGCCGTTTCTTCTGATTTTTTTACGACGAAGTTTTTTTTGTAACCCAAAGAACTGGTCGTGATAAAATCCAAAAATCTCTAATTCAAAGTGGATCTAAATTAAGGACCCGGTCACTACATCATTCGTTGAGGAACGAGAATCTGCATTAGAGCCTATACGAATCAAACAAACTTTAATCTTTTTTCCCTTGCAGGGTGAAAAAATTATTAAGGGTGAAGCTCCAGCACCGGAACCTGAAGCTATTTGGCAAAATATCCAGCTCATCAATTCTCTTGAAGATGAAACGCTAGACTCAGACTCACCTTTCAATAAGGAAACCTCAATATGTGCGGGTATTGCAGTCTTATTTATAAACCCTGAATGTAAAGAGTGGATAGACTCAGAACCTGATAAAAAAGAATGGTGCATAGAATATCTAAAAGACATTCTAACAACACCTCCAGAAGATAATATTGGATTATTATTCAGTACGTATACGCTTGGATGGGATAATTTTGCCTGTCAGGCATTTGCTACTCTTTGGATAGAAGACAAATCACCGGATATAGGAACAGCTATCGCTTACTTTGCTAGTTTACATAGGGCTCAAATAACTAAAGAGGTATTTTACACACTTTCCAAACATAGAAAAACTTTGGGCGATGACTTTACCAAGCTTCAAAATTTTATCTTTATTGCCTCCGTTCTTAAATGGCGATACTCAATACTTCGAAACTTTAATCAAGTAAGCTTTGACTTCAACTCTGCCATAAGGCAAGAAATGTTGTTATTTATCGAAGATAAAGTTCCCCCTATTCTACCTGCCAATTGGCATAATTTCATCCAGAATTTACATGATAGGTTTGCGCAGTCTTATCTACCAGTAGAAGCCCAAAGGCAAGACGAAAGCACCTTTACGTACACTGATGAACCACCCACATCAGAACAGGAGATTCCTCTACTACGTAATCCCGGCATAGATATGGTAATGATTCAAGCCGCATTCTCTTGGCTACCATCCTTGCGTGAAGCCGTTACCCCCACAGAAAGAGAAAACTGGATTGTATTTTGGTCTCAAGCCTTAAGATGTATACTAGGAGCCCTCCCTGAGGAAGAGGACGACAACTATAATAAGATACGCACCCCATATGAAACTGATAATTGGATCCTTACTCGATGCGCTCGCATACTCTATGAGTTAGACTCAAATACAGCGGAAACTTTCTGGAAACCAATTCTTGAATTAGGCTCATGCAGGAAGTATTGGATTGAGCATTTTTTGCGGGAGTTCTTCCTCAACTATCCTAGTGCTATTGCAGACAAGAAGAATTTTTCTACCATCTGGCAAAAAATAATCGAGTTTGGTTTTTCCTCACCTATTTGGCAAAAGCAACAGTGGCATAAGTCTGATTTTTGCCACTGCTGGGCCTACTTTTTAGGCATAGACTCATCACTCTATCTACAAGAGTTTGATCCTGCACTGATAGCCAACATGAAACCTTACTATGAAAGATGGGCTAAAGATTTTCTTGTCTATGATACCTCTGTGCAAGAGTTTTGTTCCTTTCTACAGAAACCTTACGCCTTTGAGCTAATAAACGACTCTCTTATTTGGTTATGGAACTTCAGAGGTGATAGTCATGGGTTTTCCGATAAATATTTGCGCCCAAATGTAACTTCACTTATAGCCCATTGTTTTAATAGTCATTTCCAAATAATAAAAAAAGACCCGAATGCTTATCAGGCCTTTATAAAAATATTGAACAATTTAGCAGAGAGCCAGGAAAGTATTGCTCTTGAGATACTTGACAGATTGTCTACATAATCTGAGTAACTCCAATTATCAACAATGAGACCGTAACCCGCATTGTCCAAAAACATAACTGATATAAGGCACATAAAGAGAGATGTTGAATCACCGGCTTTGAATGAGTGGAGCCCATAAAATTCATGCGTTTAATAAAGACTTTCGAGTCTAAGCTTTTGATTTAAAAAGGATACCAATCATTTCTTGCTCTTCAATCAAATAGGTTCGAAACTCGTCCAGAAAGATCCACCATTCTCTCCCAAAGGTTTCAGAGCTTTACCGAGTGAGACGGAAATAGATTGTGGGACACTGATGGGACACCCCATATCAATACATATCAATTTTGCCCATCATGGAATCTTACCGTTTTATAAACAATGAAAAATCCCCCTATTTTATTTAAAATCCCCCAACCCAACCATATTAGTGCTGAGCCCTTGGAAATAAGTTTACCTCCAGGTCAAACCTTGTTTCTGCTTGGAGCAAACGGAACTGGGAAGTCAAGTTTGCTGTTTGAGTTTTTTCGTCAACTTCCAGAAGATGAGAGGGAAGGCGACAAGTTTAAGTTTTTACTTGGACATAGGCAGCAAATTTTTAAAGAAAACTCTGATCTTAACCCTGCAACTGCATCAAGCCGTTCTCATGAAATGAAATATTATCTTCAATCAGATGAAACCAGACATTTTGATTATATCTCAGCCGAGAGGCCCAAAATAGCAATCCACAATCTTTTGAAATTAGAATCACACTATGCTTTCTCTATCTCAAATGCGGTTCAGTCAAATGACACAGGGAAAACTGAACTGCTAAAAAAACAACTGTCGCCTACCGTCTTAATCTCGAATATCCTAAAATCTGCTGGCCTTACTATATCTCTCGAAGCTGTAGATAATGAAACAATACAGGCACATAGAAAAGATGGTGCGCCCTATAATATTGCTAAACTCTCCGATGGGGAAAGAAGTGCGCTTTTGCTATGTGCAGAAGTTTTAGTTGCAAGGGAGGGTTCTATCATTTTTATTGACGAACCCGAACGACACCTCCATAAATCCATTAACTTACCCTTAATGAAGGAGCTAATTTCTCAACGACCTGATTGCTCTTTTATCATTTCGACTCATGATATTAATTTACCTCTCAGCTCCCCAGGCTCTACAACCATAGCATTAAGGAGTTACCAATTCGCAGAATCCCAACAATCAAACTGGACTGCTGCGCTTATCGAACCTCATACAGAAGTCCCTGAAGATATTAGAGCCGATATTTTGGGCTCCCGAGAAAAAATACTCTTTATTGAAGGAAATACTTCCAGCCTTGACCAGCCTTTATATTCGATCCTCTTTCTAGAGTGTACAATTATTCCCAAAAACAGCTGCAACGAAGTCCAACAAGCTATCCAAGGCATTAGAAGTACCCAAGCCAATCATTGGGTAAAGGCTTGGGGAATAATTGATCATGATGGACGTACTATTGCAGACATAGAAAAACTAAAAGCCAAGGGATTATTTCCTTTACCTTTATATTCAATTGAGTCTGTTTATTTTCACCCTGGAATTATTGATTATATTGCTCAAGAGCAATCAGAGACACTAAAAAAACCAGCTTCAGAAATAGCATCACTAGCAGAGAGTAAAGCCCTGGAAAAGGCTATACATAGTAAAGACACACTAATTCAAAACATCGTCGAAAAGAAAACAAAAGAACAAATTTTGAAGCAGATCCCTAACAAAGCCACACTGTCAAAAGAAAAAAAGATAGAATTTTCGATTAATGTCCCCGAGCTCTTTGCCGAAGAAGAGGGTGCTTTCAAAACAATTATTGGCAATAAAAATTGGGAAGAGCTTATTAAAAGATATCCTGTTAAAGCAACTGGAGCACCAAACATTATAGCCAGCACACTTGGATTCTCCAAGGTGGAACACTATCAGAATAAAGTGATAGCTCTTCTCAAACGCTCCAAAGAAGCGCGTCATTTTTTACTCTCTTTGTTTCCTGAACTCATTGAAGCCATTAATCAATAACAACTGTTATTACCCAGACAACCCTCACAGAGTATACTCGTTCAAAAACACCAGAATAATTATTTGATACTGTGAAGGTCGCTGGATCGAGTCGACTAAAGCTATTAGGCTTTGCTCAAAAGCTTTTTATTTTGCGTGGACACACTGTAAATTTCTCATCAAGGTAAGTAAACGCTAGATTTTTCTGGTCTGCTTACTTAAGAGATTATAAAGGTAAAAACTATAATTAATTAACGGGTGTAACTCTCAACTGATCTTTGGGATTTATAATGGACAAAGCCGGAAATTAAACCAATTCTACAGCGAGAGAGTAGAGGGTGGTGAGAAATTCACGAAATGGGCGTTCAAACCGTGATTTTTTACGGATTGGCTGAAAAACGAAACTCGAGCGTGAAAAAGCTTAACGATGGTTTTGGTTTCTGTTAGAATGTGCAGACTTTGGAACCGGTATGCCTAGCTTCCGCTGACTTTAACGATTCCAAGACCTCGGCAAAGTCCAGTTTGGCGCTGCGCCCTCAATAGTGCCTATCTAGGGGGAGTCGGCGCCCAAACCCTCAGGAAATAGTCAAGACAAAGAAAGAGCAACAAAAAGATGAACCGCACGCATGATTTATGCTGGATGATCGGCGGCCCACAAGGAACCGGGGTTGATTCCTCCGCCACCTTGTTTGGCCGCGCAGCCGCAGCCGCTGGCTACTGGATTTACGGTCGCCGCGAATACCACTCCAACATCAAAGGTGAACATAGTTACTTCCAGGTTCGGGTTAAAAACGAGCCGGTATACTCTCACACCGACCCCGTTCACTTGCTGGCCACCTTTGAAAACTCCACCGCAGAACTTCATGCCTTTGAAGTGGTGGACAATGGCGCCTTCATCTACGATCCCAAAGTAACCGATCCGACCAAACTGGACTTGAAACCGGGCGTGTTGCTGTTCCCTATTCCTTTTGAGCAGATTTTAGAAGAAATTGCCCAGGCCACTGGCAAAACGCCTACCAGCTTGGCGATTATCAAAAACACCGTTGCCGTTGCCGCCTCCATGGCCCTGTGCCAGGTTGAAATCGGCGCCATTGAAGAGGCGCTGACTGGTATTTTCACCGGCAGCAAAGCCAAGCTGGTAGCGCTGAACATGCAAGCGGCCACCAAGGCTTATGAAGTCATGAAAAACAACCCGGATACCGAAAAATTCAACTACGTTCTGGAAAAACCGGCCAACCCACCCGCCAAAGGCTCCCGCTACATCCTGAACGCAGCCACCGCAACCGGCCTGGCTAAACTGAAGGCGGGTTGCCGTCTGCAAACCTATTACTCCATCACCCCGGCGGTGGATGAGTGCATTTACCTGGAAGATCTGTCTGAATACGGCCTGCCGGTGGTTCAGTGCGAAGACGAAATCGCTGCCATTAACATGGCCATTGGTGGTGGTACCACTGGTGTTCGCGCTTCCACTTCAACTTCTGGCCCCGGGATGGATTTGATGGCTGAAGGCCTGGGCTGGGCGGGCATCAACGAAGTGCCTGTGGTTATGTTCAACTACATGCGGGGCGGCCCCTCTACCGGATTGCCCACCCGTCACGAGCAGACCGACATGCTGGCCTGCCTCTTCAGCGGTCACGGCGAGTACCCCAAAATTGTGGTTTGCCCCGGAGATGCCAAAGAGCAGTTCTTTGACACCTTCAAAGCCTTCAACTACGCGGATCGTTACCAGACCCCGGTTACTTTTATCAGTGACAAGTTGCTGGCCAACAACACCGTGTGCTTCCCCAAGTTCGACGACAGCAACATGAAAGTTGACTTGGGCCTGATGGCAGGCAAAGATGCCACCTTCGATGAAAACAACGTGGAAGCGGCCTTGGCCAAATTCCCCCGTTTCAAAATCACAGAAGACGGCATTTCTCCTCGTGCCTTGCCCGGTATGCCCGGTCATATCTACTGGATGACGGGCGATGAGCACTGCGAATACGGCCACATTACCGAAGATCCAATCATCCGGATTCCCATGCAGGAAAAACGGATGAAAAAGCTGGATCTGGCCCTGAAAGAAATTCTGCCAGAAGACCAACTGATGGTTCACAATCCCAGTGGCGCCAGCAACCCGCCAATAACCATTGTTAGCTGGGGTTCTACCAAGGGCGTGGTTCTGGACAGCATTAAGGAGCTGAAAGAAAAGCACAATCTGGATGTTAACTTCATTCAGATTCGCCTGTTAAGCCCATTCCCGGTTGAAGCCTTCAAAAAAGCCATGGCCAACGTTAAACGGGCCGTGGTGGTTGAAAGCAGCTTCGGCGGCCAAATCACCCAGTTGATCACTATGCGTACCGGCATCCAGATTGAGCACGAAGTGCTGAAGTGGAGCGGTCGTCCGATCTCTGAAACCGAACTGGTTGCCGCCATTCAAGAAATTAACGAGAAACAGTCCAGAAAGGTGGTCTTGTCCTATGGTCTCTAGTCCCACCCCCTTGAAAACGCCACTAAAAGGCGCTCAGCTCAAAAGCGACGTCCATTCCGAATGGTGCCCCGGTTGTGGCGACTTCGGGATCACCAACTCCATTCAGCAAGCCATCGCTGGTCTGGGAATGAAGCCCTGGGAAACCTTCATCGTGTCCGGTGTGGGTTGCTCCGGTAAAGTCCCTCACTACATTCATACCTACGGGATGCACACCTTGCATGGTCGCTCTCTGGCTTTCGCCCAGGGCGCCAAGCTGGCCAACCCCAACCTGAACATCATTGCCGCCGGTGGTGATGGCGACGGCTACGGTATTGGCGTAGGCCACTTTGTTCACGCCGGACGTCGGAACATGGACATGACCTACATCGTATTCAACAACGAAGTCTATGGTTTGACCAAAGGGCAAGCTTCCCCTACCCTGGCTCAGGGCGCTCAACCGAAATCTCTGGCCCTGCCCAACCCCACCACGGCGATCAACCCGGTCACCCTGGCCTTGGCTTGCGGCTATACCTTTATTGCCAGAAGTTACGCCTTTGACGCCAAGCACCTGAAAGAAACCATCATGAAGGCTGTGCAGCACAAAGGCATGGCGTTGATTGATGTACTACAACCTTGCCCCACCTACAACAACCTGCACACGAAGGATTACTTCGCTGAAATGGTGGATGTGGGCGGCAGCCAGATGCCTCGTGTGTACTATCTGGAAAATGATGGTTACGACGGCAAGGTGAAAAACGGCAACGACATTCACGAAATCAACGAAAAGCAGGCCCAGTGCTTCGAACGGGCTCACCGTGTTGAAGATCGGGTTGCGTTGGGTGTTTACTATCAGGTGGAACGTCCTACTTTCCAGGATATCCTGCAAAAGAACATTCCCCTGCTAAACGAATTCACCCCGGTACAACTGCCCTACTACGACCCCAAGACCATGATCGCCAACACCGATCTGGCCAAGGCGGCAGCGGAATTCGTTATTTAAAAAAACGCATTACGCTAAACTATAAAAAGCCCTGCCAGCAATGGCGGGGCTTTTTGTCAAAATGGCCCGCACCAAAGCAGAATGGATCGTTTTCATGCAATTGTTCATCATCATTACGATTCAGGATTTTAAACAAGCTTTTAAAAAGGAGTGTCCATTATGGGCGTTAATTTCTCCAATGTAAGCGGTGCCGTGAAACGGGCCGTTAGCTCAAAAGCGCGTGAAGCGCATAAAGCGGAACAACAACAGGTTCAAGAACGAATCGCACAAGCCAGAGCAAGTATAAAAGCTCGCAGAGCCAATGAAAACCAGCAAGCCACTGCGTTGTTCAATCAAATTAAAGATGAAGTGGATCTGGAACAAGCTGTTAAATTGAAAAACTCACTGCCCAGCGTACCGACGCATCGGGTAGGCGCAAACGTGCCTAACCGCCGCAATAACGGGTAATACCAAGCAATCCGTTGGGGTTGTTGGGCCTCATCAGGAGCATCCTTGCGAATGGCCGCAGTTATCGCAACGATAACAGGCCCCATCTCGCAAAGTAAGGCTGCCGCATTGGCTACAGGGCGGGGCATCTCCCATCAGGTGCATCAACTGGTTGGCGCGAGCATCCCGAAAAGCACCCTTGGCGCCGGATGCGACACCTTTGGGGTCATCCATGGTTTCCGCTTGTTGAGCCTGAAGCCGCTGTTGAATGCGCTCAGCGGCTTCACCGGTGGGAGCTATCTGGGCCAGATCCGTTCGCCCTAGGTATTCCAGCCCCAAAATGCGAATCATCAAATCAACCACAGAGGTGCAATGCCGGATATGGGGGTGATCGCTCAACCCGGCAGGCCCAAAGCTGGTAAAGGCAAAGGCATTTAAAAAGGTTTCCAGCGGTACGCCGGCCTGTAAGGCCACCGACATGGAGAACGCCAGACATTGCAGCAACGGCAGGGTGATTTCATCGTTAAACGTGCCGTCCACCTCAATTGCCGCCAAGGCGTGATTTGAAAACGCTTTGCTGGTTAATTGCAGGGTTTGTGCCCCCATCGAAACCTTCACCAACAGGTCATCGCTAAGCGGTGGGCTGCTTTGGACTTCATCAGCCGGTTGCTGAGTGCCGCTTAAGGGCTGGGAAAACTTGGAGCCATCCCGGTACAAAGCGATGCCTTTTAGCCCTCGCTGCCAGGCGTCTACATAAATGGCCTCAATCTCTTCGACCGTGGCGGTATGCGGCAAGTTTACGGTTTTGGAAATAGCCCCAGACAAGAAGGGCTGAGCCGCCGCCATCATGCGGACATGGGCGAAAGGTTCAATATAGCGTTTTCCCTCACCCGAAGGGCTGGCGCAATCGAACACCGGGTAATGATCCGCCTGAAGGCAAGGGGCGCCTTCCACGGTGCTGGTGCGGTCAATGTGTTGCAGTATGGCTTCTATCTCGGCTGGAGGGTAGCCCAAGGTTTTCAAGGCCAAAGGCACACACTGATTGACGATTTTAAAATAACCGCCCCCGGCCAGTTTTTTCCACTTAATGAGCGCAAAATCCGGCTCAATGCCGGTGGTGTCACAATCCATCAGCAAGCCAATGGTACCGGTAGGGGCTAACACGGTGGCCTGAGCGTTTCGATACCCATATTGCATCCCCAGAGCCAATGCCTCGGCCCACACCTGCTGAGCCTCCGCCACCAGCGCTTCAAACCCGCAGGGCTGATTGGCCAAAACGCTGACCGCCTGTTGATGCTTAGTCAAAACTGCCAGCATGGGAGAACGGTTGGCCTCAAACCCGGCAAAAGGGCCTAAACGGGCAGCCAACTCCGCAGATGTGCGGTAGGCCTCACCGGTCATCAAGGCGGTAATAGCCCCGGTTAGGGCGTAACTTTGGGGGCTATCGTAAGGAATGCCATTGACCATTAACAAAGCGCCCAGATTGGCATAACCCAAACCCAAGGGGCGAAAGGCGTGGCTGTTTTCAGCAATGCGTTCGGTGGGATAGGAGGCCAAACCCACTAAAATTTCCTGAGCCGTGAAAAAAATACGGCAAGCTTGGCGAAACGCTGTAGTATCCAAGTGGCCAGTCGCATCCCGAAACTTTAACAGGTTGAGGGAGGCCAGATTACAGGCCGTGTCATCCAGAAAATGAAATTCCGAGCAAGGATTGGAGCCACGAATGGGCCCACTGTGCGGGCAGGTGTGCCATGCGTTAATCACATCATCAAACTGAACGCCGGGATCCGCGCAAGCCCAGGCGCATTCGGCAATTTGGCGCATTAAAGCCCGAGCCTGAAAAGTGTCGCAAACCTCTCCCGTGGTGCGATAGGTGGTTTGCCAGGGTTGATCATGCAGATAAGCCTGCATAAAGCGCTCACTCAGGCGAACCGAATTATTGGAATTTTGCCCGGAAACCGTATGGTAGGCTTCTCCGTTAAAATCACTGGAGTATCCAGCCTGAATCAGGGCCTGAACCTTGCGTTCCTCCTGATGCTTCCAGTGGATAAACGCCACAATTTCGGGGTGATCCATATCCAGACACACCATTTTGGCCGCCCGGCGGGTGGTTCCACCAGACTTGGTAGCCCCCGCCCCCCGATCCAGCACCTCCAGAAAGGACATGAGTCCTGAGGAGTAGCCGCCGCCTGATAGCTTTTCTTGTCGGCCCCGAATGCGGGAAAAGTTGGTGCCGGTGCCAGAGCCGTATTTGAACAGGCGGGCCTCGGTTTTCATCAACTCAAACAGGCCCATCAAGTCATCATCTACCGATTGAATAAAGCAGGCCGAACATTGGGGATGTTCATAGGCCGTGCGGACCTGCTCAATTTGGCGGGTTTCCGCACTCCAGAACCAGTGACCACCGCTGCCCTCAATACCATAGTCATGCCAAAGCCCGCAATTAAACCAAACCGGAGAGTTAAAAGCCCCCATCTGGTTCAGCAACAAATGGGCCAGCTCCATTTCAAAGGTTTCAGCGTCTTCAGCGGTGGCAAACAAGGCCAGCGCTTGACCCTGGGTTCGAATGGTGCGGGTAATACGAGAAATAACCTGCTTCACGCTTTTTTCGGAACCCGTTTCAGGCACACCCGATTTACGGAAATACTTGGAGGTCATAATATCGGTGGCCAATTGAGACCAGGCGGCAGGCACCTCGACATCCGCCATTTCAAAAATCACGGAACCATCCGGGTCGGTAATGCAGGATTTGCGATGCTCAAAAGGGACCGCTTCAAATGGATGCAAGCCAGGTTGGGTAAACAGCCGGTTAAATTTTAGGCCACCGGCCAAATAGGGGGTTGATTCATTGGTACTGGAAGCCATGCCTGCCGTTCCCTCATGTTCCGCCGCCCAGCGGTTTACCTCGATTTCATTCCCGTTTCATTTCAGTGCGTATGGATGTTGTTTGTATCGGCTTTTATTGAATGCCACTGAATACTGCTTAAAAGATTTTGGCATATTCGTTCAGGTAGTTGCTCAAGGCCTGTAAAAACGTGGTTAGGGTCATAATCATAACCGCAATGCCAATAGAAGGCTTTAAGGCGAAACTGAGCTGGAATACAGGCATTTGCTGGGCGGTTCGGTTCATGATGCCCAGCATTAAATCCACCGCCATGGTCACTACCATGACCGGCGAAACCAGTTGCACCCCAATGAGCAAAATATTGCCCGAAACCAGAATCAGGTAATCCAGACTAATGGTTTGTACCAGCGGTTGCTGCATGGCATAGAGCGGAAACACGTCAAAACTGCGCTTCAGGGCGCTTAACATCCAATGCACCCCACCTAAATCAATAAACAGCAAAATGGTAATGTTGTTAAACAGGGTTTCCAGCAACATGGCCTGTTTGCCGCTGGAGGGGTCCATAATCATGGCCGAAGATAAGCCAATCTGGTTGTTCATAATGTTTCCGGCGGCATAGGCGGCCTGTAAAATCATATCGGCGATAAAGCCCAGCAAAGCGCCCACCACAATATTCAATAACAACTGAATGAGGTAAGGCGGGTATTGTCCCGCAGGCGACAAGGGGCCGATCGGATCGGGCGGCACCATCCAGGCCAGCGCCCCGGTGAAAAACACCGCCGCACTGATTTTAATAAGAATGGGTATATTTTTACGATTAAAAATAGGCCCGGTGGTGGCAAAGGCCAGCATGCGAAAAAACATGAGCAGAACGCCATCGGCCACAGGCCCCAATTGCTTGTACATCAGGGCAAAGGATTCCATTGCGGGATCAAAGTGCATCCGGTAAATCCTAGCGATTCTTGTCGTTTTGCAGAGTCATTTTTTCGGGAATGCTCAGGGCGCCATCTTTATTGCGGCCTTGGCGCACTTTCAAGCTGGCCCCAGCCGCCCCTTCACTGGTTGGAATTTCCCATTGGGCGGCATATTCCCGAAACTTGTCGCTCTTCATACCTTCCCGAGCCTGAAGATCAAAAAACTTTTTGGCCCGAGCCTGACTGGCCGTTTGATGACGGGAACTGGGCATAATGAAAATGCCATCCTCAGGCACATCGTTAAACGCAATTTGCATGGCTTCTCGCACGTAATCGGACATCAGATTCATCATCAACCCACCGCCCAGCAACAGCACGGCAAACACACCCACAATTTTGGGAGCGGCGGCAATGGTTTGTTCCTGAACCTGGGTGACCGCCTGTAAAATTCCCACCACCAGCCCAATGGCGGCAGCCGTCAGTACGCACGGCAACGACATCAGCAGGCTCAGCATCAAGCCACGCCCCAAATGTTCCAGCAATATGTCCATCCAAAACCGTCCTCACTTGTTGGGCAAGCCCGTGGCCCTAGTTAAAGCTTTGTACCAGCCCGTTCACAATCAGGCTCCAGCCATCCACCGCCACAAAAATCAGGATTTTAAAGGGCAGGGAAATAATGGTGGGCGATAACATCATCATCCCCAGCGCCAGCAAAATGTTGGCCACCACCAGATCGATCACAATGAAGGGAATGAAGATAATGAACCCGATTTCAAAGGCGGTGCGCAACTCACTAATCATAAAGGCGGGGGCCACCTCCCATAAGGTCAAATCCTTGGCCGATTCCGGCGGTTTACTTCGAGACAGTTGCAGGAAAAAGGCCACATCGGATTGGCGGGTCTGGCGCATCATAAAATTTTTGAGTGGCTCCGAGCCAGTGACCATCAGTTGAACCACCGACCCATTTTTTTTCATCACCGGTTCAATTTTGCTGTAGATATCGCCGAATACGGGCGACATGGTGTACATGGTTAACACCAGCGACATGCCCACCAACACAATGGAGGGCGGCACTTGCTGGGTTCCCAGTGCTGTCTTTAATATTGATAAAACAATCATATAACGCAAAAAACTGGTCATGCTGACCACGGCAAATGGAATCAGCGACAGCGAGGCCATCAGGATGATTAGCTGGAGGGCCGGATCCAGCTTCCCGAACATCAGATCCACGGCAAGTCTTTCCTTTCTTTCAAATTGAGCGGTGCGCCTGTTTCAACAGGAAGGCGTGTTCACCTGCCTACCTCATGCGAGATGACACCAGCCATTGCACACTTTTGACAAAGCGAGCGCCAAAGGTGTCCGGCTTTCGCCCTGAATGAACGTGCGTGGGCTGCTGCAAGGCGTACCAAGGCTCTAAACGGGGTGTTTCCTGAACCACCGGAATTTCAGACATTTCGGGCGGCTCGCTAAACTCCGGCTCCAGCTGGGACAACAGGGTGGTGTCATCACCAGAGGCAGCAAGCAAAAAGCGTTCATGCCCGGCCCGAACCACATACAAATTTTTCCGGGGCTCCAGCGGCAGGATAGATTCAATTTCCAAAACCGGGCGCTGGGAATTGTTATTTTTGGCGGCACCGGATAAAAACCCGCCAGAAGAGCGCCGGGCATACCAGTAAGCCCCGTAAATCAAGGCCACCGCCCCCAGGGTGTACAAAACAAAGCTACCCAGATAATGCCATAAAGCACCCGTGTGATTTAACATAAAACCATTCCTCTGCTTGAAACTGATTTCACCATTACCAGTCCTCTTCCTCGCCGCCTTCTCCGGTTTCGTCGAAGTCCTCGTTCAGGAAGTTATCCAGACTCATTTCCTCCTCAGCAGGGGCCATTTCCTGAGCGGGAGGGTTTTCAGCCGCTGGCGGGACCACATTAACCGGCTGACTAGGGCGGGCCTGCGAAGACAGCAACGCCATCGTTCCCAATTCAGCAGGCTCGCCCTCTTCGGGAATAACCTGACTGACACGCACCCCAAACTTATCGCCCACAATAATCAACTCGCCATAAGCCAGGGTCTTGCCCTCTATATGCAAGCTAACCCGGTTATGCACCAGGTCGCCCATTTCAATGACCAAGCCCTCGCTCATTTGCTTGATTTGCTTGAGGGGCAGCTTAATCGGCTCAAATTCTGCGCCCACATCAATCATCAGGTTATCCCATAATTTTTGACGGGCCAAGCCGCCCGGACTGGGGGTATCCATCTCGTCAAACTCCTGTTGGTAGGGAAGGGTAATGGCCTCGGGGTCTCGGATTTCCACGGTAAACGGAAAATGCTCGCCCGAATCCGGGGCAATTAAAGCCATCGTGGAAATATGGCTGTCATCCAGCACAATGATATCTTCCGGCTCCAAATGATCCAAATCAGCCAGCGCCACTCGAGTGCCGCCCAAATAAATGCGAGCGGGCGCTTGTATATGAAAAAAGAATTCATCGGGAACCGCAGGCCATTGAGACTCGGCTTCTGACCCCACGGTACACTGCAAGGCGTTTGCAGGCAGGCTCAACACAATTTTCCCCACCTCCAACCCCTCTAAAAATCGAATGGCCTCGGCCGGATCCATAATGGATTCCAAGTTCAGGGCAGGTTCTTCCAAGGCCACCACCCACACCAGTTGCAATAATTGGTTTTTGCTTTTGGGGGCAGGCTTTTTAACCCATTCCTTTTGAACCAGCTCCTTTTTAAAAGTACCCAGCAAATCCCGGCTGAATTCATTCAAAATAGTGGCTTCCAAGGGGCTTAGTTGCCGAAAGCTAAAGTCGGACTGGCTGGTGGGCCTTGGTCCTAAAACCCGAGTGAGCAAGGTGGCGCATAACGATTCGGACAAGCGCAGCAAAGCCATGGCCGGCGTTTTGGCCGAATCAGTCATTTTTTCCAGCTGTAACTGAGACACATGAAAGTCATCCATGCGCCAAAAGTAGTGCGCTTTATCGCTAATGCCCAAAAACACCACCTTCATAGGTACCCCCCAGAACTGGGACAGTACTTCAGACAGGCTGGCGGTTACCAGCGCGCAAGTTTGCACCATGCCTTGCCATTGCACAGACCCCATCGAGCCTGAGGCTGACGGGGATTGACTACCGGAAACTCCGGCTTGACGGTTATCCACGCTCATATCCATACGCTTTAAAACCAATCGGGGCTTTCTTCCACCTTGTTGCAGCAACAGCATACCGAATTACGCCGGGAGGGGCATCCATCCAGTGGTCTACGGAAATGCCCGTGTGTATTGGTCAAAGGGTGGGTGACCCACCGGGGTTGTTGTAGAATGGTATCCGAATCCACGGAGAAATCCACTTCAGCGCCCCGGACCGTCTCTCATGTTGATCGGGTTTTGTGTTGGTGCTATAAGTTGAACTCAATAGATTTATCGATTTTTATCGAACCCATATTTAGTGTGTCCCCTCAACCGTAAGAAGGTATTACATCTTGCCTAGAATTAAATCCGCCAAGAAACGTGTTGATGTTGCAGAACGCAACCGCCAGCGTAACATTGCTTTGAAATCCGCCATTAAAACCGCTTTGAAAAAAGCGTTGAACGGCGAATCCACCGCCCGTGAAGAAGGCTTGAAACAAGCTTACAGCTTGATGGATCGTGCCGTATTAAAAGGCATTATGCACAAGAACACCGCTGCCCGCTACAAATCCAAAATTGCCGTAGCACTCAACAAAGCAGCCGTGGCCTAGTTTTTTTAAACACAACCTCACAGTTTTAAAAGCCTCTCGTTCTCACGAGGGGCTTTTAAGTTGGCAGTAGCGCCAAGGCCGCTTCTGTCACCGTTGGCACACTGATTTGCTTCATGCAGGCCAAGTGCGCCTCGCCCGTGTAGGGGCATTCCGGCAACTCACAAGGCCAGCAGGCCAAAGCATCGGGCGGCGTTAGCAAAACAGCCGGGCCATGCGCCAGGGGGCCGGTACGGGCCAAAGCCGTTGGCCCGTAAATACCCAACACGGAAATCCCCACCGCAGCCGCCAGATGCATGGGGCCAGTATCACCCCCCACCACCAAGTCACACTGGGCAAGCAAGGCCGCCGTACCCGAAATATCATGCTGGCCGCAGTGGTTTTCAACCCGATCTGCGCCGGTACCCAAGGCGGCACCAAGTTGCTCCGCCAACACGGATTCATCGGGGCCGCCAATCAATAAAAGTTTTAGGGTGGGTTGCTCAGTAAGCAAAGCTTGCATCAACGCTACATAATAGGCTGGCAACCAGGCCCGGTTAGATCGCTTGGCCCCTACGCCGGGAATGATGGCCACCCAGCGCTCCCCCTCAGGCTTTACCGGGCCATCCCCTGAATCCAAAACGGTTTTCTTCAAGACAGGCAACAGCGATTGAGGAACCGATAGGCCCAATACCTTTTGAAAAGGCTGAAAAAAGTCCTGCGCCGCATGACGACGGGCCTGAATTCTTTGGGCTGCCCCTTTGGTGGCCAGCTTTTGCTTGCGATATACCGCCGCATTCACCGGCCATAACAGCCCGGTGATTAGCAAAGACTTGAAGGAGGGATGCAGATTGACCACATCCGTAATGCCAATCTGTCGCCAGCGCCAAGCCAGCTTAAACAAGGCCAGCCAGCCCTGCTTTTTTTCCCAGGTCCACACCTGATCCACCCCCGGCAACAGACCTGCCAAAGCCGTATAACCGGAACTGGTAAGCAAGTGAACCTCCATATCCGGGTAGGCAAGCTTAACCGCCTCTAGAGAGGGGGAAGCATGAATCAAATCGCCCAACGCCCCAAAGCGAATAACCAACAAGCGCCGCTTCATACCGAAAACCCTTGAGCGGTTAAGGTTTGCTTCACCACGCCCAAAATAATCTCGGGGGTCAACTGGGTCATGCAGGCATGGGTTTGAATGGGACAGTGACGCTCAAAGCAAGGCTGACAAGAAAGCGCCGTGGAAAGCACCGTATGATCTACGCCAACGGGGCCGGTTCTGCCGGGGGCAGTGGGGCCATAAAGGCCAATAATAGTGGGTCCGTTCACTGCGTCCGCCACATGCAGCGGGGCGCTATCCAGCCCAATCAGCAGGCAAGTGCGGGGGAACAACGCGTACAAGTCGGGCCAATCGGTTTGCCCCACCCAATTGGCCAAGCGATCCGGGTTGGCATTGGCCACCATCTCATCGGCATCAGCCCGATTGGAAGGAGCGCCCAGCATCAGCACCCGCACCTTCAGCTTCAGTAATTCCGGCACTAGGGTTTGCCAGTAATTCAAAGGCCAATGCTTGCTGGGCCAGCGGGTAAACGGGGCCAGCACCACTAAGGGCCACTCCGGGTGAGCCAAGCCCGCCAATAAATCCTCTACTTTTTGGGCCGTTAAGGGTTGAACCGGGGACAACACAAACTCGGGGGGTTCCACCGGGCAACCAATGGCACGGGCAAAACCCAAATAGCTTTGCACCGCCGGGGTATGTGCGTCCCGAATGCTCATAGGGGGCAAATGCCGGTTATAAAGCAAATCCGCAAACTCCCGGGTGGCTTTAAAGCCATAGCGAATGGGAATGTTGGATAACACCGGCCATAAGGCGCTCTTCAAAAGACCTTGCACATCAAAGCTGATATGATAGCCCGCCTCCTGAATCTCACCGATAAACGACTGAACTTCCCGCCACACCAGCAGCCATTGGGCCGGATTTTGGATTAATTTCATCCAGCGTTTGCGATCCACCACATGCAAGCGATCGATCAAAGGATGATCTTCAAGCAAAGGGGCGGCAGAGGCCTCAACCAGCCAACCGATAAAGGCATCGGGCTTATGGCGCTTAATGCTGGCCAACAGGGGCAGGGTGTGCATCACATCGCCGTGCGCACTTAAGCGCACTATCAAGATACGAGCGGAAGGATCTGGATTAGAAACGGAAGGTTGGGGGTATTTCATCGGATAAGCGCTTGCTTGCGGACCAGTGTTAACAATGTAACTTATAATGAAAGCAAGGGTCAAAAAAGTAAATTAGCGGGATCATCCCATTGGACTGGCTGCAAATCAACTCTCAATCCACCATAGTGGCCGTTTTAATAGCGGTTGTCTCCAGCATTGTGTTTATCATCGTGATTCGTAGCGCAAAGGGTAAACCACTAATCTCCAATTCCAGCCACCTGAAAGACGTGGCCACGGGGCAACCGGAAGTGGCCCCCAAAGAATCGCTCAGCTTTATTGATCACTTGAACCGGGGCAATACCCTCCTTAGCCAGTATAAATACAACGAAGCCCTTCGCCACTTTAAGGAAGCCCTGAAACTGAAGCCCGACGAGCCTTCGGTTCACTTTAAAATCGGCAGGCTATTTGTACAAAAAGACGATCTCAAAAGCGCCTTGAGCGCCTTTAAAACCACCCTGAACCTGAACCCCAACCAGGTAGAGGCCCATTATGAAATTGCCCGCCTTTACCAGCAGCTGCACCAACTGGATCAAGCCCATGCGGCGCTCTCTAACGCATTAAAAATCAATCCTGCCCATGAAGAGTCTCTGAAACTGAAGATTAAACTACTGGAGCAAACCCGCCACTATCAACAGGCCTTGCCCGCTATTCAGAAATTAATTGAAACCTCTCGATCTCCCTTAAAATACAGGGACCTGAAAGCCGATTTTTTAATGCAACTGGGCAACTACCCGGAAGCCATTGCAGAACTTGAAAGCCTGATTGCGCTAAACCCCAGCGGCCGTTCACAGTATCAGGGCAAAATTGGGCAAGCTTACTTTGACCAAAATCAATATGGCAAAGCCATTGAGCATTTCAAACTGGTGCTGAAGGAACAGGACTCAAACACGGACCCTGACTATATCCAATCGGTCAAAAGCCAGATGGGAGCGGCGCTTTGTAATGAAGGCGTCAAGCGCTACGAAATGGGAGACGCCGCCGGGGCCATTCAGCGTTACCAGGAAGCCCTGCTTTACGATGGCGGCAATGCCGATATTCACTTCAATATGGGCAAAGCATTCAGCCAAACGCAAGAATCCAGCAAGGCCATCAGCCACTTTGAGCAAGCCTTGAGCATGAACCCCAAAGATGCCAGCTGCTACTATGAACTGGCCGTTTTGCAGGATGAAAAAGGCATGATCAAAGAAGCGGTGTCTCATTACGAAAAAGTGATTGAGCTGGACCCCGGTAACGCCAAAGCTTATTTTGGCTTGGGTACCTTGCATGGGGTGGAGGGCGAACTGGCTCAATCTATCCAGATGCTCAGCAACGCCATTCGCATTAACCCAAACTATACCGATGCCTTTTACAATCTGGCCGTGGCGCTGGAGCGCAAAAAAGAAGTGAACAAGGCCATTAAAATGTATAAAAAAGTACTAAGCCTGGATAAAAACCACGATAAAGCCAAAAGTAATCTGGCCCATATTCAGCACACCAAGCAATCATCCTTTTAAAAAGCGCTACGGTTAAAAGGGTTTATAGCTGGGCTTTGAGCGGAAAAACCGGTTAAAGGCTGAAAACCGTTGACCGGTTGAAAAGACCGCTGAAAAGGCATAGACGGCGCAACAGCTGGGGTGGTGGCACTGGAGATGGCAGCAGCTTGTTGTTTGTCATACTGCCGCTTGTTCCACCAGCCGTTAAAGGCCATGGGCGCCCAGCCAATGGCGCCAATCATCAAGGCGAAACTCACCATATCCGCGGGTAAACGATGCACTTTGGCAAAATGCTTAAGGGCGCCTTTTGCTTGCCCCTGAAGATTTTTAGCAATCTCCAGTACTTCTCTAGAGCCATTTTCACAACCGTTTTTGGCACAGTGCTCCAAAATATCCACAATGTCCTGCTGGGCCTGATCGAAGGATTTATAAACCGTTTTCGCCTTGTCAATCGGCAGCTTTTCGGCAAGCTGCTTTTCGGCAGGAGTTCCTTTTTCGGGCAATTTGTATTTTTCAGGACTAAATTCATCCACAAACTGGGCCACTTCCCGTTTCAGGGTTTTCAGGGTGTTGGCATAATCGGCTTTTTTGGCGGGATTCAGGGCGTGGTATTTTTCAGTCAACCCGTCATCTTTTAAGGCATTAATGGCATTTTTCAAGCCATTGCCATTTCCTTCTTTCACCAATTGCCACAAGGCTTTGGGTGTATCAATCTCGTAATTCCGAAAATCAGAATAACTCAATACCCCGCCACCGTCCTTCACCAGATTGACCCCTTTAACCTGCTGAACGAAACGACTAATGCCATTCACCACCGGCGACAACGCAAACACAAACAGGGTAATGGCGGTCACATCGCGGCGCAACACATCGCCCATTTCCCGGTAATCGTTATTTTCCTTGCCACGCTGATAAGCCCGGTACAAACGGGGCCCCACCGTGCCGGGATACAACAGCAACAGCAAGGGCAACTTGGGGGGTTCTGCCAGTAATGTTTTAAACTTGCCCACCGATACATTGGTGAAACTTGAAAAATCGGAAGTCAGCTGATTTTTGACAAAACCCGCAACCGCTCCCCCCACCTTGGGCTTCAGCCAAGCTTCTGCTTTTTGGGGCAATTGGTAAGTATTACGGGCTGCCTGATATCCCCAGGGATTCTCGCCACCACCAAAACGCACTTGAGTCATGCCTGACCGCCTTCTGCCCGTTTGCCCTGAAACAAGGGGTGGGGCGCAGGAACTGAAGAGCCGAAAGGCAGTTGAGCTGCTTGACTTGCTAAAGGCTGCATAAGCCCGTTTCCGCTGAGACTGGACGGTGGACGGACTGGAACCTGATTGGCAAAACGCGAAAAAGCCGGTTGTGAGCCAAAAGGCAAACCGGCTTGAGGTGAAAAAGGATGATTGGGAGTACGACCAGACACAGCGTTATTGTTCTTTTTAGCGGCATCTTCCGTCAACAGACGGGTTGCCTGATAAGTACCATGATTTTGCGCCCAAAAGGCCAGCTTAACCAGATAAGCGGCGGTCAGCACGGTAACCCCACCGCCAAACAGCCATTTGTTGCGGGTCAGCTCTTTCATGGTTTTTTCAGTGGCTTCCGCAATGTTGGTATGGCCTGCTTTTTCAAAGTTATCCCATACTTTATTCAGATACCCGCCCACACGGCTCACATCATTTTGCACTTGGGCAAAATTGATTTGGCTGACCAGCTTCTTGGCATCGGCCAACCCTTCTTTGGCCACCCCTTCACTTGAACTGGCCGCTTTGCTTTTTGCCTTCTCTAAAGCATCCGGCTGATAAGAAACCCAGGCCTTGCCACGGTTGTTCAAGGGCTTGGTGTCACGAATCACGCCATGTTCTAAATGATACTCGTTAATTCTCTCCTCGCGGTTGAACCACCAAATGTCGCGATCCAGTTTTTGGCGACTTGCGGTTACAGATGCCGGATCTTTCTCCCGGTTAAAAGCGTGTTTAGCGTTCGAGGCCAACCGCTCCAAACCCGGCTTTTGGGCATGCTCAACCGATGACTTCACTTCACTCTCTATCCACTCGGAAATTGATGCGGCGTGTTTTTTGGAAAATTCGGTATCCGCAAACACCTTTTTCAAGTACGTTTGGGCGTCTTTAATAAATTCTTCTTTCTGGCCCTTGGCATAGGTTTTACCTTTTAAATGCTCTGTCAGGTGCGTTTTCAGGCCCAGGCCCAACCCTTCAATAGCGGGGGCGGATAACTCGGTGGCCGGATTCGCCATGGCCCGGTTCAACATAAACGCCAAGGCGGGTACGGCCAATAAACCGGGACCCGTGGCAATTTCCCGCTTGGTGCCTTCAAAAAAGTTAACCCAGTTCAAACCCTTACAGTTGCCACTTACCCAAGCCTTCACCTGCTCGTTAAAGGGCTTGTCCTTCGTCTGGGGGTCCTGCATGGGATCATACGGTTTCTTGCCCTCTTGCAGCGATGTCCACACCCGAGGCAGCCACATAGCCACCATATCCTGAGCCAAAAAGCCCCACAAAAAAACCTCGGTAATATTCTGGAAGGTACCCACCGACCCATTCAGCAAAGTCTGTTTAACCCCCCCGCCAAACTTCACGGCAGTGGCAGGCAAAGCTGGGTACGACTCTGGCTTCCGGTTCCCGGCTTTGGGCCGAGCGGAAGGAGAAACGTAATTGGGAGGCTGTGGGCCTCGATGTCCAACCGTTTGAGTCATCGTTGAGAATTACACATCCACTTGCTAAAAACACATACTGAAATATCCGAGGTGACTCTATAAAGGGGGGTCAACATGATCTGGTGCTAACTTATTAAGAAACGTAAAGCATTGTTTTTAAACCCCAACAAACCGGGCGAAATTGAGAATTCACAGGGAATCTTGCCCCTCCGCCCGTAACACTTATTAACAAACTAACACTCGGTTCCTTGCCCGGTTTTAATACAAGCGGATAGTTTTCCCATGGAACCAACCTCTGACTGATGGTGATGGAAGCAAACAAAACATCGTATTATCCCAAGCCTTGCACTCAGCCCAGAAAAACCGTTCAGCAAGCCGCTCCCAAATTTTCAGGGGCGCTGGATAGTTTTTCCAGCCTGATTGGCATCATTGATAGCAATCGGCACCTGGAGCTGATGGCTTCAGACGGGATTGGCATGATTTTGCCCAGAACCGCCATGGCCTACAATAAACGGGGACCGGATGATGGCCGGGAAACCTTTCTAAGAGAGTTTTCGGGACTGATTGGCAACGTGTTAATTACCGGCTGGTTCGGCTGGGGCATGCTCAAATTGCTGGGCAACCGGGTCAATGCCTATAATCCGCATGGGCTGGCTCTGGATGCTCATATCAATGCCGTGAACATGGATGCTTTTAACCAACTTTATGAGAAGGCGTTAAAAGAATCAGACAATGCGAATGAGGCCAGAAGCAAGTTTGTTGAAAAAGTGTTGGGCGGCCTGAACTCAGACAATCCCCAGTTTATGTGGAAAGCCCAACAGGGCGCATTTGATAAACTGAACCTTAATAGCCCCGAAGCGCCTAAAATTATGCTGAAAACCCTAAGCCAGGTGGTGGGGGAAGAAAACGCCAAGGCCATGCTTGAAGACGTTAAAGACCAACCGTTTGAACAGCAACTTAAAATTTTGGGTAGCAAACTGGATCAGCAGAACGGGAAGCTCTCTGAAGAGGCATTGGGCAAGCTGGCCCAAATGTTTCAGCCCAAAAACACCCTTGCGGGAAGCGATCTCAGCCCCGATGCGGGGACCTTGACCCTGGATAAAGAAGCGGAAGCCCGAATTAAGCATTGGGAAAAATCCAAGGCCCACGGAGAAGCACACCAAAAACTGAAAAACCCAGCCTTTCGGCAAAACGAAAAACTCAAGGCCCGTCTGGATATTTACAAGGATTCCAAGCGCGCTACCGAAGCGTTTTTAGAGCTGGTGGATAAAACGGCGCTCTATCACGGGGTAACCGGCACCGTGCATATCAACGATGGCAAGCAGACCCTGGCCTCGGGCCAGAGCCGAAAAAACGTATTGCGAGAACTCAAATACTATCTGGAGCATTTTGTGGACCGGGCCAGCCACGAAACTCAGGAAACCGCTCACACCGCCAAAGAACAACTGCTGCGTATTGAGGAAAAACTGTTCAAGCAGGCCAAAGGCGGCGTTATGGCCCACATTTTGCCCAAAGCTGAAGACGGCCTGATTAGCGCCGCCATTAAGCAAAAACACGCCTTAACCTGGGTGCCTATTACGCTGGCCATTGGCACAGCCGGTTTATTTACCTTTTATAACCAGTACATTACCGCCCAAAAGCACGGTGGAAAAATGTTCTTCCCCGGCGAGGTGAGTCCGACCGCCAATCCGCAGGGCCTCAAAACCGAACCCCTCGGTACTCAGCAACAAAACCTTCCGCTTAACAGAAATTTCCAGCCCTTCAGTGGTTTTCAGCAAGGTCGCTCCACCAATGGAGGGATTATGGCATGATGCAACCACCCAGCCTCCTAACCTCACCATTGGCCAGGACCAAATCAGGGACGTTTCCCGCCCAATCAAAACCCGTGGTTCGCTTTGCCGCTGGAGAACAACCGCCCGCGCCTAAAAAACTGGCCCCTCAGCTGGGTAAAGCCCTCAAGTATTTCGACTTCCGGGATGTGGGCTTGTCTCATGTGGCCCAAATTCAGTTGGTCTATGCCGCCTGCATTCTGTGGCGATTGGTAGCAGCCAACCAACGGCGCAAAGCCAGCCCCACCCAAAGCTGGAATGAAATCCGGGAAAGCCTGTTGCGAGATTCTGTGGGTTACGCCTTCTGGTTTTTCGGAACACCGACCCTGCAACGCCTCTATTTAAAAATGATTCCCAAGGATTACCAAAAGGCATTAATTCATACCAACCAGCAGCACCAGCCAGGGCCGTGGCAAAAAATAAAGCAGTGGAACCCCATTTCTCGTTATGCGGTACCCACCAGCGAACAGGTCAAAGATATGAAGGCTCAGGCATTGGCCCGCATTGAAGACGCCGGAATCAAAAAAAGCGATGAGGCCTTTCTAAAGGTAGAAGACTACTATAAAAAGCTAATGACTCACCGCAACGTGGCCACCGGCATTGGGTTGCTTTCTACCATTGGCTTGTTGGGCATTGGGATTAATTACCTCAACTTTTACCTGACCAACCGAAACGTAAAACAGCGAGAAATGGAATTGCTGAAGCCACCCTTCCCAGAACCGCCTCGCCTTCCTAAATTTCAACCCACCCCATCGCTGTCGGCCCCCGCATTTAATCAGCGCCCACCCCAATTCTCCAGCGGAAATGGCGGGTTGCCATTCTCTCCCCCGTTGCTGCCTAAGCCAGTGGGCTAAAGTAGCTACCGCCTAATGCCCAGCACCCGACTTGGGCTTACCGGACGATGATTGTTCCGGCGTCTTGCTCTGAAAAATCTTTTGAAACGGTACCACCATGGTTTCGCCAGTAAACAAGCCCGATAATTTTTCGCCCAACGGAATTTTTCGGGCCGAAGTACGATCCATGGAAACCTCATAAAGGCGGGCCAGCGTTTTTCTAAATTCTTCCGGGTTGGCGATTTTTTCCAGCTTGCCATCTTGTACCAGGGAAATGGAACCTGTTTCCTCGGAAATGACAATGCAACGGCTATCAGACATTTCAGTCAGCCCAATGGCCGCCCGATGCCGGGTACCGTACTGCCAGCTCAGCTTGGGGTCTTCGGTTAAAGGCAACAAAACACCGGCGGCCACCACCCGGTTGTTGGGGCCAATCAGTACCGCCCCATCGTGCAAGGGGGTGTTATGGTGAAAAATGGTGAGCATCAGCTCGGTACTCAGCTTGGCATCCAAAGGTGTCCCCATTTCCAGGTAATCACCACCATGGCTATTGGCCGATTCCAGCACAATCAGCGCCCCCCGCTTGGCCTTGCTTAAAAAGCGGACGGTTTCAGTCAATTCATGAATCAGATACTCGGCCTTGGACTCCTCGGGCGATTGAACCGTAGCACTACTGCCAAACAATTCGCCCTGCCCCAAAAACAAAAGCATTCGGCGCAATTCCGGCTGAAAGATGACAATTAAGCCGATAAACAAAATCTGGATGCTGGCGGCAAAAATATTTTCCAGCATGGGCATATGAAAAATATTGGCCAGCCACCACATGCCCACAAACAGCATCAGCATAATAAACAGCCCTTTTAACAGCTGTTCGGCATGGCTTTTGCGAATAAAGCGCACATAAACAAAGTAGATGATGCCCGTTAAAATGGCGATTTGAACCAGCAGGTTACCGGCCATCCAAAGGGCGTCCTGACGGGGTTCCCATTGCTGGATCATCCATTCCATCATCTTGCCTTGTCATTCCTGTCACTTCTTTTCCAAACCCGGCATAAAGCCTACCGTTTGGAACCTGCTCACCGGGACATCAACCTGACGGTATCACTTTGACGTGTTTACCCACAAACAGTTGATTGTATAGACGTAAAACACAGTGTACACACTTCATTTTCCGGCCAGATCAAGATTCTGAAAAACATCCACTTCCATTCTAACCGATGTTTAACCCAGTTGCCATTATCGATGGATGGCCAAATTCTCAAACGCAAAAAGCCAGCACCAAGGGAACCGGCTTTTTGAAGAATGATGCGGGATTTTATGGGTTAGTGGGCGGGCAAAACCGATGCGTCCGAACTTCTGCGAAGGTGCAAGGGGATTAAATCCTGCTGAATGATGGTGTCGTAGGTTTCCCGCTGTACCAGCACATGGGCCTTGCCAGCTTCTACCAACACAACGGCGGGCCGTGGAAAACGATTGTAGTTAGAAGCCATGCTGTAGTTATAGGCCCCGGTTCCAAACACCGCCAAAATATCGCCATTTTCCAAATGCGGCACCGGCAGGCCCTTAATCAAAATATCGCCCGATTCGCAGTATTTGCCCACAATAGTCACTGTTTCTTCCACCGGGGCGTTAATTTTGTTGGCCACCACAGCGGAATATTGGGCCTGATACAGCGCGGGGCGAATATTATCGCCCATGCCCCCGTCCACGGCCACATATTTACGCAAACCGGGTACATCTTTCATGCTGCCTACCGTGTACAGGGTTAGCCCAGCGGTTGCCACCATGCTGCGGCCCGGCTCCATTAACAGGCGAGGCAACGGGTAGTTCAGGCGCTTGGCGTAAGCGTTCAGTTTTTCGGCAATGCCTTGCACCGCAGCGGGAACCGCCGGGGGATCATCCTGCCCCATGTAAGTAACGCCCAAACCACCCCCCAGATCGATGTCTTCCATTACCAGGCCGTCGTATTGCTCCCGTACATTGTAGTAAATATTCATCATGATCTCGATGAGATCTTCATACGGCTTGGTTTCAAAGATTTGAGAACCAATATGGGCATGCAGCCCTTTTAAAGTAATGGTTTCCCGAAAGCCATCCTGAATCAGATCAATGGCGGCGGGCAACTGGCTTAAATCAAAGCCGAATTTGCTATCAATATGGCCGGTTTTAATATAGTCGTGGGTATGGCACTCAATGCCCGGCGTAATGCGCAGTAGCACATCCACTTTTTTGGCCTTACTGGCCGCTATTTTATGGATGAACTCCAGATCCTGAAAATTATCCACCGAAATGCGGCCCACCCCATGATGAATGGCCAGCTCCAGTTCCTGCGCCGTTTTGTTGTTGCCGTTAAACAGCACTCTATCTAACGGAAAGCCTGCCTGAATGGCCGTATACAGCTCCCCACCGGAAACCACATCCAGCCCCATGCCTTCCTGTTCCATCAGCTTCACCAGACCCATGCTCATATTGGCTTTGCAGGCATACAAGGGCAAACTGGCACCGGGGTACGCCTGAGCCAGCGTTTCTTTATACGCCTTGGCCGAAGCCCGAACCGTGGCCTCATCCAGCACGAACAAGGGGGTTCCGTGGGTTTGGGCCAACTCCACCAGGTTAACGCCGCCCACCAGGGGTTGACTGTTGTCATCCAGACTGTAGGTAATGGGCTTCATGGAAGTATTGGGCGCTGGGCGATCAAGGTCGCCGAGGAAAAACGAACTGCTCATGTCATATCCTTTATAACGGGGAATTTCTTTCATTATGCCCCATGAAAATCGGCTTGTAAATTTGCGACCCATCGCCCCCTCACACTGGAGCTGCCCAGAGCAGAGGGGGTAAAATCGCAGTTCTGCTTCACGGGGATGAGGCTTGAGTCACTCAAAACCCGACATTCGCCGAGCCACAAAAAAGCCCGCAAAAATCACGGGCTTTTGGTGCCCCCGGAGCGACTCGAACGCCCGACACCCGCCTTAGGACGGCGGTGTTCTATCCAACTGAACTACGGAGGCTTGTGTAAAATCGTAGCACAAGCTGTAAACAGGGCCAATTGGCGTTTTGGGTTGGGTTGCGCCCGTTTTTGAAGGTCCGCTATTTAGCCCCCTTGCCAGCCCTAAGCCCTCCTGCCCACCTGTCTAGTAGGCGTGGGACGCCAATGGCGTTACCCTAGAATCTGTGGGGGAAAATAGGGGGTAGTTGGGTATGAAACGGGAAATCCGGGTGCTGCTGGATGAGGATACCATCCAGTTTCTGGAAATGGCGCGGGGGGCGCAGCAAAACGCCTCTATCAGCGATTTCATCAATAGCCTGCTTCGGCAAGAACGCTTTCGGCGGGGATTTCCGCCCTATTTTAAAAAGCCACGCCTTTTAAAAGCCCGCAACCCATGGCCGGAAAAATGGATAACGCTGTGTCGTCAATTACTCCCCATAACCACCCCACCCCGGCACTAGCAAAGACTTTTAGGCCATCCCCGAAACTTCCTCCACAGGAATGAGTTTGGCTGAAATAAACCACATGAACGAGGAAACCCGATCCCGTCATGCCCTATCTTGAGAAAAGAGCGAATCCCCACCTCGGGAAATTGTTCGAAGGGCGCCGCGCCCCTTGTTCATCACAACGGGTCGGCAGTGTGTGTGTGAAAGAGAAATTGAAAACGAAATCCATTTCAGTGTCGGATAGGAGATACGGTCATCGCGCTCAAGCAGTACCGTTTCAGGCTGCAAGCGGTCTTGGACTACCGGACCGAGCAGTTGAACATGATCCAGCAAAAAGTCGCTGAAGAGGAACAGAAAAAGTTCCTGATCCAGAAACGCATTCAGGAATTTGACACCATCATCGGTCAAGCCTTCAGCGAGCTGCAAAACCAGCTTGAAAGCGGCCTGTTAGACCCCACTCAACTGCAACATTTCCCCAACTATATCTGGAAACTCAAGCAAAGCCGCTTTCAGGAAACCCATGCCCTGCAAGCCCAGGAACAAAAGCTGCGGGACATGCGCACCCTGCTCCAGCAAGCCTTAATCAAGAAAAAATCGCTAGACACCCTGCGAGACAAAGATTTTGTGAAATACCAAAAAACCATTGAAAAGGCCGAAGAGGAATTCCTGGCAGAAATTGCCCTGACCCGAGCCACCCGCAAAAACCCCGCGTTTTCCTAACCCACGTTAGCGCCAAGGGAAAAAGAGAGTTTCAATGACCAACCCCCTCGACTTCATCCAGACTCTGTCGCAAAAAGTGCTATCCGGCAAAAAAGCCGGAGCGGAAAGCCCTGCGCTTACTGGCGAATCCGGCAATCAGGCCGAGGCTTTTTCCAGTGCGTTAAATCAGGCATTACAACCCAAATCGCAGCCCGTAAAACCGGGCAAACCCGACACCAAACTCAACGACTTTGAGCCGTTAGACGAGCCTGCTGATTCAAGGGCAGAGGATGCCAGCGAAGTGTTATTACCCGCTGACTTATTGGCGCTTCAGCCCATGGTTATTGCCATTGAACTGCCCCCGCCAGCGGTAGGCATTACCCAGGCGCTTTCTCAACTGGCCGCAAAAACCACATTCAATGCGCCATTGGCTCAACCAGCACCAGAGGCGATTGAAGCAATGGTACCAGCAGCGCCCCCACTAACCCCTCAGGCTTCTATTCAAACCCTCCTGCAAACCACCCCCGGCCAGCAGCCGGTAAAAGCACAGGCGCTTCCAGTGGAAAGCACCGCTGAAACAGTGCCAAGCCCATTTCAAAGCATTGAAAACCTGGCTGAAACAACCGAAACAGCAGCCCCAAAAAGCACAGAAAAAGAGCAGGATAAGGTGCTGCTGGCCCAATCACTAGGGTTTAGTACCCTATCGCCCGAAGCCATGCTGATGATGGGCATTCCGGTTGAATTCCAGATCCAAAACGCCATTCAGCAAATCCAGACCCAACCCACCGCACCCGCTGCTATAGAAGCCACCCAACCTTTATTACAAAGCCAGTCACCAGCATGGCCCCCCACGGCCCCTGCTGCCGAACTGGAGCTGGACGCCACTTTACCCACCCCCGCACCAGCAAACTTATCCGCCCCCAACTTTGAAAACACCTTACAACAAGCCATTTCCCAACCCGACATCCCCAACCCAACCGCCAGCCCTCTAGCAAATCTGGAATCGGCCTTTGTGATTGAAGATGCGGCCATGTCCCCCGAAATGCCAGCCATGGCCCCCATGCTGGAATTACCCAACGGACCAGATAGCCTCCAGTTCAATCAGGTATTAACGGAATCCGGATTGCCCTTACCCAATGCTAAAAATGAAGCCACCCCCGTTCAACCGTTGGAAACACTGGATTTTGAAGCACTGGATTTTAAAACAGCCGATCAAGCGCCCTTATTACCGCTTCAGCAGGAAGCCAAAACCCCAGCGCAAAACAACAGCATTCAGCCTTCTACATCCCCAAGCGTGGAAGCCTTGCTAAACCCGCTGAGCGAACTCCAGCAAACTCTGGACGCACTGGATGGGGAGATTGAAAGCATTCGGGATACCGCCTCACCCACTGCCTCCTTTGAAGAATCGACCCTGCCCGAAGAAATTCCAGCCAGCGAGCAGGCAGCCCCCACGGCTTCCATGTTCAGCGATATTCAGGCACCCATCAACTTAAACAGCATCCCAACTGACGCAAACGCCAGTAAGCTGCCGCAGTTTCTATCATCCGCAGCGGATCCTGCCGATCAGGTAGTGGACGGCACCGTGTATAGCGTAAAAAACGGACATAAAGAACTGATTTTAAAAATCAACCCGGACAATCTGGGTGAAGTGCGGATTAACCTGACCAGCATGGGCGAAAAAGGCCTAAGCGCCAGATTGATTGCCAGCAACCCGGAAAGCCACGCCTTGTTAAAAAATCAGGCAGAGACGCTAAAGGCGTCATTAGAAGCACAAGGCGTTCATGTGGAAAGGCTTAGCATTGTTTTGGCCGGACAAACCGAAACCAGCAGCAATGCGGGCAAGCAAGAACAACCACCCTCCCAGTCATCACAACAGCAAACCTCCAGCAGCGCCCAGCAACAACAATCGTTTCAGCAGCCCGAACAGAACCTGAATCCATTTTTCCAATCCGGTGGTCCGTTTCAAAATAAATCCGGCTTTGCCCAAAATCCGGGCAGCGGGCGCTACGGACAATCCGGCAGCGCAAACGAGCCAGCCACCGCCTCAGATAAGCCTATTCGCCGCAATGACAACGGCAGCGTCAGCGTACTGGCTTAACCTTTCATAACACTTTCAAAATCAGGGATACCCAAAGGAGAAACACGGATGAGTACCTACAATACCCTCATCACCATGCAAAACAACACCAATCAGGTACAGTACGAAGCTGGCCGTAAAAGCCTGGGCAGCGGCAAACTGGATCGGGAAGGTTTCATTCGGCTGATTATGGCCCAATTGCAATATCAAGACCCCACCGAACCCAAAGGCAACGCCGAAATGCTGAGCCAGCAACTCCAGCTGGAGCAAGCGGACCAGATGAAAGAAGTGGTAAACGCTACCAAATTCGCTCAGGCAGGTTCTATGGTAGGTCAGCAAGCCACGCTAATGGATGCCCGATGGGATTTCAAAACCAACACCACCGGCACCCCGGAATTTGATTATGCCAACAATATGCCCAAAACCGTAACTGGCATTATAGAAGCGGTGCAGTTTGATACCCAGCTGGGCAAAGCCTTGGTGCGTATTAACGGCAACTATTACGATTCCGAAAGCATCCAGCAATTGTCAGTCATTACCCCACCCACCAATCCCGCAACGCCCTAACCCAATGCCTTAAAGGATTAAAAACCCAGCGCCAAACACAAACCCCTGAAAGGAGCGTTTACCGCCTCGAGAGTGTTCATCGCCTAAACCCGTTCATCATCATCAGTCAAGTCAATGTTTAATTCGTGAAAGAGATTTAGATTCAGAAATCCTAGAGAGATAAAGTGGAGGAACCCCCATGAGTCAAGGTATGTTTACCGCCGTATCCGGTATTCGGGCTAACCAGACCCGATTGAATGTTATTTCCAACAACATTGCCAACGTGAACACACTGGGCTTTAAATCCAGTTCCGCCAACTTCGCCACCGTGTTTGCCAGCACCATTAGCGGCGGCACCCCACCCAACGGCTTACTTGGTGGTACCAACCCCCGACAAATCGGTAACGGCACCCTGGTTTCCGAAATTGCCTCCAACTTTAGCCAGGGCGGCACCCAGTTTACCGGACGTAATACCGACTTAAGCTTAAACGGCGAAGGCTTTTTTGCCGTAGAGCGGGTTGATACCAACAACGGCAACAACTCCACCGACTTCTTTTTAACCCGTGCGGGCAACTTTACGCTGGATTCCGCCGGAAACATGGTGACCTCCTCCGGGAACCGACTGCGGGGTACTTCCCAAATTTCGGGGAACGCCACCTCCACACTGGGTCGGGTTAAAATCCCCACCGATTTTTTAATTACCAAGGATTATGACGCCACCGGCACCAGCGTACTCGGCACCCACGTTTCTCCAACCGGTACAGCAGGCGCCACCATTACAGCCGCCATTACAGCGGGCGCAGCCAGCCAAGTCACCATTCCCGTACAATTGCAAAGCTTTACGGTAGGTAACGATGGCTCTATTGCCGCCAAATACTCCAACGGCGACATTATTACGGTTAGAACCGATCAATCCACGGTAACCGCCAACCCCGGCGATCCTTCCCAATGGCGCACCGAGATCATCCATCGCCCTTATGAAGGCGGCACTTATGCGGCCAATGACGTAACCGCCCAAGACGCTGGCTCCATTGGCCAAATTGGCGCAACTGCTGTGTTTGACGGTGGCGTGGGTCTGGCCATAGCAGGCGCAGGACTGGAAGGGATGCAGCTACGGGTACAAACCGCCAGCGTAACCAACCCACCCGGCTTGCTGTACGACGGTAACAACAACTTCATCATCAGTGCCAACTCAGGCTCTACCGCCTTTGGGTCGGCTGGTTCAGGCGCTCGGGGCAGTATCAATGCCGGGGCGCTGGAATCCTCCAACGTGGATCTGGCCGGTGAGTTCACCAACATGATCATTTCCCAGCGTGGGTTAGAAGCCGCCAGTAAGGTGGTTCGGACCCAAAGCGAAGTGATGCAGACCATTATTCAAATCATCTAGTCCTAACCCTTTGATCTCTACTGACTCAGGGTCTAGTTAATCCACTCTTCCTTGAACCATACCCGCAGGTTATACCAACCTGCGGTTTCTTTTTTCTTCCGGTTTCTATCCCCTCAATTTGGCAGAGTTTGAGGCAGATCCTGAAGATTCCTGCTGAGCAATGCTAGCCCTTGGAAAACATCAACAGGGTGGCCAGCCCATTGTTAAACCAGTGGGCAAACATGCCCGGAATCAAAGAACCCGTCCGCTCTCGCCACACGCCAAAGCAAAGGCCCAACACCATGACATGCGCCAAGGCCTTGATGTTGCTCAAATAACTGGCATGCAGCAGCATAAAAATAACGCCGGTAGCGATTACTGACCAGGCCTGGCTGAAAAATTTATGCATGGTGGACTGGATCAAGCCTCTAAAAATCCACTCCTCCAGCAAAGGGGCAATAATAACCGCAAAAAACGCAAGCACCCAAAGCTGGGAGCCGGTAAAATCAGCATAAGGGTCCACTCCCAGTGGTAAGCCCGGTTTCAGGTGTTCCAATAACATCCAAAACAAACTTAACAGCAGGGTTAAGGCGTTACTGGCCACCAGTAGCAACAGCGTTTCCCACAGGTAATACTGCCGGGGCCGGGTCAGCGCAAAGCCCAAATAACGATTCAATTGCCCATACTTCCATTGAAGAATCCCGAAAATAGCCAGCCAGGTTAGCAAAGTAACGCTTTGCTCCACAAACAGCTGTTCGCTCTTTTGCATAAAAGGATCGACTAACAACAGCACGTTGGACAACAACAACGGCACCAGAATATAGCCCGATAACAGGCACACCAAAACCGTATACAAATCCCAGGGGGGCAAAGGCTGGTACTGAGGGCTTTGCGGCGTTTGTTCAAAAGAACTGACCTCAGCCTCAAACTTCAACTTGACACCATGCTTTCCCAATTAAAATGGTCCTGTTGTATGCTATTGGCATTATGTTTACCAGCCTAAGAAAATCCATTAATCAAAAGGTGTCTCTGAACAGAGCCATTATATCAGACATCCTGTTATGGATAACGCTGGCGGGGTTACTGGCATATGGGGCTTACCTGATGGTGATTGCCATTCCCAACCACAGGGGGCAAACCATCCATCTGGAATTTCGAAACGCCAATGAAATTAGCCGGGGGGCCCCAGTACGGCTCATGGGAACCGCTATTGGCTTTGTGGATGATGTTCGCATTCAACAAGATCATGTGCGAATTACCGTGCAAACGGATCCGGGAGCCGTTAAAATCCCCTCGGGTTCGGTGTTTACTATTTTATTTACCGGACTGGGCGGGGCAAAAAGCATTGAGGTCAGCCTTCCGGCAAAGCCCGTACCGGAGGTGGATGGAGAACCCATTTACAGGGTGATAGAACCCATTAGCATGCGTGATACCCTGAACGCCAGTTTGGATAGCGTTGAAGCCTTGCAGAAGGGTTCAGAAAATATTTCTGATTTCTTTGGAAAACGAAAGCCGGTGGAAGAGCTTCAGTTTAATATTAAACAGGCTTTGCAAATGTCCAACGTGGCCAATCGAAATACGGTGGCCCTCAATCAGGGGCTGGGCAGCATGCGTAAGGACATTAACACCTATAGCCAAATGGGCGTGGAAACCATTCAATCGTTCAACTACGGGGCTAAAATTTTAAATCAAAGCACCCAGCCCGCCAAAATTCGCCCCCGTATTTTAGCCGCTAGCCATAATATGCAAGCCGTACACGATGCCTTTGTAAGCCAAGGTAGGTTAACCGCCAAAATTCCGGCCCGCCTGCACCAATTTAGCGCCATGAATAACCAAATCAGCATCCGACTGGGCATGATGGGCCAAAAATTAAACGCACTGGCTTTGCCTCAGTGGCTTCAGGATTTTGAAAACGGGCAAAACAACATTCACGCAACCCTGGATCACCTGGACGCCTTCTTTGCCACCGATCGTTCCGGGGATCTGGAACAGGCCCGCAATAACGTTAAGCAATTTAACCGACAACTGATTCAGTGGAACGCTAAAACCAGTGAGTGGGAACGCGAAGGGTTACTACAACCCAACCCACCGTCTCCGCCCATACCCCCCAGCAGCCCCCAAGGCTTGCGGACACTACCCGCAGAGTCCTCTGCCGTTGCATTCAGCCACCCAAAACAAGCCGCCATGCTGCCCAACAAAAGAGAGCATGAGCCAACCACCGCTCCAGGCAACAAGCCCCCATCGCGTGACCTGGCGGAAACCACCAGCCAGCTCAACCCGCTAGTTCGGGCCTTTCAAATGGCTGGCGAGTTAATCGTGTTTCTGTTTTCCTGAAACCATGCCAATGCGTAACACCCTTTTAACCGCCAAACAAACATCCAAAAGGGTTTTCATCGCAAAAAAAAACGCCAAATCAATACTGATTGGCGTTAAAGCGCAAATTTTAAAATTTAAGGAAAGAAAGAAATTTTCATCCAGCCTTGTTAATTGCATAAAAACAATCAATTGGCGGTTTGGAACAATTTGTAACCGAATATAAAGCTCAGTTTAATTAGAGGAGCACATCCTGCAACAACAACGGCTTGGCCAACTCAAACAGGGCCGCCAGCCGAGACGTATTGCTTAAATGCAAAGCGCCTATCAGGGTTTCAAAGCCCGTTGCTTGCCGATGCGCCGCCTGATCCGCTCGACGCCCAGCACTCACTCCTACATTGCGGCCCTGACGCACCACTTCCAGCTCCGCATCCGTTAGACAGGGCTTTAAATGATGCAACAAATCCACCTGAGCACTGGCCTTGGCTCGGCGTACCGTAAAATCGTGCAAATCCTTGGAGTAAGACAAGCCTTGCGCCACCGCCAGTTCTCGCAAAAAAAGCTCAAACACCGCATCGCCCAAAAAGGCCAAAGCCCGAGCGTGCGGCAGTCCGGCAAATTCAGACACGAACAATTTCCAGCCCGTCTTTTTCCACGGTGGTGGTGCCGTCTTTGTTATCCAGCAGTTGATAACCCTGCTCCATAATCTCATTGCGAAGCCGATCCGCTTCTGCCCAGTTTTTCTCGGCTTTGGCGGCTCTACGCTGTCTCACCTGATCGGCCAGAAGTTTAGCGGGAGAATCAACCACAGCCCCTTCAGCATTCATGCTGCCAAACGCCTGAAGCGGCCCGGTTGTACCCACCAGTTGTGCGCCAAAATAGGCCAAATCAAAACCCATCAGAAACATCATGAGCGCAGTGTTTTGAAGCAGCGTTTCATCGTTCAGACTTTCCTCAGAAAACCCCTTGAGCGCCCTGTTTAGCTCTCCCAGCGCCTGAGAGGTGTTTAAATCTCGTTGCAAAGCCAGGCAAAACTCACCGCCTAAAAACGCTTGTTTGGCCTTGCTATCTACCCCATTCAAAATATCAAGCAGGTTTACATTCAACTGCACAAATTTCCGCCGAACCCGCACAATCCACTCTTTGCAAGCTTGCAAGGCTTCATCGTTAAAATCCACCGGCATGCGGTAATGATTGGTCAGCAAAAAATAACGAATGGTATTGGCGTCATAGCGCTCTAATAGTTTTTTAACGGTGGAAAAATTACCCAGACTTTTGGACATTTTTTCACCACTGACATTCACAAAGCCGTTATGTAGCCAGTATTTGGCAAATCGGGAATGCTCATCATGCCCCGATAACCCAGACCAGGCCTCGCTTTGCGCAATTTCATTCTCGTGATGCGGAAAAATCAAATCCGCCCCCCCGGCGTGAATATCAATCTGATCCCCAAACACGGCCTGATTCATGGCGGAACATTCCATATGCCAACCGGGCCGTCCCCAGCCTTTGGCAGCAGCCTGCCCTTCAGCAGGCCATGGCGATTCCCAGCCATTCGGATCCGAAGGCGAAACCGCCTTCCACAAGGCAAAATCCAGCGGCGATTCTTTGCCAGCGTCCACTTCCACCCGCGCGCCGGATTTCAAATCATCCAGATGCTTTTTTAAAGCCTCCGGGTTCTGGGTGCCAAACTTCAACTTTCCATAATCCGCCTTGGCGGAAACCCGAAAGTAAACGCTGCCATCGGCGGTAGGGTAAGCCGCGCCTTTAGCCACCAAGGTCTGAACGCCTGCCAGCATATGCGAAATATAATGGGTGGCCCGTGGTTCCTCATCCGGCGGCAGCACATTCAAGGCTTTCATATCATCGCTAAAGCTTTGATAATTCCGCTCCGCAAGTTCAGCAGGCGTTTCGCCCCGTTCTGTGGCCCGGTTGAGGATTTTATCGTCCACATCGGTCACGTTCCGCACGTATTTCACGCCGTAACCCGAAAATTTCAGAAAACGATAAAGCACATCCCAGGTAATATAGCAGCGGGCATGGCCCAAATGGGCGTCATCGTAAACCGTGGGACCGCACACATACAGCTTCACCTGTTTGCCAGCGGGATCCAGGGGAATAAAGGGTTCTAACGTTCCCGTTAAGGTGTTAAACAGTTGTAAGCCAGGGGAAGAAGACTCAGCCATAAGGGGAAAATATCCTGTTGCTTAAGCGGAAGGGGATGCCTTGGTGTCATCCGTCAAAAAACGGCGACCTTCGATTAGTACCGGTAAACCTCGCACCACGCAAAAGGCCACGGATACATAGGTGGAAATCAGGCCAACGTTGGTAATATTGGCCGCTACAGTGGGGGGAAATCCGGGGGTGTGGCCCAGAATTAAAAAAGCGAAAGCCGCCGCCTTGGCCACCGCATAGGTGGTACGACTGAAATTGGAGCTAACCAACAACCCGCCCAGCTTGCTTTGCTGCATGCTGGATTGTCCAAACGCTGTAAATCCTTGCTCCAGAGCCATGGCCCGCAGACCATCCACAATAATGCCACGCACAATCACCACCAACGGCACCCACAGGGGCAACCATCCCAGTGCCAAAAAAGCGACCCAATAAATCTGCTCTACAATGCGATCGCCCAAAATATCAATTACCGCCCCCAGCTTAGAGGATTCGTTCAACTTGCGGGCCAGATAACCATCCAGGGCGTCCATGGCAATTACCGCAATGGTTAGCGCAAAACAGGCCAGATAAACGGCCTGAGTGTGTATAAATAGAAGCGAAATGACCAGCAGACCCAACAGGGTACGGATCAAGGAAACCAGATTTGCCATGAGGTTATTTTATACTACCCCCATCGCTTTTAAAAGCAGGTGAACCCGCCGTGGGCAAAATTTAAAGGGAGGCCAGCCAAAGCACGATAAAGCATTGAAAGCCGGTTTAAGCCGAGATCGGCGCCGGGTGGGTTAAATGAGCGTACAAGGTTTTGTAAGCCTCAGCGCTGGGCTTCCAGCTATGATCTTCATCCATGCCACGCCCCACTAACTCCGGCCAAACGGCGTTGTTGTGATAGTAATCAATGGCCGCCTGCACGGTTTCTTTCAGTTTAGCGGCGCTGTACTCGGCAAATTTGAAGCCATTACCACGATGCGGCTGGTTGCGTACATCGGTAATGGTATCCACCAAACCACCTACGCCACGCACAATGGGCACCGTGCCGTAGCGCAAGGAAATCAACTGCCCCAGTCCGCAAGGCTCAAAGGCACTGGGCATCATAAACATATCGCAGCCCGCATAAATTTTTTGGGCCAAAGCCGTGTTAAAGCCAATAAACGTGCGAATGTTCTGAGACTTGGTGTTCAGCCCCTTCAGGGCCTCTTCCATTTTAGGATCGCCGGTGCCCAACAAAACCCACTGGGGCTTGCTGGCCTGCTCATCCATTTCCTTCATTGCCTGTAACAGAATATCCAGACCCTTTTGCTCTGCCAGGCGACCGATAAAGCCAATGAGAGGGGCGCCCGGAACAACCGGCAGACCCATTTCAACCTGTAGAGCCTCTTTACACTGTTTTTTTCCTTCCGCAAAGTTGCTGCGGTTGTATTTAGTGGTAATAAAGGCATCCGCTTCCGGGTTGTAAAGTTCGGTATCAATACCATTTAAAATGCCAGACACCTTGTGGGCGTACTCCCGAATCACCGGGTCCAGCTTGGCCCCAAACTCGGGGGTCTGGATTTCCTGAGCGTAAGTGGGAGAAACCGTAGTCACCGCATCGGCCTTCAAAATGCCTTCTTTCAACCAGTTAATCTCCCCGAATTCACCCTGATAATTCAGGTTATGAATGGTCAGCACCGACTGGGTGCGGGAAAAATACTGATCATAAGGCCGGATATCGGCCAAAGTGGTGGCCACCGAAGCGGTATGCCAGTCATGAACATGCAAAATATCCGGGCGATAGTTAACCCGCCGCAGCAATTCAAATACGGCCTGGCTCAACACCAAAAAGCCTTCCAGCTCCCATTCCGGCTGCCCGTAGGGATAAACCTGCTTGCGAGAGCCAAATAAATCGTAATTATCTACAAAGTAAATCACCACCTCACTGCGAGGCAGTAACCCCTTCCAGATGGTAATGGGGTAAGCCTTGCCGTGAAACTGAACCTCAAAGCTGATATCTGTTTTTTGCAGTTGATGCGCCTCAGCATCCACCAGCCCATACAGGGGGGTGATGATCACGGCTTGCGTGTCTTGCTCGGCGATGGCTCTGGGCAAACTACCCAGCACATCTCCCAAGCCACCAGCCTGAGAAAAAGGCGCGACTTCCGCTGAACAAAATACAACTTTCATGTTGGGCGACCCCCCAATGAACAATATGTAGGCCCGTTATATGCCAAACACACCCCTTGAGCTACTACCCAAGCGGAGAGCTAGCCTTCTTTTTGCTCGTCGGCGGTAACGGCAACCTTGGTGATACCCGCCGTCTGAGCGGCATCCATGGCACGGGTCAAGGACTCATGGGTGGCCTCAGGGTTGGTGCTAATAATCAACCCGTCGGGCTTATCGCCTTTTAATTCTTTAAACTTGGTAATCAAAGCCATCGGCGATACGTTGGCCCCGGCAATGGAATACTGGCCTGAGGCGTCAATGGAAAGCTGAATGGTTTTAGGCTCTTCCTTGGTTTCCTGGGAAGGCCCCGTGGAAGGCACCGCCACTTTCAGGCCCTTGGTATCCAGCATGGGCGCAACCACCATCATAATAATCAGCAACACCAAAAAGATGTCGGTGAGCGGCGTGATGTTGATTTCGTTGAAAACCTGCTTACGATTACCGCCTCGCATGTTACGCCCCTCCTTGTGGAACGGGTTTGGCCATCGACGTATCGGGCGCCGCGTCAGGTTGTTTCAATTCATCCTGACGAGCCGCCGCCAAAGGCTCACCGGCAACCGTAACCTTGGTAAATCCAGCGTCACGGGCCGCTTCAAAAATTTTAAGCACCTGTCCGCTTTTGGTGGCCTTGTCCGCACGAATAATCAGGTTTTTCTCCGCAGGTTGATCCGCTTCGCCTTCGCCCGATTTTTGATCGCCGCCGGTGTTGGCTACCAATTGGGCTTCCTGAGTTTTCAAGGTTTCTGTTAACTGTTCTGGCGTAGTGGGCTGGCCTTGCACATAAATCTCGCCCCCGCTGGCCACTTCCACAGTCAGCTTGTTTTGCTCAACCGGGCCGCCACTGGCAAGTGAAGGCGGCTTAATATCCTTACGGGCCTGCTGCATCATAGGGGCAACCACCATCATAATAATCAGCAACACCAAAAAGATATCGGTAAGGGGGGTGATGTTAATGTCGTTAAACACCTGTCTAGCGCCGGTTTTCATAAGGCCAGTATCCTAATACTTCTTTCTAGTAACCGGGTTGCTGGGTAGGACGACGCTCTTGGCCAGTGGTCACAGCCATGGGGTCACGCTCATCCACAAAACTCAGAAACAACAGTTTCAACAACTGAAAATCATCTTCGTAACGGTTTACGATGCTTTGGAAATAGTTGTTCAGGGCCACCGCCAAAATAGCAACGCCCAAACCAAAGGCGGTAGCAATCAGCGCGGAACCGATACCAAACATAATTTCTGGCGCGCCGCTTTGGCCGCCCGCTTTGGACAAATCGCCAAAGGTCAGCAAAATCCGTACAACGGTGCCAAACAGACCCAGGTAAGGGCAAATGGTGGCAATGGTACCCAGAATGGGCAGGTTTTTTTCCAGCTTGCGAGCCGCCAAAGAAGCGGTAATGTCGTAAGAGCGCTCAAAGCTTTCTGGCTGTTCCGCCAAAACCCGAATACCCTCTTCAGACACTTCCCCGATAATGCCGCCCAGCTGGCCGCTTAGCATTTGGGAATTTTCTAAACTGCCACGTTGCAGCTCTCGTTGCAAGCGGTGAATGAACTGCACCACGTCACGGGAATTTTTTTTGTAAAAGTAATAGCGCTCAATGGTCACGGCCACGGTCAGGACGGAGCATACGAGGATGGGGGCCAGTACCAGCCAGTCGTTAACAATCGCGAACCATAATAAACTAAAATCCATTATTCGGTATCTCCTCTTACCATTTCAAAGCCTGTTTCGGGTTCTTCGGATTAAGAACATTATAATCAAACGCGAATTCTACCGGAAGTATATCTTCCCTGAACTGCGGAGGCAGTATCATAAAGGGCGCTGAGGCATTAACCGCCTGTTTGGCTGATTCATCCGCCTCTGGATCCCCGGACGATTTCTTCACTTCAATTTTAACCACCTTACCATCTCGGGCGATAAAAAGCATCAAGACCACTTTGCGGCTATCCGCGCCACGAGGGGGCGACCAGTTTCGCTTGATGCGCTTCTCTAAATCGGCCATAAACGGCCCAAAATCTGCGTCTTCTGCCACATCCACACCGGGAGTCGTCCCTTTGCCTTCCTGTGGATTCCCAAGCGATGCCTCTGCGACGCCACTGCCTGTAAACGTGGCCCCCGTGGATGCCTGAGAACCGGGATTAGAAGGCGAACCACTGGCAGCAGCCGTGGCCTTTTGGGCTTGAGACGAGGAGGCCGCCTCCTGCGTTTTGGCCGGTTTGGGAATGGTAGGCAAGCCCGTGGATTTCACCGGGGTTTTATCAGCCGTGGGCTTTTGAACCGGCGGCTTTTGCTGGGGCTGCTGTGTCTTAGGTGTTGCCTGTTGCGGCGGAACCGGCTCGGCTTGCTTTTTGGGCGGCTCCGATTTTTGAGCGGCGCTGGATTGCGGCGGTTCTTCAACGGCCTTTAAAGGCTGCCGCTTGTTGGTCTTTCCGCCCGCTCTCTGGTTAAAATTGCCCCTGAATTTGGGGTCATCCGGGCGGGTGGCCTGCGTATCCTTCACCAGCGAAAATTCCATATCCGGCTTTTTGGCGGAGTGAAACAAATCCCAAACGTTAAATTTCATCACCCAGGAAAGAAAAAGCAGTACCAGCAAAGTAATAACCGCTAAAGCCACCGGGCCCAGCACGTGGAAAACGGCCGATAAACCCGTGGCTCGTTTCATGGAAAGCGCGTCCAGCCGCTCCTCGGTACCCACAAGGCTAATGCCCTTGCGGTATCTAGCCTGCAAAGCCTCTCTGGATATAGAGGGGGACATACCCGTGGATATGGCCTGTTCCGGCTTTTGAGCCATCCCGTTTTTTACGCCCTTTTGCCCCGCTTCCCCGCTTTGGGCAGGCGATTTAAAAACAGGTTTTTCTGGCTGGGACATGGTTCCTATCTCATCTTTGGCAAACGGATGGCTAAATTTATAAAACCAACAATCTGGTATTTTCCAGCTAACTCATGAGAAACGGCGAAGCAAGCAGGATTGCCTCGCCGTTTCTATCAGTGCTAATTTCCGTAATAGTTGGTATAGGGCTGCTGGTTTTGAGGCGCAGTGTTATTGTTAGGCTGATAATACTGAAAGCCTTGACCTTGGCCCTGATCCTGCTGAGGTTGAGCGTAGCCAGAAGCGCCCATACCCATAGAGGCGGGGGATGTGGTTAATGGTTGATCCAGCACGATATTAAGCGGGGTTCCTGAATCCAGCACCGCAGCCGTTCCTTTTTGGAAAGCGGAGCCTAAAGCCCCCATGCCTGCCCCCAAGGCCGTACCATAAATGGCCCCACGACCAACCCCGCCGCCCGACAAAGGCCCCATTGCGGTTCCCAGAGCGGCCCCCAAGCCAGCGCCCACACCCGTGGTCACTGCGGCCCGGCCAAAGCGTCCGGCGGTAGAGCCGCCTCGAATGATACCGGAGCCATCTTCGGTTTGAATTTTAGCGGACAACGGCACCCGTTGGCCATTGGGTAGCGTGGCAGAGGTAAAGCGAATATCCAGCTCCCCATTTTTGCCACTGCGTCCGGCGGCTTTCACCATCACCACTTGCCCTTCCATCTGGCTGCCAGCGGGCAGAATAACATTGCCCCCCGAGGCGATGGGCGAGCCCAGCGTGGCGTTAAAACGATCGCCTACCCGTGCGAAATCACTGGAAACAGGACTGGCCAGCGTGGCCGAAACCACGGTGCCCGGAGGGGCCGTCATGACATACCCTTGCAGCGGAGGCTGCTGACCGTAAGACTGATTGTTGTTATAAGGGGCATAGGATGGCTGTTGTGGTTGCTGGCTTTGGCCATAAGGCTGATAACCCGTATTGGGCGTACTACTGTAGGTATTGTTGTAACTGGGACTGGGGTTACTGCCGTAATTGGTAAAGCCCCCGGTTTGATAATCGGAATTTTGCATGGGAGGCAGGCTTTGACTAATTTGCGCCACGGGTTTTGGCGTAAACTCAGCAGCGTAACCAAAGGGCGCCTCAGGTGCCGCCAGCGCGAAACCTGAAAATGAAACAAAAAACGCCAAAGAAAGGGCAATCTGCCGGGATAGCTTCACCTGAAATCTCCTTAAAATATGATAAAAACCTGCAAAGGTTCATTCTGCGACAAGCTCAAAACCATGACACTCATGACTAGCCTGAGTGTGGAATGTTCCAATTATACAACGCCTAATGGAGGCACATGCCCAAGAATTCTGTAATAATAACGATGATAAAACGGTCGTTTTGTTTTTAGACCCTTGATTGGTTGGATGATACAGAATGGGCAATCTCCCCCCTACAGCATTTGATAGCATGATGCAACAGCTTGGCACTTTACCCCTGTGGGTCAAGCAGGTCATTTATGCCCAATTTCGGCATGAGCTGGAAGCGACCTTATCCAAAGCCACTTTGGAAGCCTTTGGCCCTGAGCATACCCTGCAGCTCTGGATTCCAGAAATTACCCGGCAAGGCGTTCAAGAGCTGGAAAAACCGACCGGTCAGCTGGAACAAGGTATGCTCAGGCTGCTGCATTTAACCCGCTTTCATAAAAATGTGTTAAGCATCACCATTATGAACAACTGGAGTTTGGAGCAGTCCTCTATTTTCATATCGCAAGCCATTGAAAAAGAGTTTATTTCTCCGCCCATGTCCATGGTGATTGCGGGAACCGTTGACTATCTGGCTGGCCGAACCCGCTTGGGCGAGTATTTGGTTCAAATTAACCGTTTAACCATTGAACAGCTGGATCAGGCCCTGAGAACCCAGCGAGCCATTGCGGAAGCCATGGGCGAGCGTACCGGAATCGCCAATGTGCTGATTAACCTGGGCTACATTAAAAAAGAAGACAGCGAAGCCATTCTATTTTTAAAAGAAGAGAGCAAAAAACCGTTTCCCGGTATTCAGGGCGGGCTTCCCGCTGGCGGAAACGAAGCCTTGGTGCGCTTACAAGGCCAGCTTCAACAGGCCATGAATCGCATTAAAGAATTAGAAACCGCCAATTACCAGCTTCAAAAAAAAGTTTAACGAGCCTCCCGACAGTTACCACTGTTAGCCCCTTGCCTGAACCCAAACGCTAAAGCCGTTAGCACAAAATACCCTTTCCATGTTTTTATGCTGGTACGGGACAAATAGGGACGTTTAAACCAGGGACATTGTGTTTAAACAGGGGATATTCACCAGGAACAGGAAGTTAGGCACTTCTCTTTAATCGTGTGGGACATATGTAGGGGGTATTTATTGTATGGGACTTGGAGCTAGCCAGGCACGTCTATTAATGCTGACGGCCAGAAAATCCGATTTGGAATTACATCTGCAAATGGTCAATCAGGCCAGACAACAGGTGGCCAACATGGTATCGGGACTATTCACCAGGCAATCCAATCTGGATCCTTCCAGCGCGGATAGCCAACGATTAAATTCAAGCATATCGGCCATTCAGGAGCGGGATAAATCGCTGGAGCTGGAATCTAAACGGTTGGATACCCAACACCAAACCGTGCAGACCGAAATTGAATCCGTTCAGAAGGTTATTTCCAAAAATATTGAAAGCAGCTTCAAACTAGCCGGTTAATCCTCTAAAGCCCTGACATAAACAGGACTTTGAATAGGGCTTTAGAGCGGCAATGTTGATGCAGCCAACCCATTAAGCAGGTCATCCTTAGCCAAAGGAATAAACCTGTTCAAATCTGCGAGCGATTCTTCTGGGCTTAAAGATCGCCAGAAATACCCAGCACCGCCAGAATTTCCTCAATTCTGGCCCAGTTTTGCGCGCCCTGCTGCTCAAAGCCGCAACCCGGATGATAAATAGTGCTTTTGTGCGGAAACGGATAAACCCGGCAACCCACCGGACGATCCTCATGCACCCCGCAACGCCCGTCTTCCAGCACGTATTTGCATTTAAAAAAAGAAACCTGATCCGGGTCCTGTCCTTTGCTTTGGGCAAAATCCCGTACCCGATCCACAAACTCGGAAGCCAGGGTCCGCACCTGAGCCTGACTGTCGTATGGCAAAAATACGGAGGCAAAGTCTCTGGCCGACTCATGCCCATCCGCTTCTGGATTGGCAGCCAAAGCCAAAATTTGTGCGTAAGAAAGCGAGCCTTTAAACGTGGCCACCCGGCAGCAAATGCCCCGCTGTTTGCACAAATGCTGAGGCATTTTCATCAGTTGCTCCACCTCTCGGGCAAAACCCAAAGGAGATTCAACCTCAGAGGGGCGGGAATCGGGGGCGTTTGTCATCTCATCTACCAATAGTGGGAACCAAACATTTTCCAGGGCTTAATCTTCTCTAGCACCATTAGCCGTAAATCTTCCAGCTTGGTATCCGGGCGCACCGGGTGATGCACCCCATCCGGGGAAAGCTGTTCCATAATATAGGCGCTGGTCTTCAAATCCCGAATCATCCGCTTTTGCTTCTCCCGCTGCTCAAACTGCCAGCCTTCAAAACCACAGTTGGGAGGCATGACCGACCAGCCATGACCGGGGGCCTCACGGCAGCATCGGGGGCGACGCTCATAAATGGTGCAAAGCCCTTCCGGGCTGACATAACGGCAATGATAAAAGGTCACTTCATTGGCATCCATATCATCACGGTCCGCAATGGTTTTCATCACCTGCTCCACTTGATCCGGCACCACCTGGCGGGCATCCTCAATGGAGGCGTAAGGCTCAAAAATTTCCAAAAAATCAATGGCCTCTTTATCGCCTTGCTCTACCAGGGCCAGCAATTTTTTATACGAGTTAAACGTGGTGGCCGATCGACAACAACGGCCACACTTATGGCACAAGTCAGGCAAATCCTGTTTCTCAGACTTTAGCTCTTCATCTGTGCCGTAATAGTTCATATCGAACATGGAACAAAGCCTTTAATTCGTGAAAAAGGGCGCTTAAATCATCATCGGCGGATCAAACCGATGCTTTAATGATCATAACCCATAATAAACACACAGGTATAAACGCCACTGAAAATTAGAGCGTTTAGCCCGCTTCAGTCTGGCCTGAACAGGTTAACCCCAAAATAAGGCCGCCGAACTGGCTAAAACAGTGCTTCGGTTAAACCGTACCAAAGGTGCGATCACCGGCATCGCCCAAGCCCGGTACGATATAAGCCTTGTCGTTCAACCGCTCATCCACGGAACCCGTGTAAATCTGAATGCCGGGGTGTTGCTCGGTCAGATGCTGAATGCCTTCCGGGGCGGCGATAATACTGACAAAGCGAATGTTGGAAGCCTTGGTGCCCAGTTTTTTAATAATATCCACAGCGGCCACCGCTGAACCACCGGTGGCCAGCATGGGATCCAGCACAAAAATCTGAGCCACGCTGTAGTCAATGGTGGAGGGGAGTTTATTGTAGTAGGTTACCGGCTTGAAGGTTTCCTCATCCCGGTACAGGCCAATATGGTACACACTGGCGCTGGGCAAGATATCAATGGCCAACTCCGATAAAATTAAACCCGCCCGCAAAATGGGTGCAATCAAAATGGGTACATTGGGAGACAGAATTTTGCATTCAGTTTTGGTAATGGGGGTTTCCACAATGGTTTTGGCGGTGGGCAAATCAACGGTGGCGTCCATAAAAATCAACTTGCCCAAACGGATCATGGTGGCCCTGAACTGCTCGGTGGAGGTGTTTTTATCCCGTAAAATACTCAGGTTATGTTGCACCAACGGGTGGTTGGACACTTTAACGGCCGGGTGAACGCTGGTGGACATAAACTTGAACTCCTGCTTAAAGCTGATCATTACGAGTTTATCCATCCTATCAAAAAAACCAGTGGGAAGCCCCAGTGGCAACAAGTTGGGTTGAGGGGGTTTCTAATGGACAACACCCGGTAGTGCCGTCTCAACTGCTTTATCAAGTGAGCGAAACGCTTTGCCGCCGGGCCGAAAATCAAAAACAAATTCAAAAAGGACCCCCATGGGCAGTCTTTCTTTCACCCCTGTATATCCTTTCCCCTCGGCAAGCGGGGCATTTCAAGCAACCAATCGTACGCCCTCCTTGTATCAGAACCCGTTTGCCCCACCGCCCCCGTCCGATCAAGCCATTATTCGCCATGCGCTGGGCTTGCTGGGGCAAATCAAAAATTTACCCCAGGATGAACAGTACATGCGCCATTTGGGCGTTTATCCCGGTTTTCAAAATGGACAACAGGCCCTGGGGGTCATCCAAAGCAAAGGCATTCAAGTGGAATTTGGAGACATGGGCGACAGCCCCGCCCACGCCCAATGGATTTCCGATGAAAATAAAATTATGATCAACCAGCGCTACAAAGGCGATAGCAGCCCCGCTACTTTGTATGCCATTTCCGAGGCCATTTACCATGAGGCCGGACACGCCGCAGGCAACGGCGACGGGGAATCCTCCATTCAGGAAGAGTTAAATTGTCTGGGCTTGAACACCCTCGCTTATCGCTATCATGCGGCCACCGATCCCGGCTACGCCCAAAGCGCCCTCAACAATCGCCTGCTCTCGGATGGGGTGGCCCTTTACCCCAAGTTGTTTTTTGATCCAGATCCCTCCAAAAAAGCGCTGATTCAACGGGTGGTTCAAAAATACGGGGATCTGCCACTCAGCAGCCCCGGCCATCCGGTGCCCCTCAGTCCTATGCCGCTGGCATCTCGGGTAAAGTATCAATACCAGCAGCAAACCCAGCGCCCTGGAACCTCCCCAGCAGGCCCGACCCCGCAGTTATCCTATGAGGCTTAAGCAACCCCGCTTTTGCACACTGCACAACTTTACAGAAAACAGCCTTCTGAGGATCATTAACAACACGGGAGAAACAACACGAGAAAACAAACCTCCCCTCTCAGCCATTGGGCGTATCATCCAGAAAGAAGGACGGGCCTATGACAGCCGACTGTTTATTTTGCAACATTTTAGCGGGAAACATTCCTTGCCAGAAGCTAGGGGAAACAAAAACCGTGCTGGCCTTCAGCGATATCAACCCACAAGCGCCCACCCATGCCCTAGTTATTCATAAAACGCATACGGCCAGCCTATCAGAAACCAACGAAAACCAGCTTTTAGGCGAGCTTTTGGGAGGGGCCAGAGACGTGGCCCAGCAATTGGAACTAGGCGACTATCGGCTGGTGATTAACAACGGCGCAGCCGCAGGGCAAAGTGTCTTCCATTTGCATGCCCACATTCTGGCCGGACGCCCCCTGAAATGGCCGCCCGGTTGATCGGAGCGTTTTTTTGAAATTGAAACTCAACGGATTGTCATGATATTTTTTATATGTTACTCTCACTAAACCAATCAAGATTGAAAGACCATTTGAAAGCGGGGTGAAATCCTTAATGGCAGAAGTCCAGGTACAACCTGGTGAAAGTATTGAAAGTGCACTAAAACGGTTCAAGAAGAAAATTCAGAAAGCCGGTATCCTGTCCGAAATCAAACGGCGGGAGCACTACTTGAAACCCAGCGTTAAAAAGAAAAGAAAAGCCGAATCCGCCCGCAAGCGCAAAAGCTAACCTTTTTCCAAGATTTAAAAAAGCCTCTCGTTACCGGGAGGCTTTTTTATAGGGAATTTCTTTTACCAAGGTTTTCGTAAAGGGGAATAACGGTTAGTCAGGGGCGAAATTACAACCCGGCTTTATTGGGGGCTTCTGTATTTACAAGCACTGCTACTTAAAACAGAAGCTTAAACAGGGTAAATCGGCCGCTGAACTTGGCGCTCAGTTTCTTCATGTTTTTGGCCGTTTCACGCGTATCTTCCAAAATGCCTTTCAGGTTCTGATCCTGACCATCGGTCAACTCATCCACATTGCCCAGCACCGAATCCAGCTTGGTGAGCGAGGTGTCCAGCTTGATGCTGATGCGCTCCATCCGGTTTTGCAAATCTTGATCCTGAGCGGTTTTGCGCAACGTAAGCATCAGCTCATTGGCGTTTTTAGAGGTGTCCCGAGTGGTGTAAATGGTTTCCTTCAAGGCAGGGTCGTTCAACAGCTCTTTCATCGCGTTGGAAGATTCCCGTAAGGAAGCAATGGTAGAGCTCATTTCGCCTTTCAGCTTGGGATCGCCAATAATATCGTTAATATTGGCACTCACCTCAGAGACATTCTGGGCCAGTTGCTCACTAACGCCCACCAATCGATCCAGATCCTGACGGGTGGTCTGGAATAAGGCGTTGGCGGTATTCATCACCTCATGCGCCTGTGCGGTCAGCACTTCCGTGTTTTTAACCGTACTGTGCAAACTGTCGATGGTTTCATCCGACAACAACTCGTTAATTTTTTCGTTGGTCAACTTCAACGCCTCAGCGGAATCCATCTGAATTTCCAGGAAGCGCTTCAGCCGCATGGGCTCTTCCACCGTAAATTGCAAATTCTTGGGCGGGGCCTGGGCCAAATAAGCCTCCTTGGGCAATACACGCAGATAATACTCGCCGGTTTTATCCAGAGTCAGCTCAAATAAAGGATCTTCAGGCATAATGGCACCCGGTAAATTAATGCGGTAAGACAAGCGATGCCGAACCAGATTGCCATCCCGGCTTTGTTCCACCGCTTCTACAATGCCCACCTGCTTATAGCCCTGCTCGTATAAAAATTTAACCGGCATCCCTTTTTGAATGGCCTTGGCAGGCTCTTGAAAAGTGGTTAATGTCACGTCTCGCAAACGAGGCGGGGTAATTTCCAAAAACTGCTCGCCAATCAGGCCGGATTGCTCAATAGACAGCATGGACCCTTTGGGGGGCGTCACGCCCAAATCTTTATTCAACCGAAAACTAACCTTAACCCCGTACTCACCATTTCGACGATCCGGCTTTACTTCTTCCACAAAGCCCACCCGAATCCCCATCATTTGGACCGGCGCGCCTTCTTTCATGCCATTAACGTCGTGAAACCACTCCGTTCTGGACTCACCGCTATCCAGGCCCCGTCCACGCAGCCATATGAGGGAAATCATCAATAACAGAATACTGACCAGGGTTAGCGCACCAACTTTGATGGTGGATGCTCTCTGCTTGTTCGCTGTACTCATAAAGAAATAGTGCCTGTCTTCTGTTTGGGAGATTTTACGGTGTTTGTTTAGCGGTTAGGATTATGGGCAAAAGCTTGTTTATCACAACTAAAACATGGGCCATCGATTTTTCTTGAAGGATATTATACTCCAGCCGTGCCAAACAATCCTGTGGGGATTGAATCTCCCATCCGGGAGAAGTCAAGCGTTGTCGGTTAAAGGGCCTTCCAGGTTGGCTTGAGAGAACTGTCGGGCGTAAGGATCGCTGGAATTATAAAACTCCTTGGGGGTTCCTTGCCAGCAAATTTCGCCCTGATTTAACAAAATAAGCCGATCGGTACGGTTAATGGTGGAAAACTGGTGGGTCACCACCACACTGGCCGCGTTCAAATCATTCCGCAGGTCCCGAATGTAATCCTCAATCACGGTAGAGGCAATGGGATCCAGCCCAGCAGTTGGCTCATCGTACAAAATAATACGGGGATTACTGACGATGGCGCGGGCAAAGCTGACCCGCTTCTGCATACCGCCCGATAACTCGTTGGGATACTGATTTTCAATCCCCTCCAGGCCTACCATTTGCAACTTTTCAGCCACAATTTTCTTGATTTCCTGAGGACTCAGCTTTTTTTGCCGACGACGGCTAGTGGCTAGCGCCTTTTCATGATCGCTATCGGGCCGCTCCAACAGAGAAAAGGCCACGTTTTCATAAACGCTTAACGAGTCGAAGAGCGCCGAGTACTGGAATACCAGGCTGTAATTGGGATCACTCAGTTCCACCTCGCCACTGTCTGGGGTTTCCAGACCGCTGATGATTTTAAGCAGCGTACTTTTTCCGCAGCCGCTAATGCCAATAATGCCCATGGTTTCATGCGCCCTGACCTCAAAGCTAATGCCCTTCAGCACGTCATGGCCGCCAAAAGACTTCTTGAGGTTACTGACCCGGATTAAAACCTCGTCCTTGGGGCTATTGGGTTGTTGAGGCTCTATCACCGCTTCATCGCTCATTGATTAGTGGGTTCCATAAACTAAAAACGTTAGTAAATAATCCACAATGGCCATTAATACAAACGACCATACCACAGCGCGGGTGGTGGCTACCCCCACTTCACGGGAGCCGCCCGAGGCGTTCAGCCCAATGGTAGTGGCCATCATAAAAATAATAAACCCAAACAAAGTAGATTTTAAAATCATGGTGAAGATATCGAGTAAGTCCACCTGATGCCAGACCGAATCCAGATATTTAGCATAACTTAAGTCGGCCACCATCCCGCTAATGAGCATGCCGCCCAAAATACCGGCTACGGCGGCAATAATGGTCATCAGCGGCAAGGCAACCATGCCTGCCAAAATACGGGGCATCATCAGGTAACGCACCGGGTTCACATGCAGCACTTTCAGGGCGTCCACCTGGTTGGTAATTTGCATGGTGCTGAGTTCAGCGGCATAGGCCGACCCCGCCATGGCGATTACTGAAAAGGAAGTCATAATGGGGGCCAATTCCCGAACGATGGACAGGGCCACCAAAGCACCCACAAAATCGCCAGCCCCTTGTTTGACCATTTCGGTGGCAATTTGAAGCGAAATGACCATGCCGGAAAAGGTGGCCATAATCAGGGAAATGCCAATGGTATCAACCCCAACAAAGGCCAACTGCTGAACAAATTGCTTGAAATCAAAACGTCCGGCCAGCAAAAAGCCGATAATATCGCCCGTATAGTAAACCGCGCTGCCCAAGGTGTCCAGAAACACGCCCCATTCTTTGCCCATGGCCTGAATGGCACGACGGGTAAAGGGGAATAGTCTTAACTTCTCGGGTCTGGGGTTTGCCATGTTTTTATTTTACCGTGTATTTTGCCGTAATGGGTATCGTTAACAACTGCCAGCGGCTCTAAAGGGGCGTTTCAGGTCTCATCAAGGTTAAAACAGCTTGTCTGCAAGCACCAAAAGAAAAACAGCCATGCTGATGCGGCCATTGACCGTAAAAAAGGCTTCATTCACCTTTTCCAAACGAATGGGCGTCATGTCATCGCCCCGAATCAGCCAATGCTCATAAACCAGCATACCGGCAGTCATCAATATAGCAAACCAGAAAAACAACCCCACCGAGTACCCCAGCGCAAAGCCCACCAGCAAGCCAACCGTTAAACAATGAAACAGCCGACTGAGTTGCAAGGCCCCCTGCAACCCCAAAGCCACCGGAATGCTTTTCAGGCCCGCCGTTTGGTCAAATTCGTAATCCTGACAGGCGTAAATCACATCAAAACCGGCCACCCAAAACACAATGGCCAAACCAAACACCACCGGCTGCCAGGCCAAGGCCCCAGTAACCGCCAACCAGCCCCCTACAGCCGAAGAGCCCAGGGCAATGCCCAACACCAAATGAGCCAAAGGAGAAAACAGCTTCATATAAGAATAAATGGTGAGAATCAAGAATGCCAAAGGCAGCAACAGGCGGCAAATAAGAGGCAACTGCCAGACAGACAACACCAACAAAAGCCCAGAGGCCAGAATTAAAACCCAGGCCCCTTGCTTACTAACCCTTCCCGCCGGAATAGAACGATTTTGAGTGCGAGGATTCTGCCCGTCAATACGGGCGTCAATCAAGCGATTCAGGCCCATGGCATAGGTTCTGCCGCCCACCATGCATAAAACCACCCACAGCACCGTCCAGAAAGAAGGCAACTGAGAACCGGGAACGGCAAGCAACATGGCTGACAAGGCAAAAGGCAGGGCGAAAATGGTGTGTTCAAACTTGACCAGCTCGGCATATTCAGCCAATCGGCCCCAAACACCTAACTTGGGAAGGCTACTGGTCATGGTCAGTCCACTTTCTGGATCGGTTGGTGTAAAATACTCTGCACATTGACGCATAAATGTGGTCTGGTTTAAAGAAAATGAGGACCCATGAAAGAGCATACAACCGAAATCGATACGGCCAAGCCCAAACAACCCGCTTTATCGACTCCCGCATTTGGCTGGCGTTTTAGCTTCGCTAAAGTCGGCAAGCTGGCCGGTTTCTCTCTATGCGTAACCCTGCTTAGTTTTTTAATGAGCTGCGTATGGCAGTGGCCTTTAAGCCCAGAACAACCCACCAGCGGAACACCCACCGTGCTGGCCGCCCCGGAAAACGCCATTTTAACCCCGGATGAAAAAATAAATATCACCATTTACCAAAAAACCAGTCCGGCGGTAGTCAACATCAGCAGCACCGTTTTGTCCATGGATATGTTCTCTAACGTCGTGCCCGAAAGCGGCTCCGGCTCCGGGGTCATTCTGACACCGGACGGCTATATTTTAACTAATGCCCACGTGGTGGAAGACTCTCAACAACTGGAAGTAACACTTTTGGACGGAAAAGCTTACAAAGCCAAGCTGATTGGCGGCGATGTGAGTAAAGATGTGGCCCTGATTAAAATTGAGCCGGGAGAACTAAAACTTCCAACTATTGAAGTAGGCGATTCCAGCCGCTTGCAAGTAGGGCAAAACGTTTACGCCATTGGTAACCCCTTTGGACTGAACAGCACCCTGACCACTGGTGTCATCAGCAGCCTGGGACGAACCCTGAAGGCCCGCAACGGGCGCTTGATGGAAGGTATCATCCAGACTGACGCCGCCATCAACCCCGGCAACTCAGGCGGCCCACTGCTAGACAGCGCCGGACATCTGATTGGCGTGAATACGGCTATTTTTAGCCCCTCAGGCAGTAGCGCGGGCATTGGCTTTGCCATTCCAGCCAACTCGGCCCGCCGTATCGCGGAAGATCTGATTTCTTACGGGCGAGTTATTCGCCCCTTTCTGGGCGTGGAAGTCGGCATGGAAATCAACCCTTACCTGGCCAAGGCGCTAGATTTGCCAGTAAAAAAAGGGCTGATGGTATCCCGAACCGTGCAAAACGGCCCCGCCGCTCTGGCCGGATTGCGTCAGGCCAGTAAAGTGCTGGTGGTAGGCAACCGACGAATTCCGGTGGGCGGCGATATTATTGTGGCCTATGACGGTCAGCCCGCCGAAAGCGCCGATCGCTTTATTAATCATGTTGAATTCAAACGCCCCGGCGATTTATTGAGTTTGCGGGTAAACCGGGATGGCAAGCTGCTGACTTTAAGCGTTAAGCTAACCGAACGGCCCCGCTAGAGTAAGGAAATCCAATGGCCAAAATCATTGTGGTGGATGACGATTTCGCCATCCAAACCCTCATCAAGATTAACCTGCAAATGCAAAGCCACAAAGTCCTCACCGCAAACGATGGGGTGGAAGGCTATGCCCTCATCCAGCAAGAGCTACCGGATTTAATCATACTGGATGTGATGATGCCCAACGCCGATGGGTATACCGTGTGCCAGCGGGTTCGAAAAAACCCGACCACCGAGCATATTCCGGTGCTTATGCTCACCGCCCTAGGGGTGGTTGAGGACAAGGTAAAAGGGTTCGACGTAGGGGCAGACGACTATCTGGTAAAGCCTTTTGAGCTACCGGAACTTCAGGTCAGGGTCAGGGCGTTGCTTCGTCGCAGCGGGAAACTGCCTAAATCGGCCACCAGCAACGAAATTTTATCGGTCGGCGACATCACGCTCATTCCCGAAAATCTGGAAGTGAAAATCCTGCATCAAATCACCCGGCTTACCCCCACCGAATTCGAGATTCTGAACTGCCTGCTGCAAAACCATCATCAAGCCATTTCCCTCAGCAAGCTATTGCAAGAGGTGTGGGGCTACGCTCCTAATGATGATGTGGAGACGATTCGGGTGCATATTCGCCACTTGCGCACCAAGCTGGATAAAGTGTCTGAAGGCAAAAGCTATGTGGAAACCATTTACGGGGGCGGGTACCGGCTCATCCCGGAAGGGTTAAGCAAAAATAAAACCCAAAAATAAGTTTGCTTGGCCTTCCGGCATAATCCTGCTACCATGCGGCCAAGCCGAGTTAAACTTTGTCAAAATTGGATCTAGCGCCTTGCCACAGGCCATCGAAAACACCCTTTCTACCCAATGGCACAAGTTGACATTGATTTTTGCTTTGGCTAAAGTGATCATCCAAGAAAGTGCCAGTTCCATCTTTGGTTTTACAATCAAAGAAGTAGACGCAACGCCCTGCCTCACGAAGCGCTCAAGCCTGTTTAAAACCGCAAAAGCCCTTCCGGGATCTGACCCTTTCAAGTTTGATTGATGTGTAAACCCCAGTGCAGATTTAGACAATAAACCATTTCAGGAGGTTACCCCCTTGCCCACAATCGCTCAGCTGGTTCGGAAAGAACGGACCAAGTTCAAACGCAAAACCAAATCCCCCGCTTTGGCTTCAAACCCTCAAAAGCGTGGCGTTTGTACCCGTGTTTATACCACCACGCCCAAAAAACCCAACTCCGCTTTGCGTAAAGTTGCGCGTGTGCGTTTGACCAACGGCTTTGAAGTGACCACCTACATTCCTGGCGTTGGCCACAACTTGCAAGAGCACTCTGTGATCCTGATTCGGGGCGGCAGAGTTAAAGATTTACCGGGCGTTCGCTACCACACGGTACGTGGCACCCTGGACTTCGCTGGCGTTAAAGATCGCAAGCAGTCCCGCAGCAAATACGGCGCTAAAAAGAATCAGCCCGCTGCCAAAGGCAAAAAATAACGCAAGCATTCAGAAGTAAGAAGCAAGGAGTTTTCCGTTTATGTCGCGTCGCTCGAAACCGAAAAAACGCATCCCAATGCCCGATTCCATCTACAACGATGTTGAAGTGGCCAAGTTTATCAATCGCCTGATGATGAAGGGCAAAAAAAGTGTCGCTGAACGGGTATTTTACGATGCTATCGAGTTGCTGGAAGGCAAAACGGACGACAAGGGTATTGACGTTTTCAGAAAATCCCTGCGTAAAGCCAAGCCGCTGGTTCGTGTAAAAGCCCGTCGGGTAGGGGGTTCCACTTATCAGGTGCCCATTGAAGTGCGTGAAGACGAAGGTCTGGCCATTGGTTCTCGCTGGCTGATTGAATACGCCAGAAAGCGCAAAGGCCGCTCCATGACGGAAAAGCTGGCCGCCGAGCTGCTGGATATTTACCGTGGAACGGGCGCTACCGTTAAAAAACGGGAAGAAACTCACAAAATGGCCGAGGCCAACAAGGCATTCGCTCATTACCGTTTCTAAACCAACTTTACCGAGTGGCACTTGTCTCCGACAGGTGTCATTCGGTTTTTCACTGTTTTAGAATCATCCTGCTCCAAGTCCATCCAAAAATTGAAAAAGAAAAAGAGGTTTTAAACCGTGGCCAGAAAGATCCAACTCGAGAAAATTCGCAACATCGGTATCGCCGCGCACATTGATGCTGGCAAAACCACCACCACCGAGCGAATTCTGTACTACACCGGCAAAGTCCACAAAATTGGCGAAGTGCATGAAGGCACCGCTGTAACCGACTGGATGGAACAAGAGCGTGAGCGGGGCATTACCATTACCTCCGCCGCCATCACCTCTAGCTGGAAAGATCACCAGATCAACATTATTGACACCCCTGGCCACGTTGATTTCACCATTGAAGTAGAGCGTTCCTTGCGGGTTCTGGATGGCGTGGTTGCCGTCTTCTGCGCCGTTGGTGGCGTTCAGTCCCAGTCTGAAACCGTTTGGCGCCAAGCCGATCGTTATAAAGTTCCCCGTATGGTGTTTGTCAACAAGATGGATCGTACCGGCGCCAACTTTGAGCGTGTGGTGGGACAAATCATTAGCCGCTTAGGCGCTAACGCTCACCCCATTCAGTTGCCCATTGGCGCTGAAGATCAAATGACCGGCATTATCGACCTGGTTGAGATGAAAGCGCACATCTACAAAAACGATTTGGGAACCGATGTAGAAATTACAGAAATCCCTGCTGACTATATGGATCAAGCAACCGTTACCCGTGAAGCACTGGTGGAAGCCATTGTGGAAAACGATGACGTGTTGATGGAAAAATACCTGGCTGGCGAGGAAATTTCGATTGCCGAACTGAAAAAAGCACTGCGTAAAGCGGTTTGCGATGTAAAAATCGTACCCGTCATCTGCGGAACCGCTTTCAAAAACAAAGGTGTTCAATTGCTGCTGGATGCGGTTATTGATTACCTGCCCTCCCCTCTTGAAGTGCCGAGCATTCAGGGTAAAAACCTGGATGGCAGTGATGCCGAGCGCAAAAGTAGCGACGATGAGCCGTTTGCCGCTTTGGCCTTTAAAATCATGACCGACCCTTATGTGGGCCGTTTGACCTTCTGTCGGGTATACAGTGGTGTGCTGCAATCCGGTAGCTACGTTACCAACGCCACCAAGGGCAAAAAAGAGCGCATCAGCCGTCTGGTTCAGATGGAAGCCGATGACCGTAAGGAAATCGATGAAATCCGGGCGGGCGATATCTGCGCGGTGGTTGGATTGAAAGACACCACCACCGGCGATACGCTGTGTGCTGAAAACGCGCCTGTTATTCTGGAATCCATTCACATTCCTGATCCGGTTATTGAAGTGGCCATTGAGCCCAAAACCAAAGCGGATCAAGAGAAACTGGGCAACTCCATGTCCAAGCTGGCAGAAGAAGATCCGACATTCCGGGTGCGTGTGGACCAGGAAACCGGTCAAACCGTCATTGCCGGGATGGGCGAACTCCACCTGGAGATCATCGTGGACCGCTTGTTGCGTGAGTTCAAGGTAGAGGCCAACGTGGGCAAACCACAGGTTGCCTACCGTGAAACCATTACCAAGACCGTGGAAGTGGAAGGCAAATACGTCCGTCAGTCCGGTGGTCGTGGTCAATACGGTCACGTTTGGATCCGTTTGGAACCCCAAGAGCGTGGCACCGGTTTTGTGTTTGAAAACAAGATCGTGGGCGGTACCGTTCCCAGAGAATACGTTGGCCCTGCCTCCAAAGGGATTGAAGAAGCCCTGCAAGGTGGCGTAATCGCTGGTTTCCAGGTTATCGACGTTAAAGCGACCCTGTTTGATGGCAGCTACCACGATGTTGACTCCAACGAGATGGCGTTTAAAATCGCTGGCTCCATGGCGGCCAAAGCAGGCGTTCCCAAAGCGGGCCCGCAACTGCTGGAGCCGGTTATGAAGGTTGACGTTGAAGTACCAGAAGACTTCATGGGCGATGTTATTGGCGACCTTTCCAGCCGTCGTGGCCGGATTGAAGGAATGGAGCCCATTCCTGGCGCCGGTATCCAGAAAATTCGCTCCATGGTTCCGTTGGCTGAAATGTTCGGTTACGCAACCGACATCCGCAGCAAAACCCAGGGCCGTGGTACCTTCGCAATGGAATTTGCCCATTACGAGCCAATGCCAAACAACATTGCCGAGCCGCTGATCGCAAAGTTCAGAGGCCAGGCAACCGCCGCCAATTAATTGGCAAACGGTTAGTTAAAACACTTGAAAGAGCCGGTGGATTCATTCCCCCGGCTCTTTTAGTATGAAAACAGGCTATTAGCCAAGCGCTTCCTAGGCCCTGTATAATTCGGGGATAAAATCTTTCACGGTTCTTACCTGAATTTGCGATTGCTCTACGGTGATAACCAACGTTTGAGCCGAACCCCGCTTCCGGGCCATTCGCCCTAAACTGGTAATGGGTGGCAAACCAGAATCATTACCATAATAAGCCACCGCTTGAATGGATTGGGAAGCCTCGCTTTCAGGGGGAAGCTGACGACGCCCCCCCGAAAACCACTGCCGCCACGATGGTTTAGCAGTCTCAGGCAAACCATTGCAGCGGGCTAAGCCAATCGCTGCGGCTGTCAAGTCTGCGGGTTGCTGCCAACGCGTGGACCAGTCCACCCGTCCAGCTTCAGTGATCAGCCCAGAAGGATGCAGCAACACAGAAGCCCCCGCAGCCAGACCAGAATCTTTGGCCAGTGACTGATTTTGCTGAAAGGCTTGCTGGGCCTTCAAAACCAATGTTTTTACCTGTTTATCAGAAAGCGCTGTTTCTGAGCGAGCAACCACGTTCTGGGCCAGTGGGCTGTAAGAAACGGGCAGCGTTTTTAAGGGGCGGGTGGTCGTCAACACCGGAGGCTCGCGATCTTTGTATAACGGTAGCATCTGCCGAACGGTTCGGGTGCGAATGATGGGATCCGTGGCACCCGCACCCCGCTCCAGACTAATCACCCGTGTATCGGGCGGACAAAGCGGACTCGCCAGCCATTCCTGACAATCGGCGCAAGGAATGGGCTGATCTCCATCCAGATTGGCATTGACCAGATAAATGGTTTGCACCTCAGGCACTTGAAGCGAGCCTGATGGTGAGCCCACCTTGCTTTCAATCCATCGATTGCGGGCAGCACCCAAAGCCAGACGCAAATCGCACAGAGAAACCTGCCGACTGGCCTCCAGATTGGTGCTCATGCCTTCGGTGCCATCTGCAAGTACCACCAAAGCCCCGTAATGCCGCCCCGAATAATTGGGCGTAAGTTTGGCGGCCATTTCGGCGTGGGTTTGCAACTTTCGCAACTGCAACCCATGATTGGCCAGAAGCTTTGAATCAGGTGCAGTCCGAATGAATCGATCGGTTTGCTCCAAACCAGCAGGCGACCCATCAAATCGCAAAGCGGGTAATGGCTTTGTAAAAAAACCGGGTTTTTTATTCAAATAAAGCGAATTTGCTGAAGGTTGAGTTGAAAAGAGACTGAATTGCATCCAATTCATGGTAAATCCCACTTGATAGACCCTGAAATTGTTTGATTTAGAATGAGAGTAGCACAAGTAAGGCAGAGTCCCCAACGCACTCGCCCGATGCACTTAGGATGGATGAGCCGGTGATTGTCATTCCGCTCGAAAAGCTCTGTTGCCGCAACTATTTTTTGGAAGGGAAACCATGAAAAAAGCTGACTTATTAATGATCCCCGGCCCCACGCCGTTGCCGGAACCTGTTCGTGAAGTAATGGGCCGTCCAGCCATTGGTCATCGAAGCGCTGAATTCAAAGAAGTGCTTAAGCGAGTTTTCCCCAAACTGCAATGGATTTTCGGTAGCAAGAATCAGGTGTTTCTCTACACCGCAAGCGGCACCGGGGCCATGGAAGCCTCAATGTCCAACACCCTGAATCCGGGAGACCGGGTATTGGCGCTGGTCAACGGGGTGTTTAGCCACCGATGGGCGGAAATCGCCAAAACATTGGGCTTACAAGTGGAAACGCTGGATGTGCCTCACGGGGAAGCCCACACCCCCGCCATGCTGCAGGAATATTTAGAAGCCCGCAAAGAAACCGATTACAAAGCCGTTCTGCTCAATCACAGTGAAACCTACACCGGGGTGCTCAGCCCCATTCGCCAGCTGGTGAGTGTCATTCGTCAAACGCACCCCCAAACCCTCATTATTCTGGATGCCATCACCAGCCTGGGGGCCACTGAGTTCTCACTGGATGAATGGGATATCGATGTGGCGGTTTCCGGTAGTCAAAAAGGATTTATGCTGCCTCCCGGATTATCCTTTCTGGCTTTAAGCGAACGGGCATGGCAAGCGCACCAACATTGTCAGCAACCGGGCTATTACTTTAACTTTACCCGCTATCAAAAAGCCCAGCTGGAAAACACCACCCCCTATACCCCCGCCACCCCTCAAATTTTGGGATTGGATGTGGCCTTGACCCTGATGCAGGAAGAAGGGCTGGAAGCCATCATCCGGCGCCATCAAACCCTCAGCCGCATGACCCGTGCCGGTGTAAAGGCCATGGGACTGGAACCTTTTGTGCGAGAAGACGCGCTGGCCAGCCCCTCGGTGACCTCCTTTCTGCCTCCGGCAGGTATTTCAGTGGATGCCGTGCGCAGTGGTTTAAAAAAGCGCTTTGGCATTGTGATTGCCGATGGCCAAAAAGAGCTGAAGGGCAAAATCATGCGAATCGGGCATCTGGGCCATGTTTCGGAACGGGAAGTACTGACCACCTTATCCGCACTGGAAGCGGTATTAACAGAGCTGGGCCATGCCGTACCCACAGGGGCTGGCGTGGCAGCGGCCATTGAGGCCAGCCAGAACACTCACACCCAAACGCCTGCCCAGAAAGCGGTGAGCCATGCGTAAGCCTGTTGTTCTAATCACCGACAGCATCAACCCCAAAGCGGCGGAGATTCTGGAAGAATCCTGTGAAGTCATTTTTGAGCCCAAACTGTCCCATCAGGAATTGCTGGATCGCATCGCCGATGTAGATGCCTTGATGATTCGAAGCGCCTCTACCGTATCCGCCGATATTCTGGAAAAGGCAAAGCGTTTACGCATTGTGGGCCGAGCCGGGGTAGGAACCGACAACGTGGATGTGGTTACCGCTACCAAACAAGGCGTGATTGTGATCAACTCCCCGGAAGGCAATACCGTGGCGGCTTCCGAGCATACCATTGGCCTGCTGATGGCCTTGGCCCGCCACATCCCGGAAGGCGACGCCACCTTAAAAAGCGGTCAATGGATTCGTAGCAAGCTGGTGGGCGTTGAAGTGTACGGGAAAACGCTGGGGGTTGTGGGCCTGGGTAAAATTGGCCGCCGGGTGGCCAAGGCCTGCCTGGCAATGGGAATGAAGGTGAACGTGTTTGATCCCTTCCTCTCCAAGGCAATGGCCGAAGAGCTGGGCGTGAACGTGGTTAGCATTGATGACATTATCGAAAAATCGGACTTCATTACCATTCACGCGCCCAAAACCAAGGAAACCCAAAATCTGTTCAACCGGGATACCTTTGCCCGCTGCAAGCCCGGCGTTCGCCTGATTAACTGCGCCCGTGGCGGTATTATTCATGAGGCGGATCTGGCAGATGCCATTCGTTCCGGCATGGTGGCCGGTGCGGCTCTGGATGTGTTTGAACAAGAGCCCCCGGATATGAACGGCCCCTTGTTTCAGTTGGGCGAGCATGCCAACAAACTGGTCCTCACCCCGCATTTGGGGGCCAGCACCGAAGAGGCCCAGGTCAACGTGGCTCTGGATGTGGCCGAGCAAATCAAGGACTTTTTCCAGCATGGGTTTGCCAGAAGCGCGGTGAATATTCCCTTGTTACGGCAAGATTTACTGGACCCCATCAAGCACTTTATGCCCATGGCGGAAGTTTTAGGGAACTTTATTCGACAAAGAGCGCAAAGCCCCGCACAAGCCATTGAAATTATCGCCAAGGGCGACTTGAGCAAACACCGCATCGAACCCTTAACCCTTGCCGTGCTAAAAGGGCTGCTTTCCAACGCCAAAGAAGGCGTGAACTATGTGAATGCCCCTTCCATCGCCGAAGAAAGCGGCATTCAGGTTAAAACTACCACCACCAAAGCCGCTGGCAACTATCGCAATCTTCTGGAAATCAAACTGATCACCGAAGAGAAAACCTACATGGTTGCGGGCACCCTGATTTCCGATGAAATCTTCAGGATTGTGGATATGGACGGTTATCAAATGGCCCTGAAAGCAACGCCCTATGTATTGATTACCCCCCACCACGATCGACCGGGGATGATTGCACAGGTGGCCACCGTGCTAGGAGAAGCAGGCGTGAATATCAGCGCGCTTCAGGTCGCCCGTAGCGGCCCCCAGGCGGGTGGGGAATCCATCATGGTATTCAACCTGGACAATGCCCCTTCCGATAGCCTACTTTCCAAAATTCGCGAGCTGGAAGGGATTTACGGCAGTTCCTATATCAACCTTTAACAAGGTTTTTATATAAAAAATATCCAATCCATCCACAATAGGGCAATTACGGATATGCTTTTGTTTTTATTAATACAGAAACACTCACTCCCATCCCTATTGTGTCTAACAAGACTTATGTCACCTCGATTTTATTGAGGTGACTTCTTTTTTTCTGATGAGACATAAAAAATCCGGCAAAATACCAAGGCAAAATCCCCTCCCCCTTCCCTATCCGAAAAATATCTACCAGCGCTCACCCGGATTTATGAACCATATAACACATACCCGCAATTATCACTCAGATATTGTTTTTATTTAAATATAAACACTCCCACTCCTATCCCTATATAACTTCAAGTGTCCTTAAAACGCTGGCTAATTTAAGCCAGCATTTTTTTTGCCCTGAAATCAGCATGACGCCAGGAGCAGAACCCACCCCACCCTAAAAAAACCTGCTTGTTATCGACGCTGTGCGCTTCCGTGACCGTAAATTTCATAGTCAAAGATGAACTGCACGTCAATATCATTACCCGGATAATTCGGCGGCAACTGTTTAAATGGGGCAGAAGCCCGAACCGCAGCCATCGCAGCCTGATCGGCAGCTGGAGAGCCAGAAGACTGCTGGATTCGCAGACTCAACAAACGGCCATCTCTGGACACTTTAAACAAGGCCACCACCCGTTTGCTTCTATCTTCCACCGGAGGCGCCCAGTTACGCCGAATACGACGTTGCAATTCAGCGATATAAGGCCCGAAATCCGGTTCAGCCATAGCATCCACACCATCACGGCCACCGCCGCCGCCCGGAGAGCCGCTTTGATTATAAGATCCACGACCGCCACCGCCGCTGCTTCCGCCTCGGCTGCCAGCACTGCCGGGATTGCCGCCACCTCTGGAAGGGCTTCCGCCAATAAAACTGGAGCTTGGGCTACCACTGGCACTACCGCCACCGGGCCTGCCAGAAGGACTGGCGCTGGCGGTTTTGGCTACAGGGCCACCACCCGCGCTTGCCGAAGGATTTTTAGGGGCAGGGGTTGGAATAGTAGGCGCAATGGGATTAGAAGGCAAACTGGGTGCAGCACTTGCAATTTTAGTAGGCCGGGGGGCCTTAGGCCTTGGAGGGGCTGGGGCCGGTGTTGGGCTTGGCGCTTGAGCTTGCTTGGGTGCTGGCGTGGGTGCCGGGGATTGAGCCTGCCGGGTAGGACGCGGCTGCGGTCTGGCTTGCGGCCTTGGCTGAGGCGCTGGGTTAGATTTAGGCTGAGGGGCGACATTGGGCCTTGCAGCCGCTTGTTTAGAAGCAGCGCCCGCCGCTTGCTGGGCTACTTGAACCGGTCGATTGGCAATTTTCTTACCCCCGGAACGGGTATTGCGTTCCGCCCGCAGATTGGTTGGCTTGCGAGGGGCTTGCTCAGGCTCATTGTCCACCAGCACAAACTCGACGTCCGGCTGTTTCATTTGAGAAGAGAACAAGGGGATTTTAAACCCGAAAAAACTTAAAATCAGGACCGTTAAAATAACCAGTCCCACCACCGCAATGTGGACTAAAGCAGCCAGCCCAACCCACATAAATAACTTGGACTCATACTGCTTGTTAGAATAAAGCCCCAGCCCGGTGGGCATTGGCGCTTGATTAGCGGATACAGGTTGTGAATATGGCGTTCTCACAGGTGGCACTTGTGTCTATCAACCATTAACAATTGACTTAGCCCCATTCCTAACTATTTCTTGCTAGACGTGTACTATAGAATGGTGTTTCTATTCTAAAATAAATTTTTACAATGCGCTCTGTCGGAAAATAATGATTATGCACGCTCAACCGCTCCAAGACTCTGTTTTAGTGACCGCTCACCGATTTATCGGCGAAAAAAGCACTGACAAACTGCCACTGGGCGAAAGCATCGTTGAAAATCGGCATACAGGCTGGTTCATTATTAGCCACCGACAGCGAGGCATATTGTATTCTACACCGGGAGCGACAGAAATCGCTACTTTTTTTCGTTCCTCAGCCAAACCCTTTCAGGCGTTCCCTATTGTGGAAAAAGGCCTGCATCCCTTGCTCACTGAAGCCGAACTGGCCCTGACCTGCGCCTCCCATACCGGCTCAAACCAGCACATTCAAGGGGTGCAAAACATTTTAAACAAAGCCACCTTATCCAAAAACAGTTTAAAATGTGGCCCTCACCCTCCCACCGATGGCCCCATGTTGGAAACACTGGCCAAATCAGGCGCCCCCCCCAATCCCATGCATAATAATTGTTCGGGAAAACATGCGGGCATGCTTTTTTACTGCAAGCAACAAAACCTCAATGCGGAAACCTACCTGAACTTTGAGCATCCGCTACAGCAAAGCATTTTAAATACCTTGCGCCAATACACAGGCATTCAGGACATTCCTACGGCAGTTGACGGCTGCGGCGCTCCGGTTTTTTATCTGCCGCTTGAAAAAATCGCCGCGCTTTACGCCGTTTTGGTCAGTGATGAAGCGTTCAGGCCCTTAAAATCAGCCATGATCAACCATCCTCAACTGGTTGGCGGGGAAGGCCGGATTGATACCGTTCTGATGCAAGCCAGCCAAGGCAAGCTGCTAGCCAAAGTGGGCGCCGACGGAGTACTTTGCGTGGGCCACACAGAGGCCAAAGAAGGACTGGCCCTAAAAATCGCCGACGGCAGCGAGCTGATTCGCAATTTGACTATTGTAGAAATCCTGCAACGAATCGGTTGGCTGGATTCAACCGCCCTAGAGGACATCCGACTGAAACCTTTTCAAAATCAAAAACGCCTCAACACTCAAGGCAAAGTGGTAGGAGAATATCAATTCCACTTCACCTCAGCAGGCTATAATCTTTAATAAAGAAAAACTAAAAAGAAAAACTTCATATTCAAACGCACTAAACAGAAAAAACAGGTACGGCGGGATGATGGAATGGGAAAAACTGCTGGGCGTTCAATGGCCCAAAAATCAATGCGACCAATCGGGAGAATGCTGCCGGGGCGCAGCGCAAATTAAGCCATGGCAAAATTTAATGGCGCAGGCCGCAAACGGCAACCCCATTTCCCGTGCCTTTTTGAATCAATACCAGCCCTATCCCAATCAGGAAGCCGCTTTAAATACAGCGCCTGATGCGGTACAAGCCTCCACGGAAATTGCGCTAAGCCGGGGCGAAAATCCGGAAAATCTGGTGTTCTACCATTGCATTTACCTTAAAAACCGAAACCAGTGCCAGATTTATGAAGATCGCCCCACCCTGTGCCGAGACTTCCCGGAATCGCCATTTGGAGCCATTCCCAAATGTTGTGGATATACGCAGGCCAAAGAAAATTGCCTGGAAAAAGCGAGCCAGCTGAGGCAGCAACTGGCTGGACTGAAGGCCTTAAAAGCTAAAATGGACAGTGAAATCTCCGCAGAAAGGTAAGCCGCAATTACGACTTAGCCCATCGCATTGGAACCCCTGCAATCAAAACGGATATTGACAGGCATTTTTTAACCCTTATTATGAATGGACTGTCATATCCCCGCTTTGTCCAACCTGGATAAAAATGGGCCGGTGTAGCTCAATTGGCAGAGCAACGGTTTTGTAAACCGTAGGTTGCGGGTTCGAGTCCCATCACCGGCTAATGACAGTATCCCCACGAACCTGGGTAGGTGCCCGAGTGGTTAAAGGGGGCGGGCTGTAAACCCGTTGCGCAAGCTACGTTGGTTCAAATCCAACCCTACCCATACCAAAACCGTCCTCCTCAAAAAGGGCGGTTTTGTTTTATAAAAATGGCCATCATGCCAAGCCCCGCTAAAGGCGACTGTCAGGATCATTGAGAAATTTAAATCACTCCCGCAATTAACCACTAGACAGAATAATTCCCTTTGTGATTTCCTATAGTTCCAAGTTCTCCCCAGTATTCTGATAGCCTCATAAGCAACATCACGATACAGACACATGCCCATGTGGCGCAGGGGTAGCGCATCCCCTTGGTAAGGGGAAGGCCACGAGTTCGAATCTCGTCATGGGCTATTTATTTTTCTTTGTTTGTGGTTAGCTAACTTCGCGTGTCCTTATTCACTGCCATTTGACCCCCTCTCAAAAAAGAATCAGGCGCGTAAAACTCGGAGAGTCCCGCCACAGGGCATTCATCCAGGTAGGTACAGGTTATCCAAACTTGTTTTGAAATAATCAGCACGTAAAGGAGACAACAGAAACATGGCTCGCGAGAAGTTCCAACGGAATAAGCCGCACGTCAACATTGGTACCATTGGTCACGTTGACCACGGTAAAACCACGTTGACTGCAGCCATCACCACAGTTTTGGCGAAAGAAGGCAAAGCCACCGCTAAAAAGTTTGATGAAATTGATGCCGCACCCGAAGAAAAAGCCCGTGGTATTACGATTTCTACCGCACACGTAGAATACGAAACCGATCAGCGCCACTACGCCCACGTAGATTGCCCAGGTCACGCCGACTACGTAAAAAACATGATTACCGGTGCCGCTCAAATGGATGGCGGTATTTTGGTTATCGCAGCAACCGATGGCCCTATGCCACAAACTCGTGAGCACATTCTGTTGGCCCGCCAGGTTGGCGTTCCTCAGCTGGTTGTGTTCCTGAACAAATGCGACATGGTTGACGATCCTGAATTGCTCGACCTGGTTGAAATGGAAGCCCGTGAATTGCTGAGCAAGTACGAATTTGATGGCGATAACATCTCCATTATTCGTGGTTCCGCTTTGAAAGCCCTGGAAGGCGATGAGACTTGGGTTAAATCCATCCAGGAACTGATGACCGCTGTAGACACCACCATCCCCACCCCAGAGCGTCCAGTGGATCAGCCTTTCCTGATGCCCATCGAGGACGTTTTCACCATCACCGGTCGCGGTACAGTTGTAACCGGCCGTATCGAGCGTGGTAAAGTCAACGTAGGCGATGAAGTTGAAATCATCGGCTTGGGCGACACCCGCAAAACCATCGTTACCGGGATCGAAATGTTCCGCAAGTTGCTGGATGAAGGTCTGGCCGGCGATAACGTAGGCGCCCTGTTGCGTGGTATTGATAAAACCGCTGTTGAGCGCGGCATGGTACTGGCGAAACCCGGCTCCATCAAACCTCACACCAAATTCAAGGCAAACGTGTACGTTCTGAGCAAGGATGAAGGCGGCCGCCACACTCCTTTCTTCAGCAACTACCGTCCTCAGTTCTATGTTCGTACCACCGATGTAACCGGAACCATCAAATTGCCAGAAGGCGTTGAAATGGTTATGCCCGGCGACAACATCGTTATGGAAGTAGAATTGATTGCTCCCATCGCTATCGAACAAGGTATGCGCTTCTCCATCCGTGAAGGTGGCCGTACCGTTGGCGCTGGCGTTGTTGACACCATCATCAGCTAGTTAATGAATTGACGAAAGAGTAGGAAGAAGGAACATGGCTACAACGGCAAAAAAGAAAGCCCCCAAGCAAAACCGGGTACGTATTCGTCTCAAATCTTATGACAGCCGACTTATTGACGCATCGGCACAAAAGATCATTGACGTTGCCAAAGGCGCTCAGGGGAAGGTCGTTGGCCCAATTCCACTTCCTACTCATCGTCAAATCTTCTGCGTGTTGCGTTCTCCTCACGTTAATAAAAAATCCAGAGAGCACTTTGAGATTCGTACCCACAAGCGCTTAATCGACATTATTGATCCGGGCCAAGAGTTCGCCAGCCAATTGAGCCGGTTAGATCTCCCAGCCGGGGTTGATATCGAAGTACGCTTGTAATACATTAAATTCTCCTCCTCAGGTTAGACAACTCCTCCATCAGTCCACCAGTGGAAAAAAGACAACTGAATAAGTTGAGACTCATACCACTTACTAATTAAGGAAAGGTAAACAAGGTGAGTTTTCCAAAACACCTCATTGGAAGAAAACGTGGCATGACCCAGGTCTTTATAGAAGACGGGTCCGCTGTCCCCGTAACGGTTGTTGAGCTTTTGCCGTTAACGGTCACCCAGGTTAAAACCAAAACGGATGCTGGTTATTCAGCCATTCAAGTTGGTTTTGTCCCGGCAAAGGGAAAACATTTGACGAAAGCTCAACAACAGCATTTGCTGAAAAATAACTTGCCTTTACTGCGCAAGTTAAAAGAGTTCCGTATGACCGCTGAACAGGTCGAAGGCTTTAAAGTCGGCGACGTGATTTTGCCAGCGAGCGACGGTTCTTTTTTACTTGAAGGCGTAATGGTTCACGTTACCGGCAAGTCGATCGGTAAAGGTTTCCAGGGAAACACCAAACGTTGGAATCACCACCGCGGCCCAATGAGCCACGGTTCCAAATCCCACCGTTTGCCAGGTTCTATTGGCGCCGGTACGACACCAGGTCGTGTTTTCAAAGGTTTAAAAATGGCTGGCAATATGGGTAACGAGCAAGTAACCGTTCGTAACCTAAAAGTCATCCGAGTGATTCCGGAAAAAAATGTGGTTCTGATTAAAGGCGCTGTTCCCGGTGTGGAAGGCGGTCTTTTAACCATTCAGGCCAAACCGGAACGCTGGAACGAGCCGAGAAAGTAAGGAGTAGGACATCATGGCTGAAGATAAAATAACACTTAATAAATTTTCCAAAGACGGAAAAGAAGCTGGCCAGGTGGAAGTCTCCTCCGATGTGTTCGGCATTGAGCCTAATGTGCATGTATTGCACTTGGCAGTTCGTCGGGAACTGGCAAATGGTCGTGCTGGTACAGCTTGCACTAAAACTCGGTCCGAAGTACGTGGCGGCGGCAAAAAGCCCTGGAAACAAAAAGGAACAGGTCGGGCCCGTGCCGGTAGTATTCGTTCTCCGCTGTGGGTTGGCGGTGGTGTAACTTTTGGCCCTAAGCCACGCGATTACTCCTTCAACCTCCCTCGCAAAGTTAGAGTTTTGGCGATGCGCTCTTCTCTTTCTGCGGCACAAGGCAAATTCAAGGTTTTAGAAGACTTTAGTTTTTTAACGGGTCCTAAAACCAAAGAAGTGGCAGACCTGCTTTCTTCTTTTGGTCTGATTGAAAAGAAGGTACTTATTCTGACTGACTACAAGGCTACAGAAAACCAGCATATTTATCTGGCTTCCCGTAACTTGCCAGGCATCAAATTGTGCCTCCCGCACAACCTCAGCGCTAAGGACCTGCTAGATGCAGACGCTGTCATTGCCAGCAACAGTGCGGTCCAGGAAATCAATGAAAGGTATGCATCCTATGTCTAAGACAGCTCAGCGTTCTGAACTTTACAATCTTCTCAAACGTCCGATTGTGACCGAAAAGACAACGAGTCTGGCAGAACTAGGCCAGTATGTCTTTGAAGTTGAACGGGCTGCAAACAAAATTGAACTGACCCAGGCCTTTGAATTGGCTTTCCCAGGTCGGAAGGTACGTGCGGTTCGTTTAATTACGGTGCCGGCTCGCACCAAACGTTACGGTAAAAAAATTGGTCAAACTCAAGAGAAACGCAAGGCTGTTTTCTCCATTGAGGGCGAGCCGATTGAACTCTTTACAGGAGTATAAGCGCAATGGCTGTCAAGCAATATAAACCAACCTCCGCTGGTGTTCGCGGGATGTCTAAGCTGGAAACAGCCGACATCACTACTAATGATCCGCATAAGCCCTTGCTACGCAAGCTTAAAAAACACGCTGGCCGTAACAACTATGGACGTATCACCACTCGGCACCAAGGTGGTGGGAACAAAAAACACTACCGTCTCATTGATTTCCGCAGAGACAAGCGTGATATTCCAGGTGTGGTGAGTACCGTTGAGTACGATCCAAACCGGAACGTTCGTATTTCGTTAGTAACCTATGCAGACGGTGAAAAACGATACATTCTGAAACCCGAAGGTCTAAAAGTTGGCGACAAAATTATGGCTGGGGCCAATTCAGAAATTAAACCAGGAAACGCACTGCCTTTAAGAAATATTCCTTTGGGTTCTGTGGTGCATAACATTGAGATGACACCGGGACATGGCGGGCAAATGGTTCGCTCTGCAGGTGGCTCAGCCCAGCTGGTAGCGAAGGAAGGCGATTTCGCCACATTACGCTTGCCTAGCTCAGAAATGCGTATGGTTCGCATTGATTGCTATGCAACCATTGGCAGTTTAAGCAACGCAGAGTACAAAAACTTAAGCTTGGGCAAAGCGGGCCGCAAGCGCCACTTGGGAATTCGTCCTACTGTCCGTGGTTCTGTAATGAACCCTGTGGATCACCCGCACGGTGGTGGCGAAGGTAGAGCGCCCATTGGACGTCCTACACCTGTGACGCCTTGGGGCAAGCCTACCTTGGGTTACAAAACCCGCAGTCGCCGCAAGGCATCCAATAAATACATCGTCAGACGACGTACGAAATAGGAGTTCTACGCAGTATGCCTCGCTCTTTAAAAAAAGGCCCCTTTGTGGACGACCACCTGGAAGAAAAGGTGGAAGCACTTAATAAAGTGGGTGACAAAAAGGTTATTAAGACCTGGTCCCGTCGCTCCATGATTATCCCTGATATGATTGGCCATACCATTGCTGTCCACAACGGCTCTAAGCATGTGCCAGTTTACGTCACTGAACAAATGATTGGTCACAAACTTGGCGAATTTGCGCCCACCCGCTTCTTTCGCGGCCATGCTGGCAGCGACAAAAAAGCTGGCAAGAGATAGGACAGACGATAATGGCAACAAATCTACAAGAAGCACAGGCAAAACAAAAATACATTATTATGTCCCCTCGCAAATTGCGTCGTGTTGTAGATACAATTCGTGGCAAGCGTGTTCCTGAAGCTTATAACATGTTGCGGTTAATGCCTTATGAGGCAGCGCGAGTGGTGCTTAAAAAATTAATCGAAGCAACCAGCAACGCACAAGTTAAGTTTGGAGTTGAAGACCCTGCGCAATTGGTTATTAGTCGGGCATTTGCAGATGAAGGTCCTTCATACCGACGTTTTAAACCGCGGGCTCAAGGACGTATTTACAAGCGGGAAAAACCAACCTCGCATCTGACCGTCGCCGTGCAAGTTAAAGAAACGAAATAGAAGGAAGATACCGTGGGACAGAAGGTTCACCCCAAAAGCGTCAGACTCGGCATCATCCAGCCTCATGAAGTGACCTGGATTGCTGGCAACAAGAAAATGTATGCCATTAACGTTGCGGAAGACGAAAAAATTCGCAAGTTCGTAAAAAAGAAACTGGAAGCAGCTTCTATCAGTCGTGTAGAAATTGACCGTAAAGCACAGAGACTCATTATTCGCATCATTACTGGACGTCCTGGTATGGTAGTGGGTCGTGGTGGTCAAGGTCTGGATACGCTGCGCAAAGAACTGCAAACATTGACAAGTCGTAAGGACATTCAGATCGATGTTTTGGAAGTGAACCGCATTGAAGCGGATGCGACTTTAGTTGCGCAATCAATTGCCCAGCAACTGGTAAAACGTATCGCTTTTCGGCGCGCAATGAAGCAAGCCATTCAGCGTTCCATGCGTTCAGGCATCAAGGGCATCAAGATTATGATCGCCGGTCGATTAGGTGGGGCTGAGATTGCTCGTACCGAGTGGACCAAAGAAGGTCGTATTCCCCTACATACGTTCCGAGCAGACATTGATTATGGTGTTGCTGAAGCGTTAACGATGTTTGGCATCATCGGCATCAAGGTATGGATTTTCAAAGGTGAAGTCATGCCTGGTGAAAGCGCTGTTTCCAATGTAAAGCAAAAGTCTGCTAGACCTGAAGAAGGCCAAACCAGAGACCAAGGCATCCAAGGCGCTGGTCGTCGTGGTCCAGCCAGTGGTCGTGGCGGTGAAGCGGGTCGTGGTCCTCGCGGCGGCGGTAGTCGTAGTGGTGGTCCCGGTCCCAAAAACGACAGTCAAGGTGCAGCAGCTCCTGCTGACACAACAACCCCATCTGAGGAGTAATTACACATGTTAATGCCAAAGCGAACCAAATATCGCAAACAGATGCGGGGCAATATGAAAGGCACTGAGACTCGAGGCACCAGCTTCGAATTCGGCAGCTTCGCCCTGCAGACGCTGGATCCAGGCTGGCTCACCAGCCGTCAGATTGAAGCTGCACGTCGGGCTATGACGCGTAGTATCAAACGGGGCGGCAAAATCTGGATTCGTATTTTTCCAGACAAGCCTGTTACCAAGAAACCTGCTGAAACTCGGATGGGTTCAGGAAAAGGCAACCAGGAATACTGGGTAGCGGTTGTCAAGCCTGGCAAGCTGCTGTTTGAAATGGATGGCGTCAACCGGGAACTGGCAACCAAAGCGCTTGCTTTAGCCGCCCAAAAACTGCCAGTTCGAACAAAAATCCTGTGCAAAGAAGACATTCTGGGAGGTTCTAATCATGAAAATAACTGAAATGCGTGAACTGAATCAGGACGAACTGAACGCACAGATCGAAGCAGCCCGCAAAGGCTTATTCGAAGCCCGGTTCAAGCACTCTATGAATCAGCTTGAAAGTACAGCAGAACTGCGTCAGTTGCGTCACCGGATTGCTCAATTGCAAACCGTATTGACTCAAAAAGCAAAGCAAGCCTGAACCCAAATAAGGACTAAATGTAGCCATGCCCAAAAAGGAAAAAGTCGGAACAGTTGTCTCCAACAAGATGGAAAAAACCATTGTGGTTTCTGTGGCCGAAAAGCACCCTCACCCCAAGTACGGAAAAATTCAAAACAGAACTGTAAAGTTCAAAGCACACGATGAGAAAAACGAGTGCCATGAAGGTGACTTGGTTCGCATTGTGGAAAGTAGCCCTTACAGCAAAGACAAGACCTGGTGCCTCTCTGCTGTTCTGGAACGGAGCCAGGAGGTATAGGACGTCATGATTCAACAGGAAAGCAGATTACAGGTTGCTGACAACTCTGGTGCATTAGAATTATTGTGTATTCGGGTTTTAGGTGGCAAGCAGTATGCAGGCATCGGTGATGTCATCATTGCGGTTGTTAAAAAAGCCCAGCCCAACGGAACTGTTAAAAAGTCAGACATTGTACGAGCTGTTTTAGTGCGTACAAAGGCACGACGTAAACGCAGTGACGGTTCTACCATTGGTTTTGACGAAAATGCCGCTGTTATTGTAAACAAAGAAGGCAATCCTCGTGGAACTCGTGTTTTTGGACCAGTAGCACGTGAGCTTCGTGATAAAAACTACATGAAAATCGTATCCCTCGCCCCGGAAGTTCTGTAGGAGAAAAGTCACCATGTTAAGAGCTAAATCATCAAAAAAACGCATTGTGCTTCCCCTGCATTACAGTGTAAAAAAGGGTGATACCGTGATGGTTATCGCCGGTAAAGACAAAGGCAAAACCGGAACCATCAAGCGTGTTTTCCGAAACAAGGGTAAAGTTCTGGTAGAAGGTCTCAACATTATTAAGAAGGCCGTTAAGCCAAACCCTATGCTGGGACAGCGCGGTGGCATCGTAGAAATGGAAGCACCACTGTATGTTTCCAAGGTAATGTTGTACGATACCAAGAACAATCAAGCCAGCCGTGCCAAAGTTGAAGTGCTGGATGGCAAACGGGTCCGTATTGCCAAAAAAACCGGCGAACAATTTGACGCATAACTAGTAGGAAAATGAAGCGATGACATTAAAAGAGCGTTATGAACAGGAAATGGTGCCAGCCTTGCAAAAGGATCTGGAGCTGACCAACAAGTATCAGGTTCCCCGGATTCTAAAAGTTGTTGTCAATGTAGGTTTGGGCGATGGCGCTCAAAATGCCAAATTGTTTGACAATGGCGTAGAAGAGCTGCAGATGATCACAGGCCAAAAGCCTTTGATTACCCGTGCCAAACAATCGATTGCCGGTTTTAAAATCCGTGAAGGAATGCCCATCGGTGCCAAAGTGACACTGCGTGGGGATCGGATGTACGATTTTATGGCAAAGCTGACTGGTATTGTGTTGCCTAGAATCCGTGATTTCCGTGGATTGAAGCCCAACGGTTTTGATGGTCTGGGTAACTATAACCTGGGCTTAAAAGATCAGTTGGTTTTTCCAGAGATTAATTATGATAAAGTGCAGCGGATGCGTGGTTTAAACATCACCATTGTAACTTCCGCCCGGACTGATATGGAAGCGCGAGCCCTGTTGGAGCAGTTTGGATTGCCTTTCCAGAAAAAAACCCCCAAAGCAGAAGCCCCCAAAGCCCAAGCATCATAAGGCGCAAGCATTAAAACGGAACAGGAGATTCCATTTTGGCTAAAACATCCATGATTGTTAAAGAGGAAAAGCGCATTGCGAAAGCTGCCAAAGGTAAGTTGCCCAAGGTGAAGCTTCACAACCGTTGCAGCCTGTGTGGGCGTCCTCGCAGTTACTATCGCTTATTTGGTACTTGCAGACTTTGTCTTCGTAAGTTGGCGAGTGAAGGCAAGCTGCCTGGCGTCACCAAATCAAGCTGGTAACAAGCAAATAGAAGTAAGAACAAGGGTAAACTGACCATGTACAATGATCCGATCGCTGATATGCTGACCCGCATTCGGAACGCTTCGAATGTAGGCCATCCAATGGTGGAAGTACCCGCCTCCAAACTGAAATTAGAGCTTGCGAAAGTTCTTCAGAAGGAAGGCTATATCAGAAGTTTTGAAATTCGTGAAGCGGGCAACCATAAAACATTGCGCGTCCTGCTTAAATATGACAGCGAAGGGTATCCGCTGATTCGTAAACTGGTTCGGGTAAGCCGACCTGGTTTGCGTAAATATTACAAGGTAGACAATTTGCCTCGCATTTTGGGTGGTGGTGGTACCGCCATTGTCAGCACGCCACAAGGTTTGCTTTCCGACCGGGAAGCTCGCAGGGCGCGGGTTGGCGGCGAAGTGCTTTGCTACGTTTATTAAGCACTTGGCTCTACTGAAGCAGAAAAATTAAAGCCAAAAAAAATTAAGAAGGTTAAGACCCATGTCACGAATTGGTAAATCCCCCGTCCGTATACCGGACAAGGTCGAAGTCAAAATCGAGACCAGCGCCAAGGGCGCGCAAGTTACTGTTAAAGGTCCATTGGGCAGTTTAACGCGTTTGTTCCGTCCTGAAATCCTCGTTACACAGGAAGGCAACGAAATCATCGTTTCTCGTCGGGATGAGAGCCGTATGGCTCGTAGTCTGCACGGGTTAAGTCGTACCTTGCTCAACAATATGGTTTTGGGTGTCAGCACCGGCTTTTCCAGACGTTTGGAAATCATTGGTGTTGGCTACCGTGCGCAAGTTCAGGGCAAGAAATTGGTTCTTTCCCTTGGCTTTAGCCACCCTGTAGAAATTGAAGCCCCGGAAGGCATTGACTTCAAGGTAGAGGGTAACACCAAACTTGAAGTCAGCGGCCGATGCAAAGAAACGGTTGGCCATTTTTCTGCTTTGATTCGCAGTAAGCGTCCGCCAGAGCCTTACAAGGGCAAGGGTGTGAAGTACGCTGAAGAGCGCATCCGCCGCAAAGCAGGTAAAGCAGGCAAGAAGTAAGCAATAAGCACAGGTATTAGGATTATGCTCAGCAAAATCAATCGTAAGGAAGTTACCCGCAAACGGCATTACCGGCTGCGTCGCAGACTGACAGGCAGCAGCGAGCGTCCGAGACTAGCCGTTTACCGGAGTGGCAAACATATTTACGCCCAACTCATTGATGATCTCAAGGCAATCACCATTGCTTCCGCCAGTTCTTTAGACAAAGAGCTTCGCAGTGAATCTGGTGCTAACATTGAAGCCGCCCGCAAGGTTGGTGAAATGGTTGCCAAGCGTGCTCAGGCTGCTGGTATCACCAGTGTGGTATTTGACCGTGGTGGAAACCTTTATCACGGACGAATTGCCGCTTTGGCTGAAGCTGCTCGTGAAGCGGGTCTTGAATTCTAGATTCAAGATCTACATAACTTTAAAAAAGACTCGATTGTATCGGGTCTTTTTTTTGGACTTACTAGCGAAAACGAACAACAAAAAACCTGAACAAACGTCAGGTTTTTTGTTAGAAATAAGGGGGATATGGCGCTTATTTTAATTAATAACGCCAGCCCGAGTTCTTAAAACTTGAATATTGGCCACCAGGGCAATGGTGTTTGATTCGCTCTCCAGATTCACTTCCAGCGCTTCTTTGTCAATTTCAACGTATTTGGAAATGACATCCACCATATCGTCCCGCATTTGGGCCAGCACTAAGGGAGAAAGTTGGGTCCGATCATGCATGAGAACGAGTCTTAACCGATTTTTGGCATCACCCCGTGCGGAGTGCATATCATAAAGGGAGTCGTGCTCGATTTTCTGCGCTTGAGGGTCTACCCAGTCAACGAATTTTCGTAACCAACCCATCATCCTATCTCCTATCAATTTGTTTTCAAATGCTTGCAAACCTGGCTCTAGGCGCTTTTAGAAAAAAGGCCTTTTAATTTATCAAACCAGGATGTGGGTACGTCCAGATTAAGAAAAGGGACATCCTCGCCAGCAACGCGTCGGGCAATATTTCGATATGCCTGACCGGCCAGGGAGTTTTCCGTGTTCACAATCGGCTCGCCCTTATTGGTGCTTACAATAATTTCCTGATCTTCCGGGATGACGCCCAGCAACTTGATGGACAAAATTTCCAAAACATCATCCACATCCATCATATCGTTATTTTTGATCATGCCAGGGCGAACCCGGTTAATAACCAACTTGTAGTTAATAATTTCTTCTTTGGATTCCAGAAGGCCGATAATACGGTCCGCATCACGCACCGAAGACATTTCGGGGGTGCAGACCACAATGGCCTCAGTAGCGCCAGCTGTGGCGTTCAGGAAGCCTTGTTCAATGCCTGCGGGGCTGTCTACCAGAATGAAATCAAAGTCATCGCCCAAATTACTGGTAACCGAGCGCATTTGCTCTTCGTTCAAGGCGGATTTATCACGGGTTTGAGCGGCAGGAAGCAGGCTCAGGTTTGGCATGCGCTTGTCTTTCACCAAGGCCTGGCTTAATTTGCAGCGATCTTCAACCACATCAACAATGTTATAGACAATGCGATTTTCAAGGCCCATCAACAAGTCCAGATTACGCAGGCCAATGTCGGTATCCACCAACACAACCTTGTACCCCATTCTGGCCAAACCCGCGCCAATGTTAGCGGTGGTGGTGGTTTTACCAACGCCGCCCTTGCCGGAAGTCACTACAACGACCCGTCCTTTTTCTTTTTTTGATTTCGTCATGGGGTACGTTACCTCACCTTTGCTGTTCTCAGTGCTAAATTATAGTAATTATGATGACCTGCTAGCCCTTGGGCAGCATGGTCTTGAAAATTTTAATCTCGGCATCGGCCACCCGAGCCACTTCTGGCGATAGGTCATGGGATTCAACGCCATCCTTGTGGTAATAGATACGATCCGGGCGGCGGGCGATATAATCGGCAATGCGCAATTGCAGGGCCTCAATTTTCATGGCCCGAATTTCAGATTTGTAATTCCCCTGAGCGCCTGCGTGAGCAATACCCCTGAGTTCGCCCCAAACCACGATATCGCCGCCAGCAGTGATTTCACTGCCCGCGTGGACATCACCAATAATGACGATATTTCCGTTAAAGCGCACCGTTTTACCGGAACGCAGGGTTTGGTGCAGATAAAGCGTATTTAAAGCCGTATCGGAATACAGAATTTCTTGCGAAATCAGGGTTTCAGAGACTTCAAAAATACCTTCGGCCAAAGCCACTTGCTCGGTTTCCAGAACCAAATCCAGACGTTCTTCCAGTTGAGATTCCGCCAGTTCCGGCATATCCAGAGACTGTGGCGCTACGGCTTCAAAATCAAAAGTAGACGAGCCAGCCTTGGTAGGGCTGGAAAAATCGGGCAGTACAGCTCCGCTGCTTTGAATTGCGCTTTGAGGAACCGTACTTTGAACGCTGGGGATATCGGGGCGGGTGGCGCCGGGTGCTTTTTTCAAGGGCAAGGATTGCCGAATGGGCGTCCAGCCGGTGGTGAACTTCTCTTTAACAAACAGGCCTTCATCCAGGGCTGCCTGCTGGGTTTGAGGCACCGTGGCATACACAATGCCGATGGCCGCACTGGCCCGATGAATTTGCTGTTTGATTTTAGTTAGCACCCCACGGGTCAGCAGTAAATCGCCGGCATTAATATCAACAATGGCGCCCACTGGCCCCTCATTGATGCGGGCCACGAAATCATCGGCAAATTGGCAAGCCTGGGCGGAATTTCCCGCCTTGGAGAGATCCAGCAGCAAAGCCACTTCGTTACTATGGTTGCTGTCCTGTATTTCTACCACCCAAGGGCCTCGCTTCCATTACCGCACTTAAAGGCGGCATTTGGTCTACTCTCTGACAAAAATCCCGGCAATTTGTTCCTATCGTTGACGGCTGCGCATAACCAAAGCGCCTACGATTCAGATTGAGGATTTGGCAGTATCATAGCAAGGCAGCAAGCAAGCGAGCCACAACTGTTACGCTTTTTGAATGTAAACTCTTATGAAGAGAGCGGGCTGAACTGGATTTAAGGATAAAGACCCCGCAGTAACTTAGCGGAAGCAACGCGACCTACGCCGATCATCATGGCAGCAGTTCGGTTATCCACTTTTTTGGCGGTGGAGGTTTGATAAACCTCCTCAAAGGCACGGCCCATCAAATAAATCAGTTTCTCATTCACTTGCTCTTCACTCCAGAATAGGTGTTGAATGTCTTGCACCCACTCAAAGTAAGAAACCACAACCCCGCCAGCGTTAGCCAGAATGCCCGGAATAATAAACACGCCTTTATCCTGCAAGATTTTATCCGCTTCAGGGGTCACAGGGCCGTTAGCGCCTTCTGCCAGTATTTTGCACTTGATACGGCTGGCGTTATGCTCGGTAATCACGTTGGCCAAAGCGGCAGGCACCAGAATATCGACCTCCAGCTCCAGAATTTCCCTGTTTTCAATGGCGTCCAAATCATCAAAGCCAACCACAGTCCCCCGATCGGCCACATAAGACAGCAAACGGGGTATATCCAGACCTTTGGGGCTATACAAACCACCCTGCACATCTGAAACGGCAACCACCTTTACCCCATGCTGGTGCAGATACTTGGCGGTAATACTGCCCACGTTGCCAAAGCCTTGAATGGCGGCGGTAGGCTCATCGGTACCCAGCTGCAGTTTTTCCAGCGCCAGTTTAACGGTGTGCGCCACTCCTCGGCCCGTGGCCTCTTTACGACCTAGGGAACCACCCACGGAAACGGGCTTACCCGTTACCACGCCCGGAACCGCATAGCCAATAAAGTTACTGTAAGTATCCATAATCCAGGCCATGGTGTTTTCATTGGTATACATATCGGGGGCGGGAATGTCTTTTTCTGGCCCAATCATAGATAAAATTTCGGTGGTGTAACGCCGAGCAAGTCGCTCCATCTCGTTCACGCTCATTTCTTCCGGGAAGCAGCACACCCCGCCCTTGGCACCGCCATAAGGCAGGTTCAACAACGCACACTTCCAGGTCATCCACATGGATAGCGCCGCCACTTCCCCCAGATTGACCTCGTGGTGAAAGCGAATGCCACCCTTGGTAGGCCCCAGGGTTTGATCATGCTGGACCCGATAGCCGCTAAACACCTTGGTTTGGCCGTTATCCAGCTTAATAGGCACCGAAACAATCAGCGCTTTTCGAGGGTAGCGCAGCCGCTCGTGGACACCCGCATCCAGATTCATCAACTGGGCCACATGATCCAATTGTTTTTGGGCGTTCAAAAATGTTTCGTTATAAAATTCCTGCATGGGTCCCTCTCAAACGCGAATATCGTCTCTCGCACAGATCATTCGATGTTTGGAAATTATGAAGCGGATGGGCTCTTTTTGCAATTTTTGGAAATGATATTGATGCGACTTGATAAGTACTTGAAAATCTCCCGGTTGGTGAAACGGCGCACCGTGGCCGCTGAATTATGCCAGGGTGGCCACGTTAAAATTAATGGGCAAAGTGCAAAACCCTCTAGCGAGGTAAAGCCCGATCAAACCCTGCAAATACGATTCGGAAACCGCCTGATGACTGTAAAAGTGCTACAGGTACCCGAAAAAGCGGTACCCGCCCAATTGGCGGATACCTTGTACCAAACCATCGCCGAAACCGCCACAGAGAGCGCCCCATAGGCCGTTACTCCCGCCTGACTGGAATTTCAGCCGCCTTCTGGCTATAATGAGGCATTATCGATTCTGTCTAGCTGGAGAATAACCCAATGGTTTCATTTATTGAGCATGTAGAAGCCCGCGAGATCCTGGATTCCCGTGGCAACCCCACCGTTGAAGTGGAAGTTACCCTGTCTGGCGACGCGGTTGGTTTAGCCGCCGTCCCATCCGGCGCTAGCACTGGCTCTCGGGAAGCCCTGGAGCTTCGTGACGGCGATAAAACCCGTTACAACGGAAAAGGCGTTCTGCAAGCCGTAGAAAACGTCAATGAAATCATTAACCGGGAATTGGTGGACCGTAACGCGCTCCATCAGGCAGAAATCGATCAATTACTGATTGACCTGGACGGCACCCCCAACAACAGCAAGCTGGGCGCCAACGCCATGCTGGGCGTTAGCATGGCCGTGGCCCGTGCCGCCGCCGATACGGTAAAACAACCCTTATACCGCTACTTGGGCGGTGTAAACGCCACCATTTTGCCAGTGCCTATGATGAATATTATCAACGGTGGGGCACATGCCGATAACAACATTGATATTCAGGAATTCATGATTATCCCGGTGGGGGCCTACTCTTTCTCCGAAGCACTGCGTTGGGGCTCCGAGATTTTCCACACCTTGCGCACCGTGTTGGCTGAGCGCAATTTGGCCACCGGCGTAGGCGATGAAGGTGGGTTCGCGCCCAACCTGAAGAGCGCCGCTGAAGCCCTGGATTTAATCATTCACGCCATTGAACGGGCCGGATACAACACCAAAGACCAAGTGAAACTGGCTCTGGATGTGGCGGCTTCTGAATTTTACAAAAACGGCCACTATGAAATGACCGGCGAAGGCAAAAAGCTGAACCGGGAACAGATGGTGGATTATCTGGCTGATTTGGTGGCCAAATACCCCATTATTTCGGTGGAAGACGGAATGGCCGAAGGCGATTGGGACGGCTGGAAACTGCTGACCGAAAAGCTGGGCCATCAAGTACAACTGGTGGGCGATGATTTGTTTGTGACCAACCCGGCCATTCTGAAAGAAGGCATTGAAAAGGGCATCACCAACAGCATTTTAATCAAGCTAAACCAGATTGGCACCCTGAGCGAAACCCTGTCCGCCATTAATATGGCCCATCAGGCGGGTTTCACAACCGTTATCAGCCACCGTTCCGGGGAAACCGAGGATAGCTTTATTGCAGACTTGGCCGTGGCGGTGAACGCCGGACAAATTAAAACCGGCTCTCTGTGCCGCTCCGAGCGGATTGCCAAATACAACCAGTTGCTGCGCATTGAGCAGGAGTTGGGACCCATTGCCAAGTACGCTGGCCCTAACGCCTTTAAATGCCTGCGAGAAGCGGCCAGCCGCCTGGAGTTGGCCAAATAGCCAACTCGGTATCGCACAGCCTAACCACAAACACCAAGCGCTTTCAGGGCTTGGTGTTTGTTTTTTCAGGCGGTTGGCTTTCTCCTCCGATGGGACTACTTGAAAACAGCGGAGCGAGTTATAATGGAAGGGTCGAGAGAGAGGAGCGGATGACTATGAAATTAATCATCAATGGTCGCAATATAGAGCTAACCGACGCTATCAAGGCTTATGTAACCGAGAAGGTTGGGCGACTAGAGCACCACTACGACTTTATTCAGGAAATTCACGTGTTTTTGAGCGTGGAAAAAAACCCCCGCATCAGCGCCAGCCAGTTGGCCGAGGCTACCGTGGTAGTGAACCGGGCTGTACTGCGGGTCGAGGTTTCCTCTGATGACTTATATGGCAGCATTGACAAGCTGGTGGATAAGGTAGAGCGTGTTCTAAGCCGCCACAAAACCAAACTGCTGGGCAGGGCCAAATCGGCCAAAGGTGAATCTATTCGCAAGGCGGGAACCGAAGAAGACGCTGAAACCCTGTTGGGTGTCGATGAAGACGACTTGCTACAAGGCGTTTTCCTGACTTATGAAGATCAGGAAGAAGCGGAAGTGACCACCGAAGGCTACCGAAGCTAGCCCAAGCGCTGGCTTACTCAAACCCGTGTTTAAGGCTATGATGAAGGCACCTACCCCATTGGGACAGGTGCCTTTTTCAAGTGCCATACGGTTTTGTATCAACCACAATCAGGATAGGTAGTAGGAGGAATGTTCCCTTGGTTAACACACTATCAAATGAGCCCAATAGCGACGATAAACTGTGGGCAGGCCTGAGTTACGCCGGATTAATTTGTTGTATGATTCCCACCATCGTTATTTTCCTGCTGAAAAAAGGGGAATCGGATTATATTAAGTTTAATGGCCTGCAAGCCATGGGCTTTTGGCTGGCCCTGGTTATTGTACAGGTTGGCTTGGGCGTTACCACCAGTATTCCGGGCATTGGCATTATCACCGGCTTAATTTGGGTATTACTTGGCATTGCCAGTTTTGGCGTGTGGGTTTACCTGATAATTATGGCATTTACCGGCAAAACATTTAAAATTCCGGTATTGGCCGAATTCATTGAGAGCAACCTGATGCGCTAAAGCCGGTTCTGGCGTTTCAACTCCAGATAACGAGCAATCAGGGTCTCATCCAGCTTCTCGGGCGAGGCATCGATTACAATGGCGTTATTGTGGTTGCTAAGCGCCATCAGGGATTCTCGGCGCAATGCCAGCAAATCCAGAGCCACCCCTTTTTGATAGGCTTCATACGGGCTTTGGGGCATGGCTTCGGCGGTGGCAATGGTTTGACTATCGGCCAGCGTTACCACCATCAGCAAATGGTTTCTGGAAAAGCTGCGCAGGCTGGCCAGCAAACTGCGGGACGCCAAAGGGTCAATCAAATCGGTAAAAATCACCACCAAGGCCCGACGCTTGAGGCCACGGGCGAATTGCAGCATAACGGCCTCGTAATCAGGCTCCACAGGCTGCACTTCGGTTTCTCCCAGCATGTCCAGCAAGCGGTTCAAGTGCCGTCGCCCCGTTTTGAGCGGGACACTGGACAGAATGCGGTTGCTAAAGGTACCCGCCCCTACCGCATCGCCTCGATCAATGGCCACCCCCATGAAAGCCAGAGCGGTGTTCAAGGCCCAATCGTACTTTTGCAGTTGATTGACCCGCACCTCCATTTTTCGACCCGCATCCAGCAGCACCAGAATGGGCTGTTCCACTTCGTGGGTAAAGGTTCTGACCACCGGCAAATCCTGCTTGGCAGTGGCTTGCCAGGCAATTTTCCGAATATCATCGCCCGCAAAGTAATGCCGAAGGCCGCTAAACTGAGTGCCTTCCAGCCCCAAAGCCCGCTTTTGCAACTCTCCTGCGTTTTGAGCCCGAGAAGCCATTAACCGCATCTGGCGCACCCTGCGTAAATCCGGGGTGACTTTAATCTGGTCAGGTCGTCCGCCCTTCACTCCCAGCCAAAGCAATCCCAACTTGCTACGATAGCGACAATGAATTTGCGCCAAACTGTAAACCCCTCGATGGGTGGGAAACAACTCATAGCTTACAGTTTGAAAACTATAAGGCAACACGGAAACAGGCAAAGTCAGCGCCGCCGGGGTGGTTCCGCCATTGAGTAAGCCGGGCGGTAAACTGTCTCGAACCATGCCCTGAATCGATTGCCCGCTGTTGTTGATTACCGTCAAACTGACCTGATTTTTTTGCCCGATGGAAAATTTATCCCCCAAGGAACGGCTTAAACTGATATAACGAGCCGGTACGCTCAGCACAAACCCGTCAATCAATAACAATAGCATCAGCAACGGGGTGTAAAATAGCGCCAGCGTGGCCAAAAAAGGCCACCAAACGCTAAGCCCCAGCAACGGCACAGGCAATAGAATTAACCCCAGCGTATAGGCGGAAGGCTGGGCCTTGGCAAAGCGCCCCAACAAAAGGGCGGTCCCCAACACAAAGGCCAGCTGCACCATGCTGTCCTTCAGCTGATCCAGCAGCGCGACTTCACTTGCTCCCAAAACAATGCCCTTTATCTTGCCGCCATCTTGATCTCAATCCGCAAAAAGCGAAAAAATCAGTCTGGCCGGTGGAAGGAATAACGTCCTCGCACCGGACGAACAAACCGCTTCAGCGGATCAATGTACAAACGCTGTTCATCATCCCGGTACAGTTTAAAATTATCGCCTTCCCGGCCTTTATAAAGCATCCAGGCCGTATAAGCGCCAATCATGGCGTCCAGAACCGAGCTGGGCATAAGGTTGGACGGGACATCTTTAATGCCCAGCTTCTGGCGCATGGCCGCCTGCAACGTGCGGCACCCCTGAGGGCTGCGGTGCCGGAAAGGAACGTTCAGGTCGTAACGCAGCTTGGCATGGGCGGCAAAGAAATTGACCATCAGAATGCCACGCTCATCCACCGCCTGATAAAAGGCTTTGGCCCGTTCGGCAAACCGATCGGAAGGCACCAACTCCTGGGTGGTATCTGGAATGCCCGAGCGCAAGCGCAACGGGTGCATTTTAATTTGCTGTTGTCGCCACTTGCTGGAAATACTGAGGCTTTTGGGAATATCCAGGGCCACAATAATGTTTTCAGGCGAACCCAGATTATCCAGAAACAGGAGCAAGTCCTCGTTTTCACTCAGTTTTTCCATCCGCATAATGTAGCGATCCCGGTCCAGAATGGCCACGCCGGTTTCCAAACTATCAATGGGGGCCATATCAATGCCCACAAATAACCATTTGTTGCCCAGGCTGGCACGTTGGACTGAGCCGGTCAAATCCGGCAGATCCTTGATCGTGATTTCGTGTTTCAGGTAGATTGATGATGCGGACATGGCATTATCATACCTCAGACCCCGCCCGTTCAGCACGCCCCTTGTTACACAAACCACACGGAGAACTCCATTTTGCAAAAGGCCGGTATCGTAGGACTTCCCAACGTCGGTAAATCCACGCTTTTCAACGCCCTTACTTCCTCTTATCAGGCAGAAAGCGCCAATTACCCGTTTTGTACCATTGAACCCAACGTGGGCATCGTGAAGGTACCCGATCCCCGCCTGTGGGTATTGAAAGATCTGGCCAAAACCCAGGTGGTGATTCCCGCCGTGTTTGAATTTGTGGACATTGCCGGACTGGTGCGTGGGGCCAGCAAAGGAGAAGGGCTGGGCAACCAGTTTTTGGCCAACATTCGGGAAGTGGATGCCATTGTACACGTGGTACGCTGCTTTGAGGATACCGATGTGGTTCACGTAGAAGGCAGTGTGGACCCCTTAAGAGATTTGGAAACCATTCACATTGAACTGTGTCTGGCCGATTCCGGCTCCATGGGCAAGCAAATGGAGCGGCTGCGCAAGCAGGTCAAGCACAAGGACAAAGAATCGGAAGAGAAGCTGGCCCTGTTTGAGAAAGTAAAACCCATTATTGACGGGGCCGGGGTGGTTGATCCAAAAGTGCTAAGCGCCGAGGAGCAGGTTTTGCTGAAGCAATCCCAGTTATTGAGCATTAAGCCCGTGATTTACGCCGGAAACGTAGCGGAAAGCGACTTGGCCGATCCGCTCAGCAATCCTCACTTCAAAAAGCTGTTTGATCGGGCCGCTGAAGAAGGGCGCATTGCCGTTCCCATTTCCGCCCAGATTGAAGCGGAACTGACTCAATTGGATGAAGCGGAGAAGTCCGGCTATCTGGAAAGTCTGGGGGTGAAATCCTCCGGCATTGACGCATTGATTCAAGCCGCCTTTAAAACCCTGAGCCTGGAAACCTACTTTACCGCCGGTGAAAAAGAAGTGCGGGCCTGGCCTTATGACAAAGGCATGACCGCTCCCCAGTGCGCGGGCGTGATCCACACCGATTTTGAAAAAGGCTTTATCCGGGCCGAAGTAACCGGCTATGCCGATTATGTCTCCTCCGGCGGAGAAAAAGGGGCCAAGGAAAAAGGCCAGATGCGACTGGAAGGCAAAGATTACCTAATGAAAGACGGTGACGTGGTTCACTTCCGGTTTAACGTATAGTCCAGGCTACCGGCTCAAGAAGTAAATTAACGCTATTAATTTTCTATCTTGAGGAACGTTTAACTGAAATAATAGCTTTCCAAGAGCTACAGTATTTTCACGCCCTTTGAAGGGGAGCAACCATGTCAGCGCAGCCGCCTTCGTATCAAACTTCCTATACCTACCCACAACAACCCAATTATCTTTTGCCGACACCGGCGCAAAATCCGGTTTGGAGTACCTCAAAGCCTGTTTACACTATTTTTAATAAAGACCCGCTTCAAACCATTCCCCTGAAAGAAGCCTTCATTTTAGCACTTCCTATTGGGGCTTTGTTTGGCGTATTTAAAGCTCAATCCGTTTTAACCACTGGCAAAGACCGAATAAGCCATGCGAAAGCACTTTTGCATAGCCCAATTTCAGCATTTGCCGGAATGATTTTTATTTCCGGGTCAATCCTACAATGCGTCACACTCTGGAATTTCTTGATTGAGCGAAAAAAACGCAAAGCACTAGGCCTTCCCACTCCATGGTGGCCAACGCTCTCTGACTTAAAGCAGAGTTCCCAAGCCTCCTGGGCTGGGATCAAAAGTCTCGTTTCCTCCAGTGCGACTTCGCAGTAGGATATTGATACTTTAAGAACAAAAGCCCATTAAACAGTAAGGATCGCCATGTCAGCCCCCACCATTGAAACCCAGACCATGCAAGCCATTCAGAAAGCCACCGCCGACAGTGGTTTTAAAGTCGCTACGGTAGAAAAGCCGGTAGCGGGGCCCAAAGAGGTTTTAATCAAGGTCAGTCTGGCATCCGTGTGCGGCACCGATTTTCACATTACCGAGTGGGACGAATGGAGCGCCAACCGGATTCAAACCCCATTGGTGTACGGCCATGAGTTTTGCGGGGTGATTGAAAGCGTGGGCGATAAGGTTCAGGGCCTAAAGGCGGGCGATTACGTTTCCGCCGAAATGCACCTGCCTTGCGGTCACTGTTTGCAATGCCAGCAAGGCCACAAGCATATTTGCGAAAACGTGAAAATTTTTGGCATCGATTTACCCGGTTGCTTTGCCGAATACATCGCCATTCCCGCCAAGCAGGTGGTCAAACTGCCCGCCTCCATCAAGCCGGAATACGGCGCTTTGCTGGATTCTCTGGGCAATTCGGTGCATGCCGTTTCCAAGGCGGATGTCTCTGGAAAAACAGTACATGTGGTGGGCTGCGGACCATTGGGACTGTTTGCCATTGTGGTAGCCAAAGCCATGGGTGCTTTAAAGGTGTTTGCCTCCGATGTTTCCCCTTTCCGGCTGGAGCTGGCCGAAAAAGCGGGAGCGGATGCCGTATGGGCCGCCGATAAAGTCAAAGTGTCTGATGAGATTAAGAAACTGACCCACCAAAGCGGGGTGGATGTGGTGCTGGAAATGTCCGGCAGCCCCATGGCCATTAACGATTCCCTGACCAGTTTGCGACTGGGCGGCACGGTGGTGCTGATGGGCATTCCCAAAGGCAAAGTAGAGCTGAACATCAGTCAGGATATTATTTTTAAGGAAGCCAAGGTCATTGGGGTAAACGGTCGCCAGATTTTCCAAACCTGGCTTTTAATGCTAGACCTGATGGAAGCGGGCAAGCTGGATTTAGATTTTATTATCACCCACCACTTGCCCATGGCCGAATTCGGGCAAGCCATGGAACTCATTCGCCAAGGCGTCAGCGGCAAAATCTTGCTGAAGCCTTAATATAATAAAAGAAATTTTTAAAAGTTCGCTTCGCGTTTTCGCCCGTTTTACAAAGGACTTGAACCCATGACTGCCACCACCCATCCCGCTTCCAATCGGCTTGATTTCCTGAAAGAGGAGATTCAGCATCTGAAGGATGAGCATTTGTACCAAACGCTGAAGGTGTTTGAGGGCCAGCAGGATGCCGAAATTACCATGGATGGACGGCAGATTCTGAATTTTTCCTCCAACAATTACCTGGGGCTGGCCAATCACCCCAAATTGATTGAGGCCTCTATCAAGGCCACTCAGGAACTGGGCGTAGGGGCGGGCGCTGTGCGCACCATTATTGGCACCATGCGCATTCACGAAGCGCTGGAAGAAAAGCTGGCCCAGTTCAAGCAGTGCGAGGCCACGCTGGTTTTACAATCTGGCTTTACAGCCAATATGGCCGCCATTCCGCCCATTATGGGCGAGGGCGATGTGGTGATCAGCGACCAGTTGAACCATGCCAGCATTATCGATGCCGTTCGGCTGACCCGAGGCACTACCAAGGATATTTTTCCGCACAGCGATATGAATGCGCTGGAAAGCGTGTTGAAAAAACATAAAAACGCCCGTCGCAAGCTGATTGTGACCGATGGCGTGTTTTCCATGGACGGTGATATCGCCAAACTGCCCGACATTGTAAGCTTAGCCGAAAAACACAACGCCATTGTGATGGTGGATGACGCCCACGGCAGCGGTGTTTTGGGCAGCCATGGCCGAGGCACGGTGGATCACTTCGGCCTGCACGGCCAGGTGGATATTGTGGTGGGCACCATGTCCAAAGCATTGGGTTCTATGGGGGGCTATGTGGCCAGCACCCACGCCATGCGAGAGATTATGATTAACAAGGCCCGCCCCCTGCTGTTCAGCACACCGCATCCGCCCGCCGTGGTGGCAGCCTGTATGGCGGCCATTGACCTGATGGCTCAAGATGACGCCCTGATTCAGAAATTGTGGTACAACACCCGGTATTTCAAGGCTGGAATGAAGTCCATTGGCCTGCCCATTGATAGCGAAACCCCGCTTTGCCCGGTGATTGTAGGCACCAGCGAAAAAGCCCAAAAACTGAGCCAGCGATTGTTGGAAGAGGGTATTTACGGCCGGGCCATTGTATTTCCCACCGTGGCTGCCGATAAAGCCCGTGTGCGGGTCATTATCAACGCCTGCCACACCCAGTCCCAACTGGATCGCTGCATTGAAGCCTTTGAAAAAATTGGCAAAGAACTGAACCTGCTGAACGGGTAATTCTCCCGTTTGGTTGCTTCATGCAATCTTTACAATGTGTTAGAATTGCTGAACCAAAAGCGTGTATCACCGCTTCATTCAGGGAGACAGCGGGGAGTTTTAGCGTGGAAAGACCCGAACATAAAAACACCGGCAAGGGCTTGGCCCATCGCTGGAATCAATTTTGTAACCACTTGTCCCAGCGGGTAGATCAATACGCCACTGGCCTGCTGCATGCCGAAAAAATTCAGATGGGCAAGAATCCCCATGCCGCCAAGCTGGCCAAAACCAAGCTAAGCACCCCGGAAGAGGAAGTCCGCAAGCTGGTCAGCACCGCCGCTTCGCTGGAAGACGTGTGGCATTTCTTTTTAAAGCGCCTTAAAAGCAGCAGCAACATTGATTTTCTGTGCTTTTCAGTCAAAGACGAACGGGGCGACTTTATTCAGGCCCGCTTTATCCATACGGGTTCTCCCTCAGGCCCTTCCCCTGCGGTTAGCATGGAAATCCCCCATATTTCCATGGCCGATACCCATAATCATCTGGTACAGGCCTACAACCTGAAAGACACCACTTTTTCCCCCTACCTCAAATCGCTGGGGCCCGATATTCTGGCCTGTATTCCATGGGCGCAGCAGAACGATGGCACCACGGAACCAACCAACCCGTTTAACCTGTTCAGCGTTCCCCTGATTGCCGGGGGAGAGGCCATTGCCATGCTCACCCTGGGCTTTAAGGAAATGGATGCCTTTTCTCAAGCCAAGCTGTCTTATGTCTATACGTTGCGGGATCAAATCGCCCAGTTAATCTGGAACCTGATTTTGCAGGATCGTATGAAAAATCAGGCCCAGGTGGATAATTTAACCGGACTGCTCAGCTACACTTATTTTCAGGGCGTGCTGGAGCGGGAAATGTCTAAAGCCGACAGCAACAACGGCTCGGTGTCGGTCATGATTCTGGATGTGAATAACATTGAGGAAATCAACCAAACGCTGGGCCATCAGGCGGGAGATGACGCCATTTGCCACTTGGCCTCCACCGTGCGCCGCCTCAGCAGAGGGCTGGATACCATTGCCCGTTATGGCGGGGATGAAGTGGTGGTGGTATTGCCGGAAAGTGACCGAAAAGCCGCTGACGAAATCGCCCAGCGCTTTCTGGAAGGATTAAAAGTTCGGCTGCCTGAGCATTTACGCCGTTTATCCATCAGCATTGGCCATGCCACCTACCCGGATGACACCAAAACTCAGGAAAAACTACTGAAACTATCAGAGCAAGCCCTGCATCTCGCCAAGTTTAAAGGCGGAAAAACCGGAGAGTCATCCTGTATCGCCTGTGGAGAAATCGATCAACTCAACGATAAAACCGTGATCGAGGTATTCGCCTCTCAAGTGGCCCGTAAGTACGATAATATCCACGTTCCCAGCGTTTATCAGGAACTGGTGAACCACATTGAAAAGAAAACCTCCACCAGCACCCCCAAAACCGATGACTTAATGCTGGAAACCATCACCTCACTGGCCGGAGCCCTGGAGGCCAAGGATCGCTACACCCGAGGACATTCCCAAGCGGTGGCCAACTATGCCGTGGCGCTGGCCCACGCCCTGAAAATGACACCCGCCGAGGTGGAAGAGATTCGGGCCGCCGCCTTCCTGCACGATATTGGCAAAATCGGCATTCCCGAGGATATTTTGTGCAAAGACGGCCCACTGAACGAAAAAGAGTGGGAAATTATGAAACAACACGCCGTGATTGGCGCGCAACAAATTTTATACCCGGTGGCCTCTTTGCGGCCTATTATTCCGGCGGTTGAATGTCACCATGAAAACTGGGACGGCAGCGGTCACCCCCACGGATACAGAGGGGAAAAGATTCCAGTCGGGGCCAGAATTGTTTCCATTGTGGACGCCTTTCATGCCCTAACCTCTGATCGGCCTTACCGCAAGGCCATGCCGGTGGCCAATGCCAGAAACCTTCTGGAGGCAGGCTCCGGCTCCAAGTGGGATCCGCATTTGCTGAACGCTTTTTTCAATATTTTAACCATTGCCACCCCCAAAACCCCGGAAGAACCGGCCTCGGTCAGCCCCATTATTCCGGTGCGGTTAACGCTGGGAAGCACTGCCGCAAATTGACTTTCCCTTCCCGTTTTCCTTACAATAAGTAGGCTGCCAAAAATTTCGCCGGTATCCTTTTTCCGGTAACTTTTCTCCGATATCCGTGCGAGGCCAGCGACCATCAATAAATAGGGAGCGCTTAACCGCATGACCACCATCACCCAGATTGCTTGTGACCTGAACGAAAAAGTGGAAAACCGCTATGCCCTGGTGCTAGAAATTGCCGAACTTGGCAAGCGCCTGCTAGAAGACAATCGGGACAAAATGGGCCACGACCCTTTTTCCAAAGTGTCCACCTCCTCAGAAAAAGTGATCTACCAAGCCTTGATTATGAAGTCCAGCGAAATTGATATCGGTGACGGCTTAATCGGTTAATCAACAGAATTTTAAAATGCTTTAAAAGACAGCTTCCCCAAGCTGTCTTTTTTACGGCGGGCCCATCCAAAAAGTTTGCCCCTGCCAAAAGGCGACTGTCCACGAACGGCAACCCCTTGAATTTTCCTCGTTCAATCCAGATTAAAGGCTACTCAGATAGAGCAACAATTGCTATAATAAACTTGAAAAATGGGAGTCGAAAATAAACCTGTTGAGGGGTTTTTTCAAAAAGAAAGAAGGATACGATGCCAGTAATCGAACGGCTTAAGTGTGCTTTTATTCAGAAACGATATGGGTCATCCACCGGGGTATAGCCTGCATTTAGTAAAACGACTTCAAACACGGTTATTAAGTAAGAAGAACCACCTGAAAACCACGATCCAATTTGGTCAATCCAGAAACTGAGAGGAGAAACTGTGGCGATGAATCGGCCCTTAAAAAAGTATGTTGAAAAATTTGAAGCCTTAGACGTTGCGGCGGGCATCTATCAATCTCGAACCCTTAAACGGGAGCGCTATAACCAGAATGATTTTTTGGAATACCTGAGCGCTTATGAACTACTGGGAGCCGAGCCCGACTTTCGCCTGGAGCCTGATTCGGAGATGGAATTTAAAACCCTGGAATAATACCCTTTCGTTATTGTTGGTCAAAGAGAGCTTGTGAACAGGCTCTCTTTGTTTTTTGATAGGCATCATTAACCAATCGAGAAACAATGAACAAAAAAATTCGCGGCCTTCTTGACAAAATTGGGCAATACAACCGAGTCGTCAACGAGTACCTGCGGGCCACGGAATCCTCGCCCGATCACGCCATGGCCCACGTTAACTGGGGCATCGATTTGGCCCAAAGCGACAAACTGGAAGAATCTCTGGAAAAGTTCAAGCTGGCCAGCGAAATCGCGCCGCACCGATTTGAGCCTTTCCTGAACTGGGGCGTGGCGCTGGCCAAAATGAACCGGCTGGATGAAGCCATTGAAAAGTTCCAGCTGTGCATTGAAAGAAACGACAAACTGGCCAACCCCTACATGCTTTGGGGGGCAGTGCTGATGTCTCAGGGGAAACCTGAGGAAGCGCGAATACAGTATGAAATGGCCATTTCTCTGGGGCCAGAGAACCCGGAACCTTATATCAACTGGGGCATTGCGCTAGCTCGCATGGGCTTTTACAAAGAGGCCATTCAAAATTTTAAACAGGGACTGGCCATTCATGGCTACCAGCCTCATCTGTATTTTTTATGGGGCGCTATTCTGGCCGAATTACAGGATTATGAAAGCGCCATTGAAAAGTTCAAAATCACCCTGCGCTTTTTGCCCAAGCATGCCGAAGCCTATTACTTCTGGAGTGTGGCCTTAAACCGGCTGGGGCGCTATGAGCAAGCGCTGGAGAAATCCAGAAAAGCCATTGCCTTGGGCTGGGAAAAGCCAGAGGCCTATCTCAATCAGGGGGATATTCTGGCCAACCTGAAGCGGCTGGATGTGGCCATCCACAACTACAAGCAAGCCACCACTCTGGCCCCGGAAATGCCGGAACCCTATTTAAGCTGGGGCATTGCCTTGTGCCAACAGGGCAATATTGAAGAAGGACTGGCCCAGTTTAAACGCTGTCAAGCCTTACAACCAGAGATGCCCAGCCTCTACAGCCACTGGGGACGCTACCTGCTGGAACAGGGACAAGCCTCCCAAGCGCTGGATCACTTGCAAAAAGCGGTGGCTCAGGAACCTGACAATCTGGAAGCGCTCATGAACCTGTCCATGGCCCTCATCAAAACAGGCCAGCAAAACGAAGCCATTGAACTGCTGCAAAGCATTGAAGAAAAAGACAAATGGAATCCTCAGGTGCATTACTTGCTAGGCACCCACTTTATGGGCGCAGAAAACTGGATCAAGGCCAAAACCCATCTGGAAAAAACACTGGCAGAACAACCGGACTTTGAAGACGCTTCGGTGAATTTGGCCCTGGTGCTTTGTGAACTGGGAGAAACCCTGGAAGCGGTGCGTCAAATGCGCCCGGTCATTCGTCGCCTACCTCAATCGGCGTCCATGAACTTTTTCTATGGGCTGATCCTGTACCGCCACGGGGATTGGAAAGATGCCCTGCTCAAGTATCGCAAGGCGCTGGAGATTGATCCGGCCCACCTGAGCGCCAAAGTGGCCATGGGGGAGGTACTGATTCGCCTCAATGACCTGCCAGAAGCGGAACGCACTTTGAGGCAAGCCCTTCAGGAGGCTCCTCACAGTTTGCCCAGCCTGTATTTGATGGGGCTGTGCCAGATGCGGCAGGCCGAAACCGAAACCAGCCACCCGCAGCAGGTGAGCTTGTGGGAACAAGCGCAGCAGCATTTTGAAACCATACTCACCCTAGAGCCTCGCCATTTGGAAGCGGAAATCAATCTCTCTTTGTTGGCCGGTCTGCTGGGGTCGACTGATACCCTGAACACCCGCTTTGAGCTACTGCTTCAGCAGTTTGGAGAAACAGAACAGGCTGCTATTTTGTACTACTGGGCAGAAGCCCTCACCAAAATTGGTCAGCCCGCCTTAGCTCAAGAAAAATTGACGGAGGCCCAAACCCTCAACCCGGATATTAAAGCCCAAATGGAAAGCATGGCCTTGTAGCCTCAACGCTTCGGGTATAATGACATTCATATTACCGTTGTTTGGAGAAATAAAGCCCATGAACGCAAGCCTCAATACCTTGAAAACCGCTTTGAACGAGCGCAAAGCCGTTAAAATCATTGCCGGAATCGCCAATCTGGATTTGGAAAACGTGCTGCAAGTGGTTCGCGCCGCTGAAGCCGCTGGCGCCACCGCCGTGGATGTAGCCGCCCATCCCGACATTGTGAAAGCCGCCAAAGCCGCTACGAAGGCCGCCGTATTCGCATCCAGCGTAGAGCCAGCCGCCTTGGCCCAAGCGGTCGCCGCCGGGGCTGATGTGGCCGAACTGGGCAACTTTGACGCCTTGTACGATCAAGGTCTGTTTTTAAGCGCTGAAGAAGTGCTGGCGTTGGCCACCCAAACCGTTGCGTTAGTGCAAGGTCAGGCGCTGATTTCCATTACCGTACCGGGACACCTGACCCTGGAAAGCCAAGTTCGCCTGGCCGCCCAATTGGAAGCCCTGGGCGTTGACATGATTCAAACCGAAGGCGCAAGCCGGGTACTGGCCGCAGAACCCACCGCAAAATCCTTAACTGCGGCAGAAAAAGAAACCATTACCCTGATGAACACCCGTGCATTGGTGCAAGCCACCCGTTTGCCGGTAATGACCGCCAGCGGCATGACCGAAAACAATGTAAATCAGGCGTTCGCCGCCGGGGCCTCCGCCGTTGGGGTTGGCAGCTTTGTGAACAAAGCCCGCACCGAAGCCGAAATGACCGAGCGCTGCCACGGTGTCATGGCCGCCAGCCGTCACTCGGTAAGCGTAGCCTGCTAATTCATACTATCTATCTCGTAATTTTCAAAGAGACTGCCTCCATATCGTGGGCAGTCTCTTTGGTTTATAGCCAGTTGGGAGCAATCCCCCAACCGGCTATAAAAAATTAAAAAGGTCTATTACACCATTGGTGATTTGATTTGGTATAATAAACCCGCGAAAGTTAAATAAAAACGAACTACTCAATTCTCCAGCTTTACCGATGAACACATCGACTACACATATGTCATCTCCTCTAATCAGGTAAAGCTGTTTTTCTTTAGGGGCAAGCTTCTCCACCCTCCGCTTTTAAAGAAAGACAATTCAGAACACTGACTATTTCAGCGCTTTCGTGACATCGGTTTCTGATGGGAGACTGGATCTTGAACTGTGGCTTGCTTTGCCTACAATAAAGATCATGACTACGACTCATATTTCTCCTGAATTCACCGCCCTGTTACAGTCCTGCGGGCTGAAACATGTGGCCATTATTATGGATGGCAACCGGCGCTGGGCCAAACAAAAACTGCTGCCCGGTTTAGTCGGTCATAAAAAAGGGGTAGACGCCTTACGCACTCTGGTTCGATTCGGATCAGACCATGGCTTACAGGCGCTGACCGTGTTTGCTTTTTCTACCGAAAACTGGCAACGCAGCACCGAGGAAGTGGGCTATTTAATGCGCCTGTTTGTGGAGGCGCTTTCGCTGGAACTGGCCGAATTGCACCGCAATAATGTGCAAATTCGGTTTATCGGGGAGCTTTCAGGTCTTCCTGAAGATTTACGCAAGCTCATTCAGTCGGCGCACACCACCACCGCCACCAATACCGGGTTAAACCTCCAAATTGCCACCAACTACGGGGGCCGTCAGGAAATCACCCAGGCCATGCAAGCGCTGGGAAACGACATTGCCGCAGGCAAGCTCAAGCCCGAGGACATTACCGAAGCCTTAATTCAAAGCAAGCTATACACCCAGGATTTACCGGATTTGGATTTGCTGATCCGCACCGGCGGAGAATCCCGGCTTAGCAACTACTTGCTATGGCAAAGCGCTTACGCTGAATTTTATGTAACCGAAACCCTGTGGCCAGACTTTAGCCCAGCCGCGTTTGAAAAAGCGGTACAAAGCTTTGCCCAGCGGGAACGCCGCTACGGGCAATAAACCAGCGCTTGCTTACGCCAATGCCGTTTCTGAGGGAATGGGGGCAATAAAAATCAGTTTTTGTCCGGCTTTGGGGGTTAGGCTGTTTTTATCGGTGGCAAACTGTAACTCTCCGGCCTCGGTTACCAAGGCCAGCGGTACCACGTTATTTTTATAATTTTTCCGCAAGGCGTCCATATCAAACTCCGGGGTAATGCCCGTGGTTTTAATTTGATATTGAGTTTCCAGCATTTTATCCAAGGCTTCATAGGTGTATTGTTTTCCAAACAGCACCTTGCCCTGTAGATATTCGGGCAACTCGTGCTTGCTGGATAATGCGTTGGAATCTTTATGCTCTGAATACAGTTGATAGACCCCTTCGGGGCCCAGAATTTTTTGAAACCGCAGGGTAGCCAGAGAATTGGTTTCCGCAGAGGGCAGCAAGGCCAGCAACTGGCCAAAATCGGTTAAATCCAGATCCTCCAGGGTTCGCTCCGACAGGATATTGCCCATATACCCCGGCAGCCCCTTTAATTTGGCGGTGGAAATTTTATGGGCGTTTCTGTCCACCAGAATGACCGGAATATCCAAATTGGTGAGCACCTCGGCCAGCTGTTGCGCCCAGGTGTGCGCCCCCAAAATTAAAACCCCCTTGGCTTTGCCAGCCAGCTTCAGGTACCTGGCAATGGGCAAGGCCGTGAGAGAGTGAAAAACAACGGTTCCCATAATGGCCAGAAAAACCACTTGGGCTACGATACGTCCATTTTGAAACCCGGCTTCATCCAGACGCAGCGCAAATACCGAGGAAATAGCGGCGGCCACAATGCCTCGAGGGGCCATAAAAGCCAAAAACAGCTTTTCATTCAGCTTCAACTTGGTGTTCCAGGTGGATAAAAACACGGTGGCGGGCCGAATAATCACAATCAGAACCACCAGAAACACAACGCCTTGCCAGCCCAGCACCAGCAAATCGTTAAACTGCAAACGAGCGGCCAGCAAAATAAACAGGCTGGATAACAAAATCAGCCCCAGATTCTCTTTGAACTCAATAATATGATCCAGACTGAGCCGCTTTTGATTGGCGAAGATAATCCCCATCAAGGTTACCGTCAGCAGGCCGGAATCTTTCTGAAAAAAATTGGACAGTACAAACGTGGCCAACAACACCATTAAGGTAATGGGGCTTTGCAAATAAACCGGAATCCAGTCTCGGCGCAGAATAAAGATAAACAACTGACTAACGATAAACCCAAGCAGGCCGCCCACCACAAAGGTTTTCACAAGGTTTATGGTAACCAGCCAAAAGGTGGCCTGAATGCCCGAGGATTGCAGGGTCAACACCGCCTCAAACACCAGCAGGGCCAGCACACTGCCAATGGGGTCATTCACAATGCCTTCCCATTTCAAAATTTTAGCGGCATCGCCAGAAGGCCGAATAAAGCGCAACATGGGCATAATAACGGTTGGCCCGGTGACGGTTAAAATGGCCGAAATCAGTAAGGACTTGGACAAGCCGATGTCCAAAATAAAACGGCAGGCCAGGGTGGTTAAAGCCCAGGTGACCAGCACCCCAATGCTCATCAGGTTACGGATGGCGGGGCCTGAAGTGGCCAAATCCTTGAACTTCAGGGACAAACTGCCTTCAAACAAAATAATGGCCACCGAAAAAGAGACCATGGGCCGGAGCAAGTCCCCAAACAGGCGATCGGGATCCAAAAAGCCCACCTGACCGGCCAGCATGCCCAAAACCAGCAGCAACAAAATGGATGGCAACCGAAACCGCCAAGCCAACCACTGAGACATAATGCCCAGAACCAGTACACCGGCCAAACCAGTATAAGGAGAGCTTAAAAACAACGCACTCTCTGACACACGCCATCCCTTCACTCACATAATGCCTTTCATTCTAACATAGGGCATACATGAAGGTATTAGGGCTAAGCGTTTGAGCCAATTACCAGAGGTAATTAGGCGATCTCAACCACCAGTTCGACTTCCACAGAAGCATTTCGGGGCAGGCTACTGACGCCCACGGCGGAACGCACATGCTTTCCGGCTTCTCCAAAGTATTCTACCAACAAATCGGAAGCGGCATTCATGACCTGGGGTTGATCGTAGAACGTGGGGGCGCTGCTGACAAAGCCGGTCATTTTTACCACGCGCTTTACCCGCTCCAGGCCGCCTAAAGCGTGACTAATCAAACTCAGGGCGTTCAACACGCAAAGTTTGGCGGCCTCCTGCCCCTCAGGAATTTTGACGTCCCAACCGCCCAAAGCGCCGGTAAAAGCCACCTGTCCGTCCTTCATGGGCAAAACGCCCGAGGTATAAACCAGATTACCCACCTGTGTGGTGGCCACATAACTGCCAATGGGCAAGGGCGGCACAGGCAAAAGCTGGCTCAAAGCGGCGCGATCGATTGCTGGGGTGGCGGTATCCTGGGTCATGGATGGGCATCCTTCACAACTTGCAAGTGATAGCAGGGTCATCGCTAAATTAGAGCCATGCGAGGGTGCAATGGAAAATCCAACGCATGTTTAAAAGGATTATGCTCAGCGTTCCCCTGTAATTGGAGAGTATAGGCCAAAAACGACTGGATGTCCTCCGGCTGAAACGGCATGGACAACCCCATGGTTTGCGTCCACTCGTAAAACGATTCCTCGCTCCAGAGTTCTGGAGAGCGGGGAGAAAGGGTATCAACCCTGACAACGCCATCCGCATTTGGGCAATTCGGCACAGCACCTCCTCATACAACCCGGAGAGCGTTCTATAGAAACATTCATTTATCAACACTCGCCCATAAAACGCTTACACACTATTAAAATAAAAACAAAAGTAGCTCACTTATTGTGGCCCTGAGTGAAAGGGGGAACAAAACGCCTCCGGCTTATTCTTTACAACCCGCACAATTGGCCTGAGCCGGATCATCGGCCAGCAAATCCTCAAAGGTGCATTCCAGCAACCGGCACAGTTTAACCAGGGTGGGAAACCGAGGATAAGAGCGGCCCTGATTCCAGTACATCACCGTTTGATGATCCACGGCCAGCCGATCCGCCACCTTTCGCATGTTCCAGCCTTTGTTTCTATAAGCCACTTCCGAAATCAATAATCGCATCCCGCACATCCCGCAAATCCCTCAAGCTTTCAAAAACGAATATAAACCAATCAGTAGCGCTTCATTTTGGATTAGAATGACAGAAAGCCACGCCAAGGAGACTGACAGAATCTCCTTTGCCAAACCCTTCAATGAAAACAAACCTCTGCCAGTAATCATATCATTTTTGAAAGAAAAACGATCATAAATGAAATTTACGATTTTTCACACGCTTTGCTTTTCAGGAGTTAACGCTGACTATGAAACCCTCTGAAAAAAAATTGGGGTTGGCAATACAACTTTTTTTAATGCGCAACGGTTTGCAAATTGAAGCCTTGGCCCAACAAATGGGCATTACCGGAGATGCGCTTTCCAACCTGATACACGGCAGACGTGGCTTTAAAAACGAGACGCTGGAAAAACTGGCCAATACGCCCGCCTTTCAGTCGGATGGGATATCCCTGCATCAATTAAGGGCGTTTAGAGCGGTGGATGAGTACAGTTTTGAGGAACTCATCCTGGCGTTGGTGGAGTATATTCGGCAAGGCGAAATTGAGCGACTGCCTAAAGATTTTTTTCAGAACCTTCAGGCCAGTATGGAGCGGGACGGGATTCCCCCAAGCCTTGCAAGTAAGCGGCATGCGCTGTTTTCATTAATTCAAGAAGACCCTTCATGAATTCTTGAGTATCCATAATCAACTTTAACTCCTCCATGCTGAGCAAACGGGTTAGCACCGTAAAAAGAACACTCTGTGTGACACCTCGTATCGTAACCCCTTGGAGATGCTCGCTCTGAGACATATCCCATTCGTGTCAGTCACGATCCCAAATCTCACTCTCCAGTTATAGCGGAAACCACTGCTTAACAAAGCAAGCATATCTTCGGTTTTTAAAACAAACCGAAATTTTTAACGCCAAATATTCGTTTTTAAAGGCAAAAAAACTGGCTTAAATGCAAAACTTGAACATGGCCCAAAAAACAGTGATGGAATAAATGGTCATGGCAATGCCTCTCACCGGGCTGCCTTCCGGGATAACCACCAGCAACAGAATGCCCAGCACAAAGAACAGCGTAAACATGGTCATGAGCCGTTCCTGAGAAAATTTCTTACGCTTGGCAACAGGCTTGGGGTCTTCCAGCTTGGGAGATTGCGAGGTCATAGGGGTTAATGATGCTCCGAATTGTGAGGAGGAACCCTATCACTTTATCATCAACCCACTTAAACGCCTATGCCCGCCGAACGCCCTAAAATTTGGCGCCGCAAGCGCAACATATCCTTGCCATACAGTTTTTCCAGCTCAGGCAGCAAGTTGCGCTCAATATCCAGTAGAAAAATATCGTGAACAATCAGTTCCTTAATCACCAGCACAATGCCGGGATTTCGGGTAACCACAGCCTGCGGGGGACGCTCCACCTGAGACACCGTACCCACCAGCCCTTCCAGATCATCCACCGCGATAATTAACCAGCGACCGCCCAGAGATTGCTCAATGCTGCAAGCCAACCCATGCTGATAGACTTCTAACCCCTCCAGGGCGCAATCATCGTAGCCCACCAGCTTTACATCCACCCCACGGGCCTTGGCCGCCAACAAGGCGGTATACAAGGTTGCGGCGTCATCCTTCCAGAACTCCATAAAAATAGAGTGCTTGGCGTGATTAATTAAATCCAGGGCGTGTTTAAAAATAGATTCCTGGCCCCGCATGTTAATAACCGGCTCTACGGTTTCATCGGCGATACTGGGCAACGCCTCCCGCAAATAGCCAATGGACCCCTGAAAGGACTTTTCCCAGCGATCCAGCAATTCATCCGGCTTGACCGGCATATAAGTAACGGGCTTTCCGCCAATCGCCACCACCGCGTTGGTGGACTCCAGAGCCTTCAAGGTATCATAAGCCCGAGCCTGAGGAACCCCTGACTCTTTACTCACCTCATAACCGGTGGCTGGGTGGTGCTTTAACAGCGCCAGATAGACTTTGGCCTCGTAGGTGTTGAACCCCAACTCCTTTAGCTTGTCTATCAAATTGTCAGACACAACTTAAAACCCTCAAGTACCTGCTAAATGGAAGAATCATGTGGACCCCATGGCCCTCAATTGAATTACTACAACGTGTAGCATATAAATCACGTAACCACAATGTCAATATTAGGATATAACGGAAGAAACAATTGATGAACCCCTTGTATCTATCTCGTCACAAAGGGTTTGCATGAAAGATCCATGCGCCTCCTTGCCACCTTTGCTTTTGTGCTATATTGATGAACCCCTAGACTCTGGAAAGGAATTGGAGACATACCATGCAGGTAATTTTAACCAAAGATGTGGATACGCTGGGTAGCAACGGCGATATCATCGAGGTTTCCGACGGTTATTACCGCAACTACCTCGGCCCACGCAACATGGCCGTTATCGCAACCAAAGGATCCCTGGCTGATTTACAGCGTCGCATCGATCGCATTCGTGCCAAAGCTGAGAAAAAGCATCAGGAAGATCAGGCCAAAGCTGAAAAAGTGAACGCGCTGCAAATGCTGACCCTGGAAGCCAACGCTGGCGACAGTGGCAAGCTATACGGCACTATCACCACCAAAGAACTGACCAAGGTTCTGCAGGAAAAAACCGGTTACGAAATCGAGCGTCGCAACGTAAACGTGGATCACCCCATCAACAAAGTGGGCGAATACACCGTTTATGTAAAATTCTCGGCCAAAGTTTCCGCCCAGGTCAAACTGCAAGTGAACGCCATCAAATCCAAGCACGAAGAATTCGTTCTGGAAGATGCTTTCGCTGGCGAAGAGTAAACCGCGGTTTTAAAACACACCAAAAATCAGGCAGCTCATACTGCCTGATTTTTTTGGTTGAAAACTATCCCGGTTCAGTAGCAAGCTTGAACGATTTTTCCCGAACCGATACCCACGGGCTGTCCTTCACATAAAAGCGCCAAGGATAGTCCACCGCTTTGCGAATACCGATGCGGGTGGTCTGCACCACCGCTTCATCGGGGTAAATAGTTCCTGCGGCTAAGCACAAACCACTGTCCCACTGGGTTAAAGCCCTTCCATTGAAAGCGGATTTGGTAATCCTTAAAGCCTTGGTTAAGCGCCCCGGCCCACTGGTTTTCAAACCGGAACCCAACGGCGGCATGACAGCCCGAAACAGAACCGCGCCCGCTGTACCCTGCTTTTCGGTGACAACATTCAAACAGTCATATATGCCGTAAATCAAATACACATAAGCCGTACCCGGATTTCCGTATAGCGCTGCCGCCCGCCCAGTGGTTCGGTTATAGGCATGACAGGCCGGATCTTCCTCCGTATACGCTTCTGTTTCCACAATGGGGCAGGCCAGCCAAGCATTTGAGCTTAATTCATATTTTAACAACTGACAGCCAAGAAGCGCTCGGGCTACGGTCAACGTATCCCGCTCAAAAAAAGCGGCGGGCAGGACCAAGCAATTTGGGGGGGCCATTGGTTTTAATTCATTCAAGGAGGCGGTGCCACCGTTTCTTAATATATGTTATATTAACCACTATATCCCCCTATGAAAACAGCGTGGAGAATTTAGGGTTGACAGAGAAATTAATCATTCATGGCGGCAAAGCCCTCCGCGGTGAAGTAGAAATTTCGGGCGCGAAAAATTCCGTCCTGAAACTGATGGCTGCGACTCTGTTGACTGGAGACAGCATAGAGCTTCGAAATGTTCCTCACCTGAGCGATGTTGGGGTGATGACTCAGGTTTTAAAATATCTGGGCTGCGATGTAGACCAGCAAGATGACGATCGCCTGTACATTCAGGCCAAAAACATTACCAGCTGCGAGGCTCCCTACGATTTGGTTCGCAAAATGCGGGCCAGCTTTGATGTACTGGGCAGCTTGCTGGGCCGGTTCGGCGAAGCCCGTGTGGCGCTGCCGGGTGGATGTTCCATCGGCAAGCGCAGCGTGGATCTGCATGTCAAAGGTTTGATTGCCCTGGGCGCTGAAGTGGAAATTAACCACGGCTATGTGGAAGCCAAAGCCTCCCGGCTGATTGGCGCTGAAATTTTGCTGGACACCCCCAGCGTGGGTGCCACCGAAAACATTATGCTGGCGGCCACCATGGCGGAAGGCGCTACCATTCTGTCCAATGCGGCACAGGAACCTGAAATTGTAGATCTGGCCAACTTTTTGAATGCCATGGGTGCTGATATCAGTGGCGCTGGCACCAATGAACTGGTGATTAACGGCGTTAAACCCGGCTCCTTGCACGGTACCACCTATAGCGTCATGCCCGATCGCATTGAAGCGGCCACCTACCTGATGGCAGGCGTGGGCACCATGGGCGATGTGACAGTGAACAACGTGCTGCCGGTGCATCTCAGCTCTTTAACCCACAAACTGATTGAAATGGGCGCAGAAATTGAAATGCCCAGCCCCAACAGTATTCGCATTCACAGCGAACGCCGCTTACAAGCGCAAAATATCGTTACCCAGCCTTACCCCGGCTTTCCCACCGACTTGCAAGCGCCTTTTATGACCTTGCTGAGTACGGCGGACGGCGTGAGCATTGTGAAAGAAACCATTTACGAAAATCGCTTCAAGCAAGTGGGCGAACTCAAGCGGATGGGCGCAGATATATCCGTAGAGCGAGATGTGGCCGTGATTACCGGTGTACCGCACTTAAGCGGCGCGGAAGTCAATGCCCATGATCTCCGTGCGGGTGCGGCCATGGTGATTGCAGGCGTAATGGCCGAAGGCTCTACTCAGGTTTTCGATCTACACCATCTGGATCGTGGATACGAAGATGTGGTGAGCAAAATGCGGAGCCTGGGTGCGGATATAGAGCGAGTGCCGGATACTTCCGGACGCCCGGTCACTGAAGAGTCCGCTTAAGCTCAACGCCACCAAAGCATTCGCCGGATAGAGCCGAATAGAGAGTGAATCAACGGACGGTATTTGTTTATGAGCGAAACATCCAATCCTTCGGGTAGCCCTCGGCGCTGGTACGATCAGGATCCCTTGCTAGGGGAAGTGCTTGAGCTGCTGAGATCCTATCCCAACGATGTTCGAGAACAGGCCCAGACCTTTTTGGGCAAAATTGAAGAGCAAATTGGCAAAGAAACGCTGGACAAGTTTTACGAGCTGGCCCGACCGGAAAAAACCGGGAATCGCTGGTATGATCACGATCCAGTGGTATCCAAAGCGGTTGAACTGCTTCGGGTGGTGCCACCTGCCATTCAGCGTCAGGCGGCTCATCGCTTTTTGGAATCCATGAAAAAGCAGGGCCTGTCCCCGGAGATGCTGAAAAGCGATTCCACCCCGTAACTCTAGCTGGCATAGTCTTTGGGGCTACACTTGGGGTAAGCTTGGGGGTGAGAACGCAGGAGCTCCATTGCCTTGACCACCCCAGAAGCCACCCTTGAAGCCGCCATTGCGCTGTTTAACCGTCAGCAATTTTTTGAATGCCACGAGGTGCTGGAAGATCTGTGGCGGCCCTTGCCAGCAGGCCCGGAAAAGACCTTTTTGCAAGGGTTATTACAATTGGGGGTGGGGTATTATCACTGGCAGCGGGGCAATCCGGTGGGGGCCAAAAGTAAATTGCAAGCGGGGCTTGAAAAACTGGAAGTCGTGGCCAGCCAGCAGCGCTATCAAGTTCCTATTCCGCTGGAACCACTGATTGCCCAAAGCCAATTGCTTTTGAACAGGCTGCTTGAACAACAAGGCCAAACCTTACCCATTCTTCTCCCGGAACAAATCCCTAAATTAGAATGATTCTAATTTAGGGATTGATCTAATTTAAAGATTGAACTTGTTCATCAAAATCAACCCCCATCAAAAAACATCCTGCCTCTCATTAGAAGCAGGATGTTTTGATTTAAAACGCGGTTGCGCTTACTTCAGGCGGGATTCCACCACAGTCCAGTTAATGTTGCGGAAGAATGCCTCGATGTACTTACCACGCTCGGTGGCTTTGTAATCGCCCACATAAGCGTGTTCCCAAACATCCATTACCAAAACAGGGGTAAATCCAGCGGGATGCCCGTTTTCATGGTCGGTAATCCAGAAGTTTTGCAAGCGGCTAGTCACCGGATCCTGGTACAACACGGCCCAGCCGATGCCACGCATGGCGCCAGTGGCTTTAAAGTCGGTTACCCAGGTTTCCACGCTGCCAAAGTACTCTTTCAAGGCTTCAGCCAGCTTGCCGCTGGTAGGAGCGGGGCCGCCGTTGCCGGTCATGTTCTCAAAATAGTACTCATGCAGGCGAATGCCATCGTATTCAAACGCCAAACGACGACGCATTTCGTTATACTCAGGGGTTCCCACTTTACCGGCTTCACGCAGTTCAGCCAGCTTATCGTTCAGGGTGTTGGTGTTGGTGACATACCCTTTGTACAATGCATAGTGTGTTTCCAACTGCTCGGCGGAAATGCCGTCCAGTTGCAGATTATAGGTTTGAGCCTCATAAGGCTTCACTTGGGTGGCGGGCATATTAAAGCCTCCTCTTTTTTCAGTTGAGATACAAGATAAACGAACCCAGACAATTTGGGTCACTATAGCACAAAGCCAAAGGGATGTCCCTGCGCTGCATCAGGCTTTTGGCGAACCCGCCATGGCCACTGCCCCAGCTGCTAGTGGCGTGATTGCGCTTGCCGGTATAGAAACAAGGTATTGGCCATAAGCGTGGCAATGGTCATTGGCCCCACCCCACCCGGCACCGGGGTAATAAACCCGGCTTTCTGAGCGGCGCTGGCAAAGTCAACATCGCCCACCAGCTTTCCCTCCAGCCGATTAATGCCCACGTCAATCACCGCCGCGCCGGGCTTGATGAAGTCGGCGGTAACGAGATTGGGAACCCCCACGGCGGCCACCAGAATATCGGCCTGACGGCAAACCGCGGGCAAATCGGCGGTTTTGCTATGGCAGTAAGTAACGGTGGCGTTTTCTTGCAATAACAGCAGGCCCATGGGCTTTCCGACAATATTGGAGCGGCCCAGTACAACGGCGTTTTTTCCGGCCAGCGGCACCTGATAGGCATTCAGCAGGGTCATCACCCCGGCGGGGGTGCAAGGCTTGCAGGCCGAAGGATCGCCGCTCATCAACAGGCCCATATTTAAAGGGTGCAGGCCGTCTACATCTTTTTTGGGATCGATGGCGGTAATCACATCCAGGGTGTTGATATGCTTGGGCAGCGGCAATTGTACCAAAATACCATGTACCGAGGCATCCTGATTCAACTGGGCAATCACGGCAAGCAGTTCCGCCTGAGAGGTGGCCTGAGGATAAGTAAGCAACTGGGAAAGCATGCCAATTTTTTGAGCGGTTTTGGCCTTTTTATTGACATAAACCTGACTGGCCGGGTCATCGCCCACCAAAACCACCACCAGCTTGGGAAGCGGAGCGCCCTGAGCGGTTAAAGCACCCAGCTCCACGCTGAGAGAATCCAGCAAATTTTGGGAAGTCAGCTTGCCGTCTAAAATAGTGGCCGTGGCAGATGGGGTCATGCGGGCGCTCCTGCTTGTGTATTGAGGGCTATAAAGAACTTAAAACTGAGCCTATTGTCCCCTGAAGCAACCCCGGAGGCAAGTTAGGCCAAACCGTCAAGCCGTGCTGAAAGCCAAAGGGACGGCTTTGGCACCGTCCCGCTGGTTTTACAGAGTGGAAATTGAATGAAGCTAAACCGGAAGTGGTATGGGCAGAGACTCCCGGCCCTCTTCTTCAAACACTTCATCGTCGGTGCCGAATACTTCCATTTTTTGGTCATCAAAAACGCCTTCCCAGCGAGCCACCACCGCGGAAGCCACGCAGTTGCCAACCAGATTGATGGAGGTGCGGCCCATATCCAGAAAGTGATCGACCCCTAAAATCACGGCCACCCCTTCCATGGGCAGGTTAAAAGCGCTGAGCGTGGCGGCCAGAACCACCAGAGAGGCCTTGGGAACCGCAGCCACCCCTTTGGTGGTTAAAATCAGGGTGAGCAGCATCAAGACCTGTTGCTGCAAGCTCATTTCAATATGGGCCATTTGGGCCACGAACAAGGCGGCCAAAGCCACATACAGGGTGCTACCATCCAGGTTAAAGCTATAACCGGTGGGAATTACAAAACTAACCACGCTTTTCGGCACCCCGAAGCGTTCCATAATTTCCATGGCTTTGGGCAGGGCCGATTCACTGCTAGCGGTTGAAAAAGCCAGCAAGAACGGCTCTTTAATGGCTTTCATCAAGCGCACAAAAGGAATGCGGGCAATGGTGCAAGCAGAACAAAGCACCAACAACACAAATATAGCCAGTGCCAGGTAAAGAGAGCCGACCAGCTTGGCGTAAACCAGCAGAATGCTCAGTCCATTCTCGCCCACCGTGGCGGCAATGGCGGCCATAACGCCCATAGGCGCAAAAGCCATTACCTTGTTAACGAACTCAAACATAATTTCCGATAGAGATTGCAAACCGTTCATCACCGGGCGGGCTTTTTCTCCGGCAGACAGAATGGCCAGCGCAAAGAACACCGAAAAAACCACCAGTTGCAGAATATCGCCTTTGGCCATGGCCTCTACCACGCTGGTAGGAACCATGTTCACCACCGTGTCCCACAGGGTATGATGCTGCACGGCGGCCATGTTGCCGGTAATACTGCCCAGTTGCTCTACCCCTTTGGCGCTCAGGGTTTTCATATCAATGCCATCGCCAGGGCGCAGCAAATTGGCAATCACCATACCGATAATCAAGGCTGGAATGGTAGCCAACTCAAAGTAAATCAGGGTTTTAGCGCCCAAACGCCCTAAATTTTTATGACTGCCAGTGCCTGCAATGCCAATCACCAGAGTGGCAAAGATTAACGGCGCTATCAGCATTTTGATCATGCGTAAAAACACATCGGAAAGCGGCTTGATTTGCACGCCAATTTCTGGCCAGAAATGCCCCAGGGCAATTCCCAAAATCATGCCCGCCAGCACCTGGACAACCAGACTGGGCTTTTTCAGCTGAGGCAAATACATTCCCACTAATTAAGCCCCCTTCCGCTTGATGATGGTGTTTTGCTTGCAAGTAAAAGAAAGCGCCATACTCATCCTTAGATTACATTCAATTCTATAAACACGCCCCCATCAGGAATCGTGCTAACCAACCCGAAAATTGCTCCGGCCTATTTTAAAACGAGCATACCGGAAACAAATCACCAAATCCCCTTTTATCTCAACCATAAAGCTATGTAAAGGGCCTGTTTGCAGGAAACGACTGTCTATTGGAGCCTCTATTCCATTTTGCCAACCATTACGGCTCAAAAACATTGAAGATCTCCTTGGCCTTGCCGAAACCCTTATTAATAACTACACAAATCTTTAAATGAGGAGAAGCCCGCTCGTGAATCTCTGGCCCTTTTCCAAAAAAAACGACACCGATCCCAGCCATCATTTTGGGAACCCCCACTCTGGCAAAATGGAGTTACCCCCCGGGGTTAAGCTGGCAGCGCCTGAAGAATTAGAGGCCCCTGCCTCACAGGCCGCATTGAATCAGCAGGCAGCCCCTGCCCCTTTAGCGCCTGCAACAGAAGCCGCTGCTGAGGCAATGGCCCCGCCAGAACATTCGTTTGAAGATTTAACCCATGTTCCCGCCACAAAAGAAAAAGATCCCAGCGCCGAAAAAACCGAAGTAGCCCACAGCCAAGTCGATTTAAACCATTTTTGCGAGCAAAATCAACTCAAAATGGTGGTTCAAAACCCTTTGCCCGAACTTAAAACTGTTGCTCCCCAAGCGCCCCAAAACGGAGAGACACGAGCAGCGATGCCCAATGCGATGGCGTCAGCATCTCCCGTAATACCAACACCGCAGTCCCTTCAGCGCGAAGCGGATTTGGCCGAATTTTTCTCAGCCAACCACCTGTCAACAGAAGTAGTAGATTCAGCCCCGCCACCCTTGGATTTTTTCTCGGATCTCGGCACTCAGTTCAACCAAACGCCTGCTGAACCGGTCAATAACCCGGCCAGTCAAGCCACAACACCCGAGGTCACCAGACTGGAATCCATATTTCCGGCTCCTGAAACACCCCCCGCCCTTGAAACCGAGGCCAACTTCGACAGTTTCTTTCTAGCGCCCATGGCGCCTGACAACGAGCCACTTCAGCCAACGGATTCCTTTTGGACGGAGTCCGAAATGCTAGCCGTTGAAAGCCTTCAGCCTGCCACCCCAGTGGAAGCGGAAGCGGCGGCAGTAGAATACGCCATTGAGGAAGCTTATCTGGAAGAAGAGACTCAAACCGAATTGCCCCAGCAATTAAATTTGCCAAACGAAGCCCTGGCCCCCAACGGCACCAATAATTTTCTGATGGAAGCAGAACTGCACCCACTGCCAGAAACGGTTTACCTAGGCGATGATCTGATGGGCACTGAGCTGAATGATGAGCCGTTCGATCTGGACAGCATTCTGCTGGGCAATATTCCGGCCCCGCAATTAGCCCCGGCGGCTTTGCCACAGCGTCCATCGCAAAGCATTGTTGAGGAATCAGATCACTATTTTGGCGATGAAGCCGAGGGACTAAAAAATAACGACAATCTGGAATCCTATGAGCTGGGGCATTACGAAGATCCCGATCAAGCTTTAGAAACATTTTCACTGGATGAAACACCCGGCCCTCTAGCCGAAAGCATTGCTTATGACAGCTATTACACCGACTCCGACAGTGATCTGAGCTTCGCAAGCTTGCAACTGGAAGAACTTCCGCTGGCGTTAGTAGAAGATGAAGAAGAGACAGAGGAGAAAGTAGAGGAAAAAGCGGAAGAGAAAAAAGAGGAGCCGGTAGAAGCCATAGAGCCACCGGCTTTTGGACCCGCTCCCCGCTTGCCTGAGCATAAAGTTGAAGCACTCCAGCCAAAGCCTTCCCCAACGCAAGCCCCCCCACCCAAGGCCCCGCCGATGAAAAAGACACCCGCGCTAAGGCCAACTTTCCCCGAAGCTCAAGCCCATCGTTCAGGCAGTTTTGAACAGGAGATTCTGCTGAAGAATAGCCAGTTTGTACATCAGAGCATCGATCATCTGGTCAACTCCTACTTCCGGCACCAGGATCAGGAAGCCTCCTGAGGAAGGCCTGAGAGACTGGCATTTCACGACAGAGTCTCGTATAATGTGCTTGTTGTAGCAGATAGATGGATACCAGCGCCATGACCGCCACCGGCAGTTTAACTGAACTTGAAAAACAAAAAATGTACAGCGAATCTCCTGTAATTGACGTATTTGACAACCCCAACCCCGCCAGAAACTACATGAATTCCATTGAGGTGGCCGAGTTTACCTCCGTTTGTCCTAAAACCGGCCTGCCGGACTTTGGCACCATTAGCATTGATTATGTGGCCGATCAGAAATGTATTGAATTAAAATCGCTGAAATACTACTTTCTCAGCTACCGGAACCGGGGCATTTATTATGAAGCGGTAACCAATCAAATTCTGGATGACCTGATTGCCACTTGTAATCCCCGCTTTATGGAAGTTACCGGTGAATTCAGCGCCCGTGGCGCCATTTCCAGCACCATTGTAGCCACCTACCGCAAAGAGGGTTTTGAATTTCAGCCATGAAAAGTCGTGGGTTGATTCTGTTCAGCATTTTGGCCGGGATGCTTGCTATCCTGCTCTACGCCAGTTTTCAGGAAAAACCCCAGGAGGCAGCCGCCCGGCAGCATTTAAACAATCTGCTCGGGCAGGCAAGTGCCAATGAAATGCTACCGGAACCTCAGGAATCCCTGAAGCTACCGGGCGTGGATCAATCTTTCTTCGGCTTCCCCATGCCCACCACCGATATTACGGTGGAGGAAACCTCCAGCAAGTATGTGCTTCGCATTCCGCTGGCGGCGGCCGAGGATTCCAGTTCCGTCAAGCTAAATGTGACCCCCCATCGCATCGAAGTTTCCGGGCAAACGGGCACGAAAACGGATGGGCAGAGTTTTTCTTCCAGCTTTATGCAGGCATTTAGCACCCATCAGGAAGTGTTACCAGATCAAGTGCATCGCATGACTGAACAAAACGGCGATCAAACAGAGCTGGTGATTACCATTCCCAAAAAAGGCGGTAGCAAAACCAGCGCAGAATCAGGCGACGGGGGTTTTGACCATTTTGACCATCAGGATGAGGCCGACGAACGCCTGATTCAGCCCAATGACAGCCCCGCCATTGAACCCCCACCCGTTCACGATGGGAATCCACTGGATACCTACAGCAACCGGTTTATCTAAAGAAGCTTGTAAGCCCTAGCCAATGCGTAAGGTTAGGCATTTGGAAGAGCCGCCGGCCTTCAGAAACTCGCTTAAATCAACAGAAAGTACCTGAAAACCACGGGCCTTCAAATCATCGGTCAATCGGGAAGATCCCTGGTTAAAAATGACGGTATCCCCAATATTCACCGCGTTACAGGCAAAGCGGGCCGCCTCTTCCGGGCTAACCGGAATCAGCTTGCTGGCGGGTACGTTGGCCTCAATCACCGCTCGGCCATACTCATCAAAGGCATCCGGGGAGTAAATCAAGTGCCCATCCTGCAAAGGGCAGAGACAAACGTCGATATGGTAATAACGATCGTTAATCAGCTCCATGGACAACACCGGCAAATCGGTGGCAGCGGTTAGCAAACTGTGAGACGCAATATCGGTGCGGGTTTTATACCCGGCAAATACCCGATCTTGCCAAATCAGAGCGTCTCCCGCCCCTTCAAAAAAAATGTGATCGGGCATTTGAACCACTTTAAAGCCTTTTTGCTCAAACCACTGGGCGCAAATAGGCTCTTCCGGTCGGCGCTCCGGGTGCTTGTAGTGGGCAATCACAGCGGTTTGATTATGCACAAAGGCGGCGTTGGCCGTAAACACCAAATCGGGGACACCCGGCTCCGGGGTCAGCAGCTCCACATGGGCGCCTGCCTTTTCGGTAATGGCTTGATACAAGGCATCCCACTGGCGTTTGGCCAGCACCTCATCGCAAGGGGGGGCTTCCTGCATCCACGGGTTAATGGCATAAGCCACCGTAAAGTAAGTGGGCGGACACATTAAAATAGTGGGCTTTCCCCGATCCGAAAAAGGCGTATGGCCCACCGGCAAGGGGTTGAATGATAAGCTCTCGGCAAGGGGATTGACTGGTAAACTCATACGATACGCCTCTACCAATCCAGTCCGTGAGTGCCACGAACCAGCAAATCACCCGGCAAAACCTGAGCGGCGCTGATCATGTGGGCTTGTCCATTTTTGATGGCCAATGCCCAATCCCCACCCTGACCCACCGAAAGGGTTTGCCCATTCCATCTGATTTTTTGGGGCAATCGAACCCGGTAGGCCTCTTCCGGCAAAGCGCCTGCCTGCTCACAGGCAATGGTTTCCGCATCAGTAGATTCTGCCACAGCGCCATAAGGGGCCACCGCTTCCATCAAAGCGTTCATGGTGTTGGCATCCGCCGCCAGTAAGGTCAGGTTAATGGCGGAAATATCCTTTTTCAGGCTGCCCACATGAATATCGTTCAGCCGATAATCCCCACCCAACTGCTGCACTCGGTCAATCACCTTGGAAAGGGTGAGGGAATCGATGACATGGCCCTTCAATTCTACGGTACGAGCCAATCCGGCCTGTTCTGTCAAACCGCTCATTCGGGTCCATCTCCTTCCACTCAGCGTAACCAACGTCTCTACTACTGTATCCGAAATGCATGGCGCTGACCACACCCGCCCGATGGAGAGCCAATCATCCATGAGGTTGACCTGCACATGCATTAAATACCGGCCAAAGGATCAAGTTTTAATGGGAGCCCTACGAGGAAAAATACAGGAAAGGGATGAATTCGGTAGTCTGGTTCCTTCAGACAGTGGATGAAAGCCCCGCCGTAAAAGGATATTCTGAGCGAGAAGTCCTTAAAAGGCACTGGTTCCAAGTCGAAGGATTTTAACCGGGTTCATCAGCCGGATTAAAGACAAAGCATTTCTCCAGTGGTGAAAATCCAAACGGGATAGTACGAAAGAGTAAAAGAGATAGGTAAAGCGACCGTGAGTCTGGAAAGCCTCCAATCGACCTTACAACGCATTGCGGACATTGAAAACCGCTTTACCAGTCTGGCCCCGAAACCGGCGCCCGGTGACAATGGCGCTGTGGAAAAAAGCTTTGAAACAGCATTGAATCAAGCCATGGGCACCAATGGCGCAGCCCCCGTTCCCCCACAACTGGCCGGACTTATTCAAGAACAAGCACAAGCCCAGGGCGTCGATGCCGACTTGCTGAAAGCCATTATGAAAAATGAATCCAATTTTAACCCCAAAGCGCTTTCCCCGGTGGGCGCGCAAGGCCTGATGCAACTCATGCCCGGAACCGCCGCTGGTCTGGGGGTTAAGGACAGCTTTGATCCGGCCCAAAACATTGCGGGCGGCGCCAAATATTTAAAAGGACTGCTCACCAAATATCAATCCGTTCCCAAAGCGGTGGCCGCTTACAACGCTGGCCCCGGCGCAGTGGACAAGTATCAGGGCATTCCGCCTTATCAGGAAACCACCCAGTACGTTAAAAAAGTAATGCAATCCTACCAGGCGTATCAAAACGCCGAAGGGAGCTAAGCCATGTTAAGAGGGTTATACACTGCCGCAGCCGGAATGATGGCAACTCAAACCGCCGTCGACACCATGGCCAGCAACCTGTCTAACGTTAGTACCATTGGCTTTAAAGGCAACAAGGTTAACTACCAGACTTTCCCGGAAATGATGATTAGCCGCGTAAGCAAAGAAGGACAAGAACCCGTTGGCAGCCTGATGACCGGCAGCCAGATTTTTGAAAGCTACATTGATTTCAATGCGGGCGCTATGCAGCAAACCGGCAACACCTTTGACCTGGCCCTAGAAGGTGACGGATTTTTTACAGTGAGATCCAAAACCGGCACCCCCTATTACACACGGGCCGGAAACTTCACCATTGATGAAGAAGGATTTTTGACCACCCTGCACGGTGCTTATGTAGAAGGATCGCTGGGAAAAATTCAGGTGCTTCTGGATGGAGGCCCTTTCAGCATTAACGCCCAAGGCGATATTAGCGGGCGCAACGGCGTGATTGACCAAATTAAAGTGGCCCGTTTTGAGAATAACCATTCTCTGGAAAAAGTCAGTGACAACCTGTATCAGGCCACACCGGGCAGCAAACTTTTGCCAGCACCTCAGGCAGATACGCCCCGAGGCTACAAAATCAATGCGGGCATGCTGGAAGCATCCAACATCAACCCGGTATCAGAACTGGTCAACAACATTCAGGGCCTAAGACTTTACGAAGCCCTGCAAAAAAATATTCATATTCATAACGACACCCTGGGCAAAGCCGTGAACGACGTGGGTCGGCCTCGCTAATCCCGTTCAATCAGTCAGTCCGTGATCCATTTTTAAGTTCCCATTCCCTTTGAAACCGACCGAAATCGGAGGCCACAATGCTCAGAGCCCTTTATACCGCCGCTACCGGCTCCACCAGCCAACAGTTCAATATCGATGTAATCGCCAACAACGTGGCCAACGTAAACACCACCGGCTATAAAAAAGCCCGGGCAGAATTTTCGGATTTACTAAGCCAAACTTACTCCGCCGCCGGAGCCATTGGCGATCAGGGAACCACCGATCCGGTAGGGATTCAGGTTGGTTTGGGTGTTCAGGTTACCGCCACTCAAAAAATCTTCTTGCCCGGTTCTATCCAGCAAACCGGCAACCCACTGGATTTAGCCGTTCAGGGCGATGGCTTCTTTCAGGTACAAACCGATGGTGGCAACCTGGGTTACACAAGGGATGGTAACTTCAAGCGGGATGCCAACGGGACACTGGTGACCTCTGATGGTTACCCGGTACAGCCCAACATTACCTTACCCAACGATGCCACCGAAATCGTTATTGGCCTGAACGGCACCATTTCGGTTCGGCAAGCGGGTTCCATTACCTTAAACCAGGTGGGTCAATTGCAGTTGGTTCGTTTTTCCAACCCGGCGGGTTTAGAAAGCGTAGGCCGTAACCTGTTTCAGGAAACACCCGCATCAGGCGCAGCGGTGCAAGGCACGGCGGGTCAGGGTGATTTTTCCAAAACCATGATTACCCAAGGCTTTTTGGAAGGTTCCAACGTACAGATTGTGGAAGAACTGATTAACCTGATTAGTGCTCAGCGGGCCTTTGAAGCCAACTCCAAGGTTATTAAAGCCGCCGATGAACTGCTGCAAACCGCCAATAATACCGTTTAAATTGAATTTTTAAGGACACCCCCATGAACCGCCCAACCACCCTAAAAACCAAGCTGACGCTGATCGCCACTGTATTAGTGGTGATGGGCAGTCAAAGCGTGAGTGGGGCGGCCACGGTCACCGAAGATCAGATTAAAGAAAAAGTAGTGGCCCACGTTCAGCAAAAACTGGGCACCATGGTTTCCAAGTCCGATCAGGCAAACGTGAGCGTTTCCATTACCCAGGTGCCTGGTGGTCCCTTCCATTTTCCTCAGGCCGCAACGGACAAAGACATCACCATCACGGTGACCTCTCGGCTGGGCGAAAGCTACACCGAACGGGGCATTGTTCAGGTGGCCATGCAGGATAAACAGGATCATCACCGGGAAATTGGCGTTCCGATCCAGATTTCAGTCAAAAAGCCGGTATGGGTGGTTAAAAACGCCATTAACGCCAAACAACCCCTGCGCGCTTCTGATTTAAGCTCGCAACTAAAAGACATTAGCCACTGCTACAACAACGCCGTGGGCGGAGAAACCAATATTAGCCAGTATATCGCCCGCGTAAACCTGCGCCCCGGTGAATTGCTGGACGCCCGCAAAATGATCATTCCACCGGATGTGACCTACAACAGTTCGGTTCGCATTCTCATTTCCAACGGCGATAGCATGACCCTGACCGTTCCGGGCATTGCGTTGGCCGAAGGGAAAATTGGGGACACCATTCGGGTACGGCAAGCCATTTTTCAGCGGAAGTACTACAGCGCTAAAATCATTGATCGCAACAGCGTACTGGTGGAAATGTAGAGCGCCAGCCACACCTCAGCCATACCACCGAAACATTCAGGGATTATTCAGGGAGAACGAGAACGATGACAAAAAGCGAAACACCCACCCGTCAAAGCCTACAGCCCATTTTAGCGGGCCTTTTAACGGTGGCTTTTTTGAGCCAGTTCGCCCCTGCTTCGGCGGAATCCCTGTTTCGAGCCAGCAGCACTTTTAACGCGCAGGAACCCATTCAGTCCCGTTCCCTGTTTACCCCTCCCATTGCCCGTGCCGTGGGTGATTTAATCACCATCCAGATTAACGAAACCACTCAAAATCTGATTCGTAGCGACATTAGAATGACCAAAGGGCAAGTCATCAACCAGAACGGCAGCGGCCTGTTCAACAGTATGGTGGGCTTTTTTCTGGGGAAATTGCCATTTAACACCAGCCGCATTAACAACGCCTTGCAAGCTCCCAATTTTAATGGCCTGGACAACTCCAACGAGATGAACAGCCGAGCCGAAATCAACCGCACCACGGGTATGATAGACAACATTACCTGCCAGGTGGTTCAGGTCATGCCCAACGGAGATTTAATGGTGCAAGGGCAAAAAACCATTCAGGGCAGCAAGGAACGCACCGATTTAATGGTCACCGGCATTATCAAGCCCTATTATCTGGATCGCAACAACCAGATCAGCTCCAATATGGTGGCTGGCTTTCAGATGATTCAAGGCGGCAAGGGCATTCTGAGCCGTCAGCAAAACGACGGTGTGGCCAATAAAATTTATCAGTTCTTTAACTAACAAGGGGTAATGGCTATGTGTGGATTCAACGCCAAAAGTAAAAAAACCATTGCCCTGGGGCTGATTGTAACCGGGTTGCTGGCATCTGTTTTACCGGGCTTGCCAGCGCATGCCGCCACCTTGCGGATTAAGGACATTGCCCATGTAAAAGGGGTTAGAAATAACCAACTGGTGGGTTACGGCTTAGTGGTGGGCCTGAGTAAAACCGGCGACAAAAGCCGCTCCACCCAAACTTCCACCGCCAACCTGATTAACAATTTTAATGGCCGTTTGAATAACGACAACGACATTCGCTCCACCAATACCGCTGCCGTAATTATTACCGCCATTGTGCCTCCCTTTGCCAAAGAAGGCGACCCGCTGGATGTAATGGTGTCCTCTATGGCGGACGCCTCCAGTCTGGAAGGCGGGGTACTGGTGAATTCAGAATTAAGAGCGCCCAACGGCGAAGTGGTGGCACTGGCCCAAGGCCCACTTTCCACGGGTGGCACCTCGGTGGATGCCAGTGGATCTTCCAAACGAACCGCCATTACCACCTCGGCCCGCATTCCCAACGGGGCCATTATGGAACGTGAAATCCACACCCAAATCGGCGATGAATACGGGATGGACTTGGTGCTGGGACGCACCGATTTCACCCTGGCCAGCCGGGTGGCGGAATCCATCACCAAAAATGTAGCCCCGGCGAGAGCCATTGACGGTAGCACCGTACGGGTGCTGTTCCCGGATCAGTTTATTGATAACCGGGTGGCTTTTTTATCCAAAGTGGAAAACGTGACGGTAAACGCCACCGAAGAAGTAGCCAAAGTGGTAATTAACGAACGAACCGGCACCATTGTGATTGGCAGCAACGTAAAGCTATTGCCAGCGGCAGTGGCCCACGGCGGAATTACGGTAAGCGTGGAAACCGCCAACACCGTTTCTCAACCCGGCAGCTTTACCCAGGGCGGGCAAACCGTGGGCGTGTCCAACAGCAAAATATCCATCGATAAAGCAGCGGGCAGCCTGGTTAAGCTGGGCGCCAACGCCACTTTGCAAGATTTAGTGGCCGCCCTGAACGCCTTGGGCGTTACCCCCAGTGACTTGATTTCAGTGCTGCAAGCCCTTAAAGCGGCGGGCAGTTTGGAAGCGACCCTTGAAATCATTTAAATCCTAAAGGAAACCATCCAATGAGTTCCATGGACTTCAATTTACAAGCAGGCGGCGGCACCCAATGGCAGGGCCAGTCTCAAGCCACCAAATTGCAAAACCTGCAACGCCAGTATTTGAACCCTGACAATCAGGATCAAAAAAAGCTGAAAAAAGCCGCTCAGGAATTTGAAGCCATTTTTGTCCAACAAATGCTGGACGCCATGGACAAAACCGTGGACCGCAAAGACAGCTTTTTAAACGGCGGCAGCAGCGAAGAGTACTTTAGAAGCATGCTGAACGAGGAAATCTCAAAATCCATGACCAGCCGCCAAGGTGGCAGCGGCTTTGGGTTGGCGGAAAGTATTTATCGCCAAATGTCGAAAGAGGCCAGTAAAAAAGACGGCCAGCCCCAGTCGGTTCAAGGGACAAACGGTGAGGTGACCCCCTAATGCAAATTCCATCCGGCGCACAATCTTTGCAAGTTTTAAAAGCCCAACAAGCTTGGGAAGCCCGACGGGCAGGCAAAACCGAAACCCAGAAACCAGCGGCCCAAACGGCTCCAGTTATTGAAATTGCCAAACCCGAATTGCCCGTGGATAGCGTTTTACCCGCTGTATCGCCCCAGTGGCAACGCCGGGTGAATGAAATCCAGAACATCGCCACCAAAGCCGGATTTGTGGACGTGACCGAGCAAGACATTCGCAAAGCCTACCAGTTTGGCGAAAGCCTGCTGGCCGATTACCGGGTTTAAAGGAGCCACTCCGATGACACAGCATTCATCCTCACCCCAGTCAAACAATCCCGAGCAGCTCACCCGGCTGCTTCAATTGCTGGAACACGAAACCCGGCAACTGGAAGCCGCCAAAGAGCAGTTGAATTTAAAGCGCCATGTGCTGGTATCCGGTCAGCCACAAGGTTTAGTGCCCATTGACCGGGAACTGATGACCCTCAGCAAAAAAGTGGGTGAAATCGCCCGAGAGCGAGAAGTATTAACCCGCCAGATGGGCTGGGAACAGCACACCTTAAAATCGCTGATTCCAACCATGCCCGCCCAATTTGTGCCCCGTTTTACCACCACCCGAGATCGCCTGCACCGAACCGCCATGGACGTGCAACGGCTCAATCAGGAAAACCGGGATTTATTAAATCTGTCCTTAAAATGGGTGCAGGATACCGTAGAAGTGATTGCCACCGCCCTCAACCCGGAAGGCGCCAGTTATACCGCTCAGGGCGGCAAAAAATTAAAACAAGGCCCAACGCACGATCAGGCCACAGGACAATCCACGGTGATTCGTTCGGCCTAACTCGGTACACAAGCCCTTATTTCAACGCCCATTTTCAAGTTCATCCAGTTTTTCAAGTTCATCACGGATATAAACCCAGAGAAAAACCATCACCTTTGAGAGAGGTTCCATCATGATTACACCCGGATTTTTCGGTATGTATAACGCGCACCGTGGCTTAATTGCCGCCCAAAATGCGCTGAGCACCATTAACCACAACATTTCCAACGCAAACACTGATGGCTATAGTCGTCAGCGGGTTGATCTGATGGCTTTCAACGCATACGTCACCCCCACCCCCTCTCAACTTACCGCCGGACAAATTGGACAAGGGCCCATTTTGCAGCAAGTCACCCGCAGCCGGGATCAGTTTTTAGACGCTCAATTCAGGCTTTCCAGCGGGGCGCTGGGCATGGACGAAACCATGCGAGACGCCCTCAGACAGCTGGAAGGTATTTTGAATGAACCCTCCACCAGCGGCGTGAACGATGCCTTGCAAAGCTTTTTTGAATCCGCTCAGGCGCTAAGCGTGAACCCCCAAAATACAGCGGTGCGTTCCACTTTTATTCAGCAGGCGCTGGATATGGTAGACGTGTTCCAGCAACAAGGGCTTCAACTCTCCGATTTACGGCAAAACCTGGTAGGAAGCCCGCTATCTCCCAGCAGCTTTGAAACCAGCCAGTTATCGCTCACCGTGGATGATATCAACCAGAAACTGGCCAGTATCGCCGCTATCAATAAAAGCATTGTCAGCACCAAGGCTTCCGGGGCGGAACCCAATGACTTATACGATCAGCGGGACAAGCTGCTGGACGATTTATCCAAGCTGGTTGATATTGATGTCACCTATTTTGATAACGGACAAATCGATCTGACCATTGCCGGACAAACCATGATTAAAGGCGTGGATCAGTTTGATAGCCTGCAAGCGCTTGAAAACACGGGCGTGGCCCCCACCCCGGATGATGTACCCGCGTTGGTGAGTACGGTGAACGGGGCGGTGGTGTTAAATGATGGCGCTGGCGACGAAATTAGCCGGGGCAAACTCAAGGGCATTATCGAGATGGGGGGCAACGACCCCAACCTGAGTAGTATTCGCAACGTAATGGGCAAGCTGGATAATTTGCTGGGCACCATTGTAGAGCAATTAAATATTTTACAGGTCGGGCAAGTAGCGCCTCCTCTGCCCGCAGGCCGGGATCAGGACGGCAATCTTTCTACAGACGCCATGTTTCTGAACGATGCGACGCTGAACCCCGGCCAAGGGTTGGACTTGTTCCACTGGAAGGTAAACCCGGCCATTTTAAGCGACCCCCGACTGATTGCGGCAGCCATTGATGATGCCACCGTGGCAGGCGGGTTTGCGGGCGTCGGTGACGGACGAAACGCTTTGGCCATGGCCCAATTGAAAAACCAGACCTTTGCCTCACTGGGAACCGGACTGGTTGATTACTTAAACAGCACCATCGCCAAACTGGGGATTGATTCCCAAAGCGCCCAGAATGGCAGCCAAAACCAGAGAAACCTGACCTTGTCGGTGGATCAGCAGCGTCAATCCATTTCAGGGGTCAACATTGATGAGGAAACCATTGATTTGTTGCGGTATCAACGCATGCTGGAAGCCACCTCCAAAACCATCAGCATTCTGGATCAAGTGACCCAAACCATTATTAATATGGCCGGATAAAGTCACGCCGTACAACACCAAAATTAAAGCGAACCGGGAAAGATTGGGAGGCCATTTTTATGAGTATCAGCCGAGTTACCACCAGCTATATGCAAAATCAGGCGTTAAGCTACCTGAACACCAACATGTCCATGCTGTCCTCGCTCCAGCAAACCCTGTCATCGGGGCAAAAAATCAATAGCCCTTCTGATGATCCGGTGGGCATGACCCAGATTTTAGCGCTTTCTAATACCTTAAAAACCGATGAGCGCTATGGCAGTAACATTCAGGATGCCGTAGCCGAGGCCAACACCGCCGACAACGCCATTAACAGCATGGTGGAACTGGTGCAAAGAGCGCAGGAATTAACCACCCAGGCCGCCAACTTTACCAACAACCAGGATGGCCGGAATGCCATTGCCCTGGAAATCGATCAAATCATTAATCAACTGGTGCAAATCGGCAATACGGACATTGGCGGCAAATATATTTTTGGCGGCTATAAAACCGATGCGCCTCCCTTCAGCCGCACCGGAGATGATGTTAGCTACGGAGGAAACCCGCCCACCGAATCGTGGCAGCGCAACGTGGAAATTGCCCGTGGGGTTCAACTCACCGTTAACGTAAACGGCGAAGAAATGATGGGAGAAAGTACGGTTAATGCAGGGCCACCGGTTTCGGTAACGGGGTCCGGTATTTTTCAAACGCTGGTACAACTCAAACTCAATCTGGAAGACTCCGCCAGCCCCACCCAGTTGACCGATATACGCTCCCGACTGGATACCCTAACTACAGATATGAACACCATTCTCAGCAAGCAGGCCATTATCGGAGCGGTATCCAACCGGCTATCGGTCACCCAGGATCGCATCGACGAGCGAAAATCTATTTTAACCCAGCAGTTTGCCAGCATTCAGGATATCGATATGCCAGAAGTCATTGCCAATATTAACCAGCAACAAAACGTTTTCGAATCTTCTTTGAATGTAACCGCCCGACTGATGCAAACCAGCCTGCTCAGTTTCTTACGTTAATGACAGACTGACAGGCACGTTGCACAAGGTTGAGCCGCCTTTTTTAAAGATGTGCCCTTTTTGAATCGGTTACAATAGTGACACGTTCGTTATAACCAGACTGAGTGAATCATGCGCAAAATCGTCCTTCCCCTCTCCCTGATAGTGGCTTTAATGAGTATTGGCCTTACCCCTTCCAATGCTTTCTCCGCCAAAGCAACGGCGCCATCAACCATGCATCTGGAAACCAGCAAGGCTGGCATTCAGGATGTCAATGCGGTTCAGGAAGCCCTGCGTGACTTGATGGCCGCATCCAATCGTCATGATCTGGAAGGCGTTTTAAAGCATTATTCCCCTAATTTTTCCAGTGGCGACAGCCTCAGTCTGTCCGATATCCGTGGCCTGATTAAGGACACCTGGCAAATGTTCCCGGACATTCGCTACAACAGCCAGATTATGGAAATTCGCATTAACGGCAAATGGGCCACCGTGGAAAGTCTGGATACGGCCACCGCAACCGCCAAGGTCGATCCGGTGGTCAGCACCAAACCCGGCACCATGAAAAGCCGTTCCAGAGGGATGCTGTACCTGCATCGCACCGGTAAAACCTGGGAAATTATCAGTGATGCCACCCTGTTTGAAAAAGCCACCATTACCTATGGCCCTTTTGACGCCGTAGAGATTGACGTGGAGACACCCGAGCAAGTTTTTGCCGGAGACTCTTACACCGCCAAAGTAAGCGTGGATGTTCCCGCTGGTAACATCGCCTTTGCCACCCTCAGTCAGGAACCCTTAACCTATCCACAGCACAGCAGCAAAGACAAGTTCCGCACCCTGTCCACCGAAAATACGGATTTGGAGCGCATTTTCAAAGCCAACAACACCAGCAATAACGAAGTGGTGACTGCCACCGTAGGCTTTACGGAAATTGGACAAGATGATCAGGAACGACCCACCATTAACCTGAAGGGCATTCTGACCGTGGTTAAACGGGTCAATGTCATTCCCAAAAGTAATTACACCGAAGAAAATCCAGCCCAAAAAGTAACCCACAGCAGCGCCGATGGCAAAATTAAAGTGGCACCCAATCAGGCGGATTTGGAATCGGAAGAAAATGGCAATGGCCCCGTGGATCTGGAGCCGGACAACCAGCCGGAATAAAGCATGAAACACCCTTCCCGCTGGATGCTATTGGCCTGGATGCTGAGTTTTACCCTGCTGGATCAGGGCAGCAAGTGGCTGGCCAAAGCGTATCTGCCGTCCAGTGGTTCTGTTCCCATTATTCCCGGATTTTTTCAACTGACGCTGGCCTTTAATACCGGGGCCGCTTTTAGCCTGTTTAAAAACCAGCCCCAGCTGCTCAGTGTGTTTACCTCCCTTTTGTTTGGGGTGCTGCTTATTTACGCCCTGCTTCGCACCCACTTTGCCAAAGGAGAGCGACTGGCCATGGCCCTGATTTTGGGCGGGGCGCTGGGCAATCTGATCGATCGACTGACCACAGGGCGGGTGACTGATTATTTTGACTGGGTGGCCATTCACTACCCGGTGTTTAATGTGGCGGACAGCTTTATTTTTATGGGCGTAGTGTTAATGATTACCATTTTGGTGAAAAACCCCACCCCAGTCCCAGCAACCCAACCAATAGAAACCCATGAGCCACCTTCCAACGCCTGAGAACACCACCCAGTATCGCCTGCTGATTTCTGAAGAGGATCAGGGCGAACGCCTGGACAAACGCTTGGCAGCCGAACTGGAAGACTACGCCATTTCTCGGGAACGTTTGCAAACCCTGATTAAGGATGGTCGGGTGCAGGTGAACGAAAAAGCAGTCAGCAAAGCTTCTTTGCGCCTGAAAGAAGGGGATGTGATTGTGGTAAGCGTACCCGAGGCTCAACCCATTGCGCTGGCCCCGGAATACATTCCGCTGGATGTGATTTTTGAGGATGACTGCCTGCTGGTGGTGAATAAACCCAGCGGCATGCTCACCCACCCCACCGGCCGGGAGCGGGAAGGAACCCTGGTGAATGCCCTGCTGGCCCATTGTGGCAGTAGTTTATCGGGCATTAACGGTCAAATCCGCCCCGGCATTGTGCATCGACTGGATCGGGATACCTCCGGGCTTTTAATGGTGGCCAAAACAGACGCCGCCCATTTTCACCTATCGGCGCAACTCAAGGACAAAACCGCTCGTCGGGACTATCGGGCCATCGCCCAAGGCGTTTTCCCGGAAAATTGCGGCACCGTGGACGCCCCCATTGGCCGAAACCCCAAGCAACGAGACAAAATGGCAATTCTGCCCGATGGCAGAAACGCGGTGACCCACTGGCGGGTTCAGGAACGATTGGCCGATAAATTCGCCTTGCTGGAACTGAGTCTGGAAACCGGGCGAACCCATCAAATCCGGGTGCATCTCAGCCATATTGGGCATCCGCTGTTTGGCGATCCGCTGTATGGCAGCGGTATTGAGAAAGTAGCCAAGCTAAAAACCCAGGGGCAGATGCTTCAGGCCTTTCGATTAAGCTTTCAGCACCCCAAAGGGGAACAAGTGACCTTTGAAATTCCGCAAGATCCTGAAATTAGTCGCATTTGGCAACTACTAAGCGATAAAGTCAATGCCAGCGGCTAACTGGCCAGCCATGCCCCAAAAACTATAAAGCAGGCTTCAGAATTGAATTGAAAGTCAAAATGCTTTCAGGCAAAATATCGGGAGCAACCATTTTTTGACTGGCCCCAACTGCAAAGGCGGTGCGAGATGCTTAAACTCCAAAAACTGCTTCTAAATTTAGTGGCGATACTCCTACTGGGTAGCGCCGCCGCGCTGGTTGTACAAAATTTAGACCTTACCCAAACCAACGTGCAGTTTTTAGGCGGAACCCTAATTGACTTGTCGCTAGGGGCACTCATGGCCCTGGCCGGTGCGCTGGTGGGAGGGGCTTTGTTGCTAAAAGCACGAGAACGCACTCTGGAACTGGGTACCCAGTATAAAAAAGTGAATCGGGATTTGGAGCGTAAGGACGTTTCCAGAGAAGAGGCCGAAAGCAAGGTTAAAGTGCTGGAAAGCAAGGTTGAAACGCTTGAAAAAGCGCTTAGTGCGGCCATTAAAGGCCAAACACCCAAATAAGTATTGATTGAGACAGACAGGTTTACATCAGATTTATGAAGGCCATTATCGAAGTGACCGGCAAGCTGGGCGCCGGAAAAACCAATGTTGTGATCACACTGGGAGAAGAGCTGTCACCGGCCTCCATTTTGTATATTGATGCCTCTAGCGATCAAAAATTAACCCACACCCTGGCCCCTCAACTGCCCGAATTAACACTAGGCAGGCTGATTTCACAACACACGGAAACCGCCACCCCTCGAGAAGCCGTGGATTGGGTTTTTCATGATTTAGCCATTACCGTAGGCGATGAGCAGGAATTAATTACAGTGGGCAATTTGCCGGAACAACTGGATGCCAGCGCGCTAACCCCCTTAAAATACGGCCTGACCCGCCTGATTGAAAATTATGATTATGTCATTCTGGATGGTCATCATTCCGTACTACACACCTTGTTGCCTGAAGAAACCCTGCAATTGCTGGACATTGTGACCCCGGATGACTTTTCCGATTGGCATTTAACCAATGGCAGAGAATTTGTACGCACCCCCGCTTTAATTTTAAACCGATACGATAACGAACCCTTGCCAGCCACTCTGGAAAGCGCTTTAAGCGAGCAGCGCATCCAGCTCATCGGCAAATTGCCCCGTTATCAAACCTCGGACGAGTTATTTCGCCAGTTTGCGAATGCCTTTGGCAACTGTCTGCTGCGCCTGAATATCCCCCTAAGCCCCAATCCACAATAAACGGGCCGCCGCCGTTTTATATTCATGATGAACCTCTCCCCTCTTTTTCTCATTGGCTATTTTGTACTGATCCTGCTGATTGCCCGCTTTTTTTCCAGAAAAGTGGAAACCCTCAAGGATTTTTTTCTGGCGAATCGACAATTTGGGGCCTTTCCGGTGGCCTTAACCCTAGCAGCCTCCTGGTTTGGGGCTTCCTCCACCATGGGTTCCATCAACGCTTTCCACGATCAAGGCTTAAGCGGGGCATGGCAGCTGGTGTTGCCCTCTATACTCTCCTTTGTGGTGATCACCCTGTTTATGGCAAAGCCCGTTTCCCGACAGCCCTATTTGTCTCAGCCAGAAGCGGTGGCCGCCCACTACGGAAAACCGGGGCGCCTGCTACTGGCCCTGATCATTCTGGCCGCCACCACCACCCTGATTGGCTCCCAGATGGTGGCGGCAGGCAAGTTGTTTCAAAACGTATTTGGGCTGGATTTAACATGGGCAACCGTACTCAGCACCCTGGCGGTGGTCAGTTACGCCATGTGGGGCGGCTATTTTACCGTGGTGATTACCGATATCGCCCAAATGGGCTTTATTTGGCTGGGCTTTTTAATTTTGCTGATATTTACCGCCAGCACCGCCATTCCCGATGTGGCCGCCTGGAATCATTTTCTCAGCCATCAATCCGCCCACTTCTGGGATTTTTCCCACGGCTGGCAGGAACATATTTTTTTGGTAATTACCTTTGTGCTGGCCTGGTGCATTGCCCCGGAAATGTGGCAACGCATGTCTTCCACCCGCAGCCCGGAACAGGCCTTTAAAGCGGGCTGGCAAGCATTTTGCATTATGCTGGCCCTGTTTTCCATCATTGCGGTTATTGGGCTGCTGAGCACCCAAATCATTCCCAAAAGCGATACCGTGCTGATTGATTTGGCCTTGCGACTGCCCACGCCGTTTTTAAGCGCGCTGGTGCTGCTTGGCTTTGTATCGGCGGTCAGCTCCACCATGGATTCATCGCTGAACGTAGGCAGCCTCACTCTCACCCGAGACATCTATCAGGGCTTTATCCGGCCTCAGGCCTCCAACCGGGAACTGATTCAGGTCAGCCGGATTGCCACCGCCCTCATGGTCATTCCAGCCATGGCCATGGCCCTGTATTTTCAGGATCTCATCCGCATTTTGTGGATTTCCGCCGATATTTACGCCTGCGGCATGTTTTTTCCAGTGGTGGGTATGCTTTACCTGAAAAATCCCGGCAAATGGAGCGGGGTGCTGGCCATGAGCTTTGGCATCACCGCCGTTGTGTTTAGCGCTCTGGTTCAAAACGGCATTCTGCCCAATTGGCTGGGCATTCCCGGCTGGCCCTATTCCACGCTCATTGGCATTGGCCTGAGCGGTCTGGGTTTTGGCTTGGGCTATTTTTTATGGCCCCATGCAAAAGCCACCCCCGTACAAGAGGCTGATCCTGTGCCAAACCCTCTGGCAGAACCCGGCTAAACCCGGTTCCGGCCTGCGCTTCGATAAACCGCATTGGCATTCGGGGGTATCCGGTTCAAGGGCATGGGATACGCTTCACGGGCAAAGTATAATGGCGCAGCGGCTTCCAGCGGTTGAAGCGGCGAAGAGAAAGGACGGGACAGGTTGTTTGGTAGCCCGTTGGGCGTCAAGGCCACCCCGTTTTTAAGACTAAAACCAGCGCTGGGCGGCGCAGGGGTTTTACCCAATGCACGATTCACCCCCCACAATCCAGCCGTCAGCAATGCCAAATAAGCGGAAAGGGCAGCGGTTGAGGCAATGGCCGTTTTTTTAAGATCCGGCTGACCTTTAGGCAGCAAGTGCTGATCGATTTTGGCCTGCAACCAGCGAATCACGGTATGTTCCGACTTGGCGCCCGCCTCCTTGGCGGCCTGCTTTTTTAAGATGTCATCCAGCAGGGTTAGCCCTTTTTGAAGGTTAATGGGGTTAGGGCAAGCGGCGGTCAGGATTTGGCGAACTTTATCCTGGGCCACTTCCTGCTCCAGCCCTTTTTCCTGCTTGAGGAACTTGCAGATTAAATCGGTACTAATATAGGGCCGCACAAAGGCAAAGCCGATAAAGCTCATGGCCACCCCGCCCACAATCATGGCCACCTGCTTGCTGGCTTCGCTCATGGGTTGATTATGCTCGTCAAATACCCGGTTCAATGCGCTTTTGGTCAGCTCTCCGCCCCCAAAGTAGCTGATTAGGCCAATGGTGCCACTCACAAACTGGCGGACCACCTCGTTCACCTGCTGATTGTATTTAGTGAACACTGGTTTGGTCTTGTTCTTGCCCAACATCATGGTTAAAAACACCACAAAGGGGGTCACAATATTGGTGGCAACCGGAGCCAAGCCGTTCAGCCAGTAAACAAAGCGGGCTTGAGCGGGGGAAAGCTCGGTGCTGGGGTTGGCATTAGGGAAAGTAGAAACAGGTGACGGCGCAAGTGATGACATCAATTTCCTTCGCTGGCATTATCCAGAGCAGGTTCAAGGGTTTCACCGAATAACGGTGCTCTCAGCCAGCTTAACGCCAGCACCCCGGTACATATGGTATCAACTTACTACAACCCTACTACAATCTCAACCCGCAACCTGAAAATTTTGGATTTTTGGGGTTTTCAGGCACCGTAGGGCATCTCCTATTTTTGATTCCAACCCGTTTGGAGTATGATTAACCCTAATCGCCAATACGTTTGGCTCAATGAGTCACCGCATCTTTAAGCTTCCCTTGCTCTGTCTGTCTGGCGATTTGAAAAAAGGATATACCTCGTGACTTCACAGAATGCCGCCCCCAGCGCCCCCCGATTAATTAAAGCCTGCCGTCAGGAAATTTTAGACAGACCCCCCGTGTGGTTGATGCGGCAAGCCGGACGCTACATGCCCGAATACCGGGCCATCCGCCAGAAAATGGGTTTTCTGGAACTGTGCAAAACCCCGGACGTGGCTGTGGAAGTAACCATGCAGCCCATCAACGCCTTTGAAATGGATGCGGCCATTATTTTCTCTGATATTTTAATTCCGCCAGAGGCCATGGGCATGGAAGTGGTGTTTGGGGATGGCGGCCCTCACTTCCCTAATCCGTTGCAAACGGCGGCGGATGTGGATCGCCTGATTATTCCAGATCCGCTTGAAAAGACCGGGTTTGTGATGGAAATTATTCGCCGCATGCGCCAGGAATTGGCCAGCAGGCCCGATACCGCACTGGTTGGCTTTGCGGGCTCCCCCTGGACACTGGCCAGCTACATGATTGAAGGCGGTGGTAGCAAACATTTCGCCAAACTGAAAGGCATGATGTACGACGCCCCGGACGTGCTGCACCGTTTACTGGGCAAACTGGCCGAAACGATCACCCTTTACCTGAACGCCCAAATTGAAGCAGGGGCGCAAGCCGTTCAGCTGTTTGATACCTGGGGCGGCATTTTAAGTGAAGCGGAATACCGACGCTTCATTTTGCCTTATCACCAGCAAATTATACGCAACCTGAAACGGGATGAAACGCCGGTTATTTTGTACGTCAACAACAGCCGGGGCCTTTTGCCACTGATGGCCGAAGCCGGACCGGATGTAATCAGCGTGGACCCGCTTACCTCCATTAGTGATGCCCGACAGATTGTGGGCCATCGCTTCGCCTTGCAAGGCAATCTAGATTCCACCGCCCTGTTTAGCAGCCCCCAAGTCTTAAAGCCCATGGTGCAAGCCCTGATTGCCGAAGGTGGAAACCAGGGCTATATTTTCAATTTAGGCCATGGCATTTTACCCCCCACCCCGGTGGAGAATGTTCGCCTACTGGTCGATCTGGTGAAAGAAAGCGCTTTAACCCCCGCACACCCTTAACATAAGGGGATTTCCCGATGGAAACTCTGGCATCTCAAGCATTATTGCAAAAATACAATACCTCTGGCCCTCGCTATACCAGCTATCCAACCGCGCCCATGTGGCAGGATAGCTACAATGCGGAAGCGCATGAGAAAACCGTGCGCACAACCAACCAGCCGTTTGGCAGCAATCCGCATCCGCTCTCGCTTTACGTTCACCTGCCTTTTTGCGAAAGCCGCTGCCTGTTTTGCGGGTGCAATGTGGTCATTACCCAGCAGCGAGATCAGGCCGAAAAGTATCTGGGCTATCTGTTTCGGGAAATGGAAACCATGGCGGGCTGGATGGATCGCAGTCGCCCGGTGGTGCAATTCCACTGGGGGGGCGGAACGCCCACTTACCTGTCTGAGGAGCAAATGGCCCGTCTGTTCAAATTCCAGACAGATTTATTCCAGCTGGCCCCCGGCGCGGAAGTGGCCATTGAGGTGGATCCCCGAGTGACCACGCCAGGCCAAATTGATTTGCTGAAAGAACTGGGATTTAACCGCATCAGCCTGGGGGTTCAGGATTTTAACCCGCAAGTACAAGAGGCCATCCACCGGGTGCAGCCGCTGGATATGACCGCAGCCACCACCGAGCAATGCCGCAAACTGGGCTTTGAAGGGCTGAACTTTGATTTGATTTACGGCCTGCCCCATCAATCGGTGGCCAGTTTTGAAAAAACTGTTCAAGACGTGATTCAGCTCAGCCCGGATCGCATTGCCCTTTACAGTTACGCCCATGTGCCGTGGCTCAGTCCGCACCAAAACCAGATTCCAGAAGCGGCCCTGCCCGAAAGCGAAATCAAGTTCCAGATTTTGCAAACCGCCCTGCAAATGCTGACTGATGCGGGTTATTTATACATTGGCATGGATCACTTCGCCAAACCCACCGATGAATTAAGTCTGGCCCTGCAAAGCGGCAACTTGCACCGCAACTTTATGGGCTACACCGTCCAGCACGGCCACTTACCCAGCGATTTATACGGGTTTGGGGTAAGCGCCATTAGCGGGCTGCAAGGCCAATTTGCCCAAAACTGGCGCAAATTGTCTCAATACTATGAAGCCATTGATGCCGGGCGCATTCCCACCATGCGTGGTTATGAGCTAAGTGCGGAAGATCGCTTGCGACAAGCGGTGATTTTGGCCATTTTATGCCCCGGCCAAATCAATTACGCAAATTTTGAAGAGCGCTTTGGCATTCCCTTCAAAACCCACTTTGCGGAAGCCTTCCCCAAACTGGAAGATCTGGCCAACGATGGGCTGCTCACGCTGACTGAAACCAGCTTGAGCGTCACCCCCAAAGGCCGCCTGTTCAGCCGCAATATCGCCATGCCGTTTGATGCCTATTTGCCCAAACTCAGCAACGACAAACCCACTTTTTCCAAAACCGTTTGATGGTTCCACCAGATTGCAAGGAGTGTTCGCATGCCTTCATCCAAAACCGGCATTTTATTTTTGAATCTGGGCGGGCCAGATAATCTGGAAAGCGTGAAACCTTTTCTGTTCAACCTGTTCGCAGATCCAGACATCATTAAGTTGCCGCTTTCCTTTATTTTTCAAAAACCGCTGGCTTGGCTGATTTCCACCAAGCGGGAAGAACTGGCCCAGGAAAACTACGCACTGATGGGCGGAGGTTCTCCCATATTGCCATTTACCATCGCTCAGGGTGAAGCCTTGAAACAGGCATTAATGCAACGTGGGCAACCGGAAATGCCCATTTATATCGCCATGCGCTACTGGCATCCCTTTACCGAAGAAGCGGTGGATCAGATTGTGAAGGATGGCATTCAGCGATTAATTGTAGTGCCGCTTTACCCGCATTTTTCCTACACTACCACCGGCAGCAGTTTAAACGAATTAAAACGGGTACTGGATGCCAAAGGGGTGCAGCTGGATATTAGCGTGGTGCCGCCTTATCACGATCATCCCACTTACCTGCAAGCCATGCAGGAATGCATTGAAGAAGGGTTGAACGCTCACCCCTGGACTTGCCCCAAAAACGAAGTGCAACTTTTGTTCAGCGCCCACAGTCTGCCCATTCGGCATGTCAAGCGCACCAAAGATCCGTACCCGGAGCAAATTTACAGCTGCGCGGAAACCATTGCCACCCGCTTTTTCCCCCACAACCCGTGGGAGCTGGCTTACCAGAGCCAAGTGGGCAAAATGCCATGGCTGGGGCCTGCCACCGAAGGGGTTCTGCCTTATTTCGCGGCCAACAACCGGGATAACATTTTAATGGTGGCCCTCAGCTTTGTATCCGATCATGTGGAAACGCTGGTGGAAATTGATCAGGAGTATATTCCACTGGCCCGTGAACTCGGCATTCAGCACTGTTACCGGGCGCCTTCGCTCAATACAAATGCCAGCTTTATTCAGGCTTTGGCCGAGCTAACGCTGGTGCAACTGGAAGCTCAGGAAAATCCCTTCCCCTTTTCCTCATTTCCAGAACTGTTGAAAGCGCAGGCCAGCGCCTGATATGCACTCCCCTGACAGGCAAGCCCCTCCTATACAAACCATAGAAACCCTCATTATTGGGGCGGGCATTAGTGGCCTGACTGCCGCCTATCATCTGCATCAGGAGGGCCGATCCTTCGAGGTGCTGGAAGCCTCTAACCGGGCAGGCGGACTGATTCAAACCGAACAAAAGGACGGTTACACCTTTGAATGGGGGCCGCACACCTTCCCTAGCACCGCCCAAGAAATAATTGCCCTGTGCGAGGCTTTGAACCTGCTGCCCAAAGCCACCCATGGCTCAGCGGAAAAACGCTACCTGTACCTGAACGGCAAACTGAGCGCCCTGCCCACCAAACCCTGGCAAGCGCTAACCACGACGGTATTATCGCTGCTTGGAAAACTCCGGTTATTGCGGGAGCCTTTCCAGCCCAAATGTCAGGCGGATGATATGAGCGTGGCGGGCTTTTTCTCCCATCGGCTGGGTCGGGAAGTGGCGGAAAATCTGGTGGATCCTTTCATTAGCGGCATTTATGCGGGCAACGTGGAAACCCTGAGTATGCCTGCCGTATTCCCCAAAGTATGGCAAATGGAACAACAGGCTGGCAGTTTGTTTCTGGCGGCCAAAGCGGCGATGCAAGCGGCCAAAAAGCAGCCTAAAAAATCCAGAATGAAATTAATGAGTTTTGAAGGGGGCTTGCAAACCCTAACCGATGCCTTGGCAAACGCCCTGCCCCCCAACGCTTTAAGGCTCAACTGCCCAGTCCGTCAAATTGAGAAAGCCGCAAGCGGTTATCAGGTTGTTCTGGAATCAGGGGAAGCGCTGGAAACCCGAAATATAGTGCTTGCGGTGCCTGCCTATGTGGCGGCCCGCCTGTTAAAAACCTTGGCCCCAGAGGCCAGCCGTCATTTGGAAAAAATTCCTTATAACGGATTATCCGTGGCCCATTTGGGCTTTCATGCCAAACAGATTCAACACCCGCTGGATGGATTTGGCTGCCTGATTCCACGCAAGGAAAACATTAAGCTGTTGGGCGCTATTTGGGCCAGCAGCCTGTTTCCAGAAAGAGCCCCGGCGGGCAAAGTGCTGTTGAGCCATTTTATTGGGGGGGCGCACTACCCGGAAGCCATTTGGCACAAAGCCTCTCAAATTCAGGGGCAAGCCGTTCAGGATTTACAAACGGTATTTCACTTAAAAGGGTCTTTAGAACCTCAATTTTCAAACGTGCTTTTTTACGAGCAAGCCATTCCCCAATACAGTCTGGGCCACTTACAGCGCATTTCCGCCATTGAAACGGATTTAAAAAAGCGAAAAGGCCTGCATCTGGCCGGGAATTATATACGGGGCATTGCCTTGAACGAATGCGTGAAATCCGGCATTCAAGCCGCAGAGCAAATCAAGTTGGCTCAACAACAGGCCCAACCCTAGATTCAAAAACAGAATGATAGGCGGCCTGCATGCAGTCTTTTTCTGTGGCTGTAACCCCATAAGCGGCATCCACCAACTGGTTCAATGCCTCGGTTAAGTCCTTGCGTTGAGAGGGGTGCAACTCACCGGCCAAGACCTCACTGAGCGCCGACAGTTGATGCACCCGCTCGGGTTCTTGAAACCGGGGTTGCGGGAACGTGAGCAACACATCTTTATCCACTTGCAAGCGATGCCCTTTGCGTTTTTGATGATAAAACCAGTACCAGCCCAATCGGCTATTCAGCAGGGCGCACCAATAGGCCGGGTTATTCCCTTCTGGCAGCAACACATAAAACCCTTCGGAAACATAGGCGCATTGGGGGACCACCGCAAAGGCGGGCGACATGACCTGTCGGGCGCAAACTATTTTTTCAGGGGATTCAAACCACTTTTTTTGGCGGGCACGATGCAGACCGTACGGCTTAAACGCAGAGGTTAAAATGGATGCAAAGCCATCCAAATGCGCTTTTAAACGGGCATACTGCTCAGGCTTAAGAGCCATGGCACGGCGGGCGGATGCATCGGTATAAACTAGCTGATACTGTGATGGGGCCTGATTAACCCCCTGAAAGGGCAAAAATCCGGCAGGACCGTAATAAGGTTTTAATAAGGCCGCTTCTTCAGGGCCAAACTGAAGCTGCCGCACCTCGGCCTGATTCAGCAAAAAAATACCGGAACCGGGGGCTACTTTGGCTTGTTGAGGGGACGGCAATTTTTTCCAATCCGAGAATTTCAAACGACCTTGCGGCAACACCACTCCCTGCTGAATTTGTCGAGGGGCCAACAAGGGCGGCAAGCTCGACAAACGCTGCAACAACGCAATTTCCACCGCAGCCCCCAACAAAAATTTACCCGATTGAGTCTGCCTGAACAAAATAGCAGGTTGCAAGTTGCAGTGAGACAAACGATCCACTGCATCCGGTTGCCCCCATAAAACCGGCTGGCTATCGGCGTCTGGTTGCGGGAACGAGCCTTTTTGCCAAACCAGCAGCGCGGTATGATGACCAGGCGCGTTTTTAAAAACAGGGGTGGCCCCAAAGGTGCAAATTTCCTGAAAGCGACCCTCTTGCCATAGCAACGCCCGAAGCGGGGCGCTGCTGGTGCGTTGGGTCCAGTACTGCGGCAACACATAGGCTAGTTGGCCCTCAGGCTCCAATCGGTGAATGGCCCATGCCGTAAAGGCATCACATAAATCCATTTTAGGCTGATAAAAGCCACTGGTTTGCAGGGGCGCAAAACGCTTTGCCTGTTTGCGAACTTCAGAAATATAAGGCGGATTGCCCAATACAAAATGCCAAGCCATTTCCGCAAAAAGAGGGGTACTTAAGGTATCCGCACATTGCACCAGTTCGGCGTGAAGGGGTAAGTTCAGCGGCTCATGCTGACAATCCAGCCAGCCAACCCACTGAGCCAATCGCAAGCGGGTAATGAACACACTGGCCGGGTCCAGATCCAGCCCGTACAATTGATGGCAAACACTGTAAGCCGCGCTGCCTTGAAGCTTGAGAACGGGATATTGCTGCTGAATGGCCCCGTAAAAAGCATGCAATTTTTTCAAGGCTTCCACCAAAAACACGCCCGTTCCACAGGCGGGATCGATCAGTTTTAAGCTTTCTACACGCTGTAAATCAGCCTGCGCCGCTTGAAGCCGCTGCCCGGAAACCGCTTGTTCAATGCGCCGCAATTGCTGCGCTAAATAAACGCCCAAGGTTTGTTGAACCAAATAATGCGCAATAGAAACCGGGGTGTAAAAAACCCCTTGTTGCGCCTCGCCTTTACTTCGAGCCTGCCGAGCCAGTCGCTCCTGAATCCGCTCGTATAAAAACACCCAATCATCGTTGGGTTGCAGCAATAAGGGTTGAATATCTGCCTCTTCAAAACCAGCGCCCCCAGTGGTGGGGGGTAAGCCTGAGCCTCTAACCGGAAATTCCGCCAACAGCTGCCCCCAAGCCGCAAGCGATAATACTGGCCAGTTGGAGAAAATTAAATTATATTGGCCTATGGATTGCATTGATTCATTTTATTGCATATTTAAACTGAAGAAAAGAATGCAATGACAACCCACACAAAAAAAACGACCCTTGCGGGCCGTTTTTTAAACTGTCTATTGGTGCTGGAATTAGTACCCCCCACCAGAGCTTTTAGCTTCGGGCTTCTTTTCGTCGCCAGCGGGCTTGTCGGCTCCATCTTTGCTGTTGCCAGTGTTACCGGTATTTCCAGTGTCGCCAGTGTCAGCTTTGCTATTGCCAGTGTTACCGGTATTTCCAGTGTCACCAGTGTCAGCTTTGCTATTGCCAGTGTTACCGGTATTTCCGGTGTCGCCAGTGTCAGCTTTGCTATTGCCGGTGTTACCGGTATTTCCAGTGTTTCCGGTGTTTCCGGTATCGCCGGTTCCATATTTGCTGACGCCAGCAATATCGGTGTTTCCAGTACCGCCAGTTTCAGCACCGGCACCGCTCAAAGCACCACCAAATGGACCCGAGCCACTAGCATCACCACCAAGCAGCCCCATTAACATTTGCATCAACATTTGTAAAATCATCATCAGGCCTGCCATCGGATTATTGGCCGCCCCGGAAGCATCGGCTGCCGAAGAAGAGGCAGCTTTATCAGCAGCGACGCCATCAGAATTACCAGAGTTACCAGTATTGCCTGAATTGCCAGTATTGCCGGAACCTTTTACACCATGATCCCCATTTAAATCGGCGCCAATTTTACCAGTGGTCACCGCATCAATGGCTTTCTGATACTTTTGATCATCATCAACGGCGTCTTCACCAGTGCCGTCAAAAACCTGCTTCAGGGAAACATCCCCATCCCGAATGGCTTGATAAACGGCGCCCAGAGTCTGTACGTCTTTCTCTCCAACGCCTTTGGTAACCAAATCACTGCGGCCAGATTTTTCAAGAATTTCTTTTAATTTGCCGTTGTTATAATTACCACCATTATTTTTGTAGGCAGAAGCCACAAAGGCAAACGTGCCTGCCGACTTCTCATTGGGATCGGCTGAGTTCATATCCTTGTAGGCTTGCTGAGTAGCACCCGCAATGTCAGCGGCGTTTTTTGAACGCTTTCCTAAAAGGAACTCACCTACATAAGCTTCCTGAGCGGTGGTGCGGGTGGTGCCATATTGTTTGGCTTTATCTTGATTAATATTTCCATTTTCATCAGTGGCTTCAATATAACCCTGAATCTGACGAGGAGAAGATTTTAGGGATGCCGCCTTGCTGGCAGCAGCCATTTCTCCCGGTGCTTCAGCAGCTTCAGTGGCCGCCTTTTTGGGTTTGGGGCCAGTTCCGTATGCGGAACTGCTATATCCGCCCATCGCGTTAACCATTTGTACTCTCCTTAAATTCTTTGCGCCGATTATTCCAAATAACGGACTGAAACCACACATTTAAATGACGAAAAGGTTGTGATTACTTCGATTGAAACTACGCTCTCAAAATACTTGAACTTAAATACAATGACGCTCTCTGGTAATGAATTTCCGTGCGCTTGCGATCAATCCGTTCAACAGACTTGGACTTAAACTACAGATATCTCTCACATTAAAATAAAAACAAACTAACCTAGATAATTGCTTTTTAATTCATTTTAGTAACAGAACTATAGGATTCATGGCGGTTTTGAACAAAACCCACTCTAAAATTTCCAAATAAGCGACCCTTTTACCAAAAAATATAAAGGCAGTCGCTCAAAATAAAGCGACTGCCTTCAGAACTCAATTAAATAGGTTGGGATTACGAATTAGTAACCACCACCACCGGCTTTCGGCTTCTGGGCCGCGTCTGTTCCGGTATTGCCAGTACCGGTATTGCCAGTGTTACCAGTGCCCGTATTTCCGGTGTCACCGGTTTTATCGGTTCCAGCACTACTCACAGCACTGTCAGGTGAATTAGTAGCATTACCACCGTCTAAAGCAGTCATAATTATTTGTAAAATAGCACCAAAAATAGGCGTTATCATTTTTAAAATCTCACCGCTTCCAGCGGTACCACCTGCCGCAGTGCCTGCACCAGCAGTGCCGCCCAAGACGCCCCCACCGGCTGCCGCACCTGCACCAGCAGTGCCAGGTGAATTAGTAGCATTGCCACTGCCTAAAACAGTCAACAATATTTGTAAAGCAGAGCCGAGAAGAGGCACCATCATTTGTAGCATCTGAGTGGCTCCAGCGCCTT